>NZ_JIAF01000004.1:332698-665396 GCF_000688375.1 Prevotella sp. HUN102 | reverse complement strand
AAAGAAACTGTGGATTCCCTATGATTTCAACGGAGGAAACGCTACGGAACTCGAAGAACCAAGTACCTTGATTGATAATATCAAACAGGCATCATCGATGGAAAAGAAAACTGTCTACACAATCAACGGCACGAAACTCAACAAGCCATTTGATGAATTGCCAAACGGAATTTACATCATCAATGGGAAAAAAATAATAAAATAAAACAAAACGAAAACTGGCTGCAAGTCTGTCAAGAATCGGGTCTTGAACCACCTTGCAGCCAGTTTTTACTTATCGTACTCTTCTGCTCCAACGAAACCAAGAATACTTTAACTCTTCCTTTGAATCACGAAGTCGGTATAAGCCTTCAGCTAATTGGCAATAGCCGCATCTTTCATATATTCCGATATAAAGCTCAAAGCCACATCGTGAAACTCCAATATCTGCGCTTCAACATATTATCGGCATCACACAAAAAATAAAAAACGTTAAACATTTGTTATTTTACACCAAAAGCACCTTGTTATTATTTATTACCATTATCTTTGCAATAACTAAGAACCAAAATAATGAGCTTATGAAAACCAAGAATTTATTATTAGTTTGTATGTTTGCCATATCCTTAATTTCATTTGTAAGTTGCTCAAACAATGAAAAGGAAGATATACAAACCGAGCCTAAAACAGAAACTGCACAAAAGCAATCTTCTGAATTTACCAATGCTTTCATTTCCGCAATTGAACAAGCTGATTCCGAACCGGTTTACCTTGTTTTCGATAATGCAACTAAAGAAAGCCAAATTTGCAATGAAGACCAATTCGTTTTAGGACAATGTTTGTATATGTTGGTAAATGCTGGAAATGACAAAATCATCAAAAAGACTTACGAGGCGAATATAAATGAGTGAAAGTGCTTTTAAAAAAACATCTGCGGAATAATCCTTTAACAGGCCATTCCGCAGATGTTTTTTTATATTTAAGCCGCTCTAATTCCTCCTTTGAATCACAAAATCGAGATAAGCGTTCAGCGAAGCAGCGATTTCCGCATCTTTCACATACGTTGAAATGAAGGATAATGCCTCCTGATGGAAGTCCGACATTCGCTTTTCGGCATATTCAATGCCTCCGTTTTCCTTGGTAAATGCCACTAAACGGTCGATTTCATCGGCATTCACATCGCCCTCCTTTACCTTCATTGCCAGCGCAATCATCTCCTCGTTGCCCGTAGAGTTCAAGGCGTGGATAACCGGAAGTGTCAGCTTTCCTTCAGCCATATCGTTGCCCGTGGGCTTCCCTATCTCCTTTGAATCGTAATAATCAAATATATCGTCGCGAATCTGGAAGATGATACCGATGTTCCGGCCAAACAATCGCACTGCTTCTATGGCATCTTCGTCGGCATTTCCCGCCTTCGCACCAATGACAGCGCAAGACTCGAACAGCGCAGCCGTTTTCTGCCTGATTACCTGATAATAAACCTCCTCCGATATTTTCTGATTCGAGATATTCGTCAGTTGGAGAATCTCTCCGTTTGAAAGCGTCCTTCCCAACTCTGCCAAGTCTTTCACGATGGCGTCCGACCCCGTCAGCGCAACTTTCAGAAGAGCCGTGGAAAGGATATAGTCGCCAACGAGGACTGCAACCTTGTTGTTGTAGGTGGCATTTACCGAAGCCTGTCCCCGGCGTTCCCCACTCTCGTCCACAACGTCGTCGTGAACCAAACTCGCCGTATGGAGCAGTTCCAGACCGATTGCAGCGTTCTGAGCCACGTGCGTAACCTTGCCGAAATTCTTGGCAATGAGCAGCATCAGAATCGGACGCATTCGCTTTCCGCCACGGTTCCGAATGTGCTCCAAGGCTTTCGCAAGCAGCCCTTCCTCGTGGGTTAAGGATTGGTTGAAGAGTGAGATAAATTCATCCAGTTCCTGATTAATCGGTTGTTTTATGATCGAGAGATAATCCATACGAGATAATTTTGACACAAAATTACTGAATATAATCGGTATATGTGGCATTTTTTTAGTAATTTTACCCTTAAAAATAAGATTTAATATGGATAAATTGTTTCTCATCGATGCCTATGCGCTCATCTATCGTTCGTACTATGCATTCATCAAAAACCCAAGAATCAATTCAAAAGGGCTGAATACATCGGCCGTTTTGGGCTTCTGCAACACGTTGAACGAAGTCATAACGAAGGAACAACCCACGCATATCGGTGTGGCTTTCGACCACGGACTCACCTTCCGGCACGAAGCCTATCCCGAATACAAGGCGCAACGCGAGGAAACACCCGAAGACATAAAGCTAGCCGTTCCTCTCATCAAGAGCATTCTCAAGGCTATGCGCATCCCGATAATGCAGGTGGACGGATTCGAGGCCGACGACATCATCGGAACGGTGGCTCTGCGTGCCGGTGCCGATGGAATCGAGACTTTTATGCTCACGCCGGATAAAGACTACGGGCAGCTCATTCGCCCGAATGTATATATGTATCGTCCCCGACACGGTGGCGGATATGAACAGATTGGCGAAAAGGAGGTGCAGGAGAAATACGGCATCCCCACCCCGCAACAGGTTATCGACCTGCTGGCTCTGATGGGCGACACAGCAGACAACTTTCCCGGATGCCCCGGCGTGGGCGAAAAGACAGCCGCCAAACTCATCAATCAGTTTGGTTCTATCGACAATATGCTCCAACACACGGACGAAATCAAGGGCAAGCTGCGCGAAAAGGTGGAAGCTGCCGTTGAGGACATAAAGATTTCAAAGTTCCTTGCCACCATCCGTACCGATGTTCCCATCGATATAAAGTGGGACGAGCTGAAGATGGAACAGCCCGATGAGGAGAAACTGCGCGAAATCTTTACCGAATTGGAGTTCAGAACGCTCTTGAAGAAGTTTGTTAATGAACCTCAACAAACGCAAAAAAACGATGATTTACAGCTCGATTTATTTGCCGTAAATTCGTCCATCGGTCAGGAAACTCCAAAAAACGAGAGTTTTGAGAGCCTTAAAACCACGCAGACAGACTATAAACTCATTGATAATGAGGAAGAAGCAAAGCGCATTTGTGATTATTTCTTGACAAAACAATTTGTCAGTCTGGACACAGAAACCACTTCAACGGATGCGATTGATGCAGAATTGGTGGGTTTGAGCTTTTCGGTGGAAGAGAAAAAGGCTTTTTATGTGGCAATACCGAGCGAACGTGAAGAAGCCTTAAAACTTGTAAACATCTTCAAACCACTGTACGAAAATCCTGAAATTCTCAAAATCGGCCAGAACATAAAGTACGATTACGAGGTGTTGCACAAATACGGAGTTACTGTGCAGGGTAAAATGTTCGACACAATGATTGCGCATTATCTCATCCAACCCGAGCTTCACCACAATATGGACTTTATGGCAGAGACGCTTCTCAACTACAAAACGGTTCATATTGACGAGCTGATAGGTCCGAAGGGAAAGAATCAGAAAAATATGCGCGACCTCCCGCCCACGGATGTTTATGAATATGCGTGCGAGGATGCCGACATCACGCTGCGTCTGAAGAATGTTCTGGAGCCTAAACTCAAAGAAGTAAATGCCGAAGAACTGTTCTGGAACATCGAGATGCCACTCATTCCGGTGCTTGCCGATATGGAACTCCACGGAGTGCGCCTCGACACCGAAGCATTGGAAGAAACTTCAAGAATATTTACCGAACGTATGAATGGCTGCGAGAGGGAAATTTACGAATTGGCAGGCGAACAGTTCAACATATCAAGCCCCAGACAGGTGGGCGATATTCTCTTCGGCAAGTTGCAGATAATGGAGAAACCGAAGAAGACAAAGACAGGACAATACGTTACGAGCGAGGAAGTTCTCGTCAGTCTTCAGGCAAAGCACCCCATCGTTGAAAAGATACTGAGTTACAGAGGAATAAAGAAACTGCTCAGCACCTATATAGATGCGCTCCCAAAACTGATCAAGAGGAGTACGGGACACATCCACACGTCGTTCAATCAGGCTCTTACAGCCACCGGCCGCCTGTCGTCGAGCGATCCGAACCTGCAGAATATTCCCGTGCGCACCGACGACGGAAAGGAGATTCGCAAGTGCTTCATTCCGGAAGAAAACTGTAAATTCTTTTCAGCAGATTACAGTCAGATAGAACTGCGCATTATGGCGCATCTCTCGGAAGACGAGAATATGATGGAATCGTTCCGCAGCGGCCACGACATCCACCGTGCAACGGCTGCGCAGATATGGCACGAGAACATCGACGACGTTACCGATGCACAGCGAAAGAAGGCAAAACAGGCCAACTTCGGCATCATCTACGGCATCACTACCTACGGTCTGGCGCAGCGTATGGACATTCCCAACGCCGAAGCAAAGGAACTCATAGACGGCTATTTCAAGACTTTCCCGAAGGTTCAGGCCTATATGGAGAAGGCAAAGGAGGATGCACGGCAGAAGGGCTACGCCGAAACCATCTTCCACCGTCGCCGCTATCTGGCCGCTATCAACAGCAAGAACGGCACCGTGCGTGGTTTTGCCGAGCGAAACGCCATCAATGCGCCCATCCAAGGCTCTGAAGCTGACATCATCAAGGTGGCAATGATTCGGATTTGGGAGCGTTTCAAGCGGGAGAACATCCGCTCAAAGATGATTCTTCAGGTACACGACGAACTCAACTTCTCGGTATATCCTGAAGAACAGGAACGCGTTGAGCGCATCGTGATAGAAGAAATGCAGAATGCCTACCCTCTCAACGTGCCCCTCGTGGCCGATGCCGGATGGGGAGACAACTGGCTCGAGGCGCATTAGAAGTAAGGGGACGAGGATACAAGGGGCGAGTGGACGAGCAAGCAAGCGAACCATTTGAGAAGAAAACAAGTTTGGCTCTCACAGATTTCGCAGATTCACAGATTTCATTTCCCACACAGAGAATGCAGGGCATTCAAGGATTGCACAGATTCCTTGCGACAATGAATGTATTGAATAAATGCCCCGTCGTTGCTCATCAATTATCTGTGCTATCCTTGAAGGCTTTGCCTTCTCTGTGGGCAGAGACAGAGAGAAGATTCTGTGGGTCTGTGAAATCTGTGAGAGGCAATATTGCAGTGGCTTATACCGAATTATCCAGTTGCGCCACAGCATCGGCTCTCACAGATTCACGACCTGCTTACTTGCTCCTCTTGCTGATTCACACCCCGAACTCAATTTTATTTATTTTCATCATCACTTGCAGGTACAGAAATATGTACCTATTATTTGCATTATAAACGATTAAAGCAATGAGAACTACCAACTATATTGATTTCGGAAACAACTTGGAAGAGTATCTTGACAGCGTTGCACAGAACGGCGAATCGCTGATTATCCACCGACCCAACAACGAGAGCGTAGTGATAATGCCCATAGAGGAATACAATGCGCTCAAAAAAGCGGAATACCTTATGCGCTCGAAAGGATTGGAAATATAAGTAAACGAGAGCATCCACGTCAAAAATTTCTTTACTTTTCGCTCGTCCATTTTCCACTTTATCCTGAACTCAAGACAGGCAGTTGGAAATGCGTTTTGTAATTGTGCGAAGAATGCAAAACAATCTTCGCACAATTACAATGCGTTTTTGCGAAGAATGGACTGTATTCTTCGCACAAATGAAAATCAACCATTTACATACTGATCTTCAACTACTTACAAACCACTAACCAATAACACATTATCTTCTTTGAAAAGACAGCCAGAGGGAAAACACCGATGCGCAAAACCTCCCGTTATGAGCATTCCATCAACAAAATTTAGCTAAGGGATTAAAAAATATAAAACGAAAACAAATATTCAACCTCGTTCACAAAAAAGTTACAAAATCGTAAATATGAAATTATTTAACAGTCATTTTGAAAGGCTATAATAAGAAACATATTACTTTTGCAAGCAAATAGAAACTATCATCTAAATCTATGAAAAGAAAAAAATATGAACTATAAATAGTATAGCTTACATTAATTTAAAAATTATTGCTGTCCGGTAAACCTTTTCCACATATAAAAGTTAAGGGCTAAAATCCGTATTTGGATTTCAGCCCTTTTTGTTACTTTTGTTTCTGCGAAAAAACTTCAATAACATGGGCAAAAGTACATATTTTATCGGACAGCCGGTCTATCATCAGGTAATAAAATTACTCGATAAGCAACAAATCAAGCAAATTAGCCTTGAAACACCCCGAAGTGAAGCTTATGTAAAGCGTCTTGACGGGTGGACTCACCTTGTCATAATGCTCTTTGGTGTTCTCAAACACTTTGATTCTCTTCGGGAAGTGGAGATAGGCATGAAGGCTGAAGTAAACAAACTGCATCATCTTGGCATCGACTATGTCGTTCGTCGTAGTACGCTTGCTGATGCCAACAAGCGTCGCCCACAAGAGTTCTTTGCAAGCGTTTATGCGTACCTCTTAGATCGTTATGGTTCTTTTTTATCGGACAGCCGCCCTAAAGGTGAACAGAAGACATGGGAAAAGCTTCTGTATATGATGGATTCAACTACGATTATCCTTTTTGACAACATACTCAAGGGTGTAGGCAGACACCCCAAGAGTGGTAAGAAGAAAGGCGGTATGAAGGTTCATACGGTCATGAAGTACCATGTTGGCGTTCCCATGGTCGTACAGCTTACCTCTGCCGCCACGCATGACCATTATCTACTTAAAGAAGTGCATCTTCCTAAGGATGCTACCCTTACCATGGACAGGGCATACGTTGATTATGCACAGTTCCAGCGACTTACAGAGGAAGGGGTATGCTATGTGACCAAGATGAAGAAGAATCTCACCTATACGGAGTTGTCCTCAGTAACCTATGTAAGCCCTGATGGGTTGGTTACACATACAGACAAGAAGATTGTCTTTGAGAAGGGGGAGATAAGACACCAGGCAAGACGAGTGGAACTATGGAGTAATAACTCACATAAGTCAGTTGTCCTGTTGACCAATAACCTTGAGCTTGATGTAAAGGACCTTGAGGAGATTTACAAGCGCAGGTGGGCTATTGAGTCCCTTTACAAGCAGCTCAAGCAGAACTTCCCACTGCATTTCTTCTATGGTGACAGTGTAAATGCCATACAGATACAGACATGGGTGGTACTCATTGCCAATCTGCTCTGTACCGTTATCTCCAGAATGATAAAAAGACACGTATCCTTCTCGCAGCTGGTAACCATGCTAAGGCTCACACTGATGTATTACACTGATTTCATCTCATTTATGGAAAATCCACAGAATGATGAACTCATCATAATGGCAGAAAAGGCAAATGCACCACCAAAAGAACTTGATTTATTTGATTAGGGGGCTTGGATTTCAAAAAAGAATGCGGAATTACCTATATAAAGGCAATTCCGCAAGGATTTATAGGCTATTTAAGTTTTACCGGACAGCAATAATATAAAATCTTGGCTTAATTGTTTAGAAGCTTCACCAAATAAAGTTTTGGTGAAGCTTCTAATTTTTTTTTGCAATGTTTTCTGGAGGGGATGCAGAGAATCAATAAAGGAACAGCTTTGCCGTGCTTTATTTATTCACTGCGCCACCATCTTCCCAGTAGTAGATATTGGCACTTACCGCCACTTTCTTTTTTGCAGGGAAGGCAGAAACACATACTCCGGCATAGATGGTTGGGCGACCTTCTATCTTGGGCAAGCGATAGCATTTCACATCTGAACGATAGATTTCGGAACATATGCCTACCATGCGGCGACATTTCTCCTTGGTATGTTCGATATACTCTTCTTCTGAAATTTCTTGCCAGTCTTTAGGAATTTCATTCCACATGAACCCTACTGTTTCTTCAACAGTAGGATATTCTCTGTACACATGAAATTTGATATTATCGATCCGAAAACCTGATTCTCCCGTTGTGTACTCCATTGAGGTTTCGGCATTCTTTTTTGAGACAAAGTAGTATGCTCGCGCACTCTGATGTTCCCAAAAATCCACACAGCCTCGACGAGCTTCCGTTGTATCTACTTCTTCCACCCGCATACCGAAAGCATTGAAGTAGGGGTGTATGAAGAATGGACCAGTAAGTAGCGGGTCTTGCTTCTTCGGTTTGTCTGCATAAGCGGCAAACATCACTGTGCTTAAAAGCAGGATCAGAATCGTTTTAGTAATCTTCATTTTTATTGTTGTTTTTAATATGTTAACGTGAGTTCGACGAATTATAAGTGTCTATAAATTTGGTGATTAGCGAAATTTGTTGTAATTTCAAGGTATTGAAATACAAATAATTACAAACAAATCGCTATGATCACCGAGGACAAAGTTACTAAAATATTTTGTATGGCAGATGACTTCTGCAAGTTTTTTGATGCAATGACAGCAAAATATACGCTAAAACCTACAGGAAAAAGGAAATATCATCGAAATTCTACAATGTGCACATTCCACCGTTAAGTACAACACTAGGGTAAAAATAAGCCAGAGGCAGGACATTACCTCTGGCTAAAAGACTCAGCCTACTTATATTTGAATATATCTGAAAGGATACAAGCAACTGAATCAAGAGCAAAGATACACAATTGCTCAATTACTCAAGCGCGGAGCAAGCCTACGAGAAATAGCTCGTACGATTGAAGTTTCCGTTGGTACTGTTAGTCGTGAAATCAAACGAAATAAGAGCAAGTACACTTATCGTGCTGCATATGCCCATATGCTCGCTAGAGAGCGTATTCAATGGAGACAACACCCTCGATGGTTCACGGCTAATTTGGGATGGTTACGAAAAAAACATTCATCTTATCATTGGCAATGTTGTGTTCTTCGCTGAGCCTGTTTGCTCAATCAGAGACAAAACAATCGTTTTTAGACAAACTCTCTATCGAAGTAAATGCAATCGGAGCTCCCGAACAGCACAACATAAAAGAAATTGGTTTTAATGGTCGTGTAGGTTACGAGTTTTTACCTCGTTTTCAAGTCTTGCTCAGCCTTACTGGGTCATACGGCATTATCGAAATGGAAAATGGCAAGAAAGCTTTATCGTCCAATGCAATCGGTGGTGGTATCGGGTACAAGCTATTCACAATGGACAATGGCGAACAGGTTGATGCACGTGCGTTCTGTGCTTCGTCCGTAGGTTCGGTGGACTGGAAGAAAACCGAATACACAGTAGAAGTGGCTATTAAGCTCCAGAGCAAACTTTCGCCAACATTCGCATTGGGATTCTCTCATAAAAACTCACGCACACAAGGTATCGGAAACGTAAACCATTTTTATGGTTCCATAGGTATAAGGTTCTAATCTTCCGACGGAATCAACTCAAAATTGATTAAAATAAAGAACATTAAAACGCTATTTATAGTATGAATATCTGAGTTCGGGCTTATCCCGAACTCAGTTTTGTTTTTCTGTGATGCCGTGCTTACCGCGAAAACACTACAATACTGCCTACGATTGCTGTTTAATCTCGAACAGGAAATAGAAAATTACAAGTTATCCATATAGGAAACGAGAGAAAAGAAATCAGTAAAAATTACAGACTTCGGGAGATTAGCCCAAGTTTCAGACGGAAGGTATCAATTATTTTGCGTACCTTTGCAGCGAAAAGAAACAACAATGGATATACAAGAATTTGAAATAATGGCACCTGTCGGCTCTCGGGAAAGTCTCGCGGCAGCCATACAGGCAGGAGCCGGCTCCATCTACTTCGGCATCGGACAGCTCAATATGAGGTCGCATTCGGCCAACCACTTCACGATAGACGACCTGAAGGAGATTGCCGAAACCTGCAACGAACGGGGAATAAAGACTTACCTTACCGTAAACACCGTGATCTACGGCGAGGACATCAGCACGATGCACGAGATTATAGATGCGGCGAAGGAGGCAAACATCACGGCTGCCATCGTGAGCGACGTTGCCGTGATGGTGTATTGCCGTCAGGTGGGTATGGAAGTGCATCTCTCCACGCAGCTCAACATCTCCAATATCGAGGCATTGAAGTTCTATGCTCAGTTTGCCGACGTTGCCGTGCTGGCGCGCGAGCTGAATATGGAGCAGGTGGCAGAGATTTACAGACAGATAGAGGAACAGGATGTGCGCGGACCACACGGAGAGCTGGTGCGCATAGAAATGTTCTGCCACGGAGCTTTCTGTATGGCGATTTCAGGAAAATGCTATATGAGCCTGCACGACTCAAACCGTTCTGCCAACCGGGGACAATGCACACAGATCTGCCGTCGCTCCTATACCGTTACGGACAATGAAACGGGCAATCAGCTCGAGATAGACAACAAGTACATTATGAGCCCGAAGGACTTGAAGAGCGTGCGCTTCATAGACAAGATGATGAAAGCCGGCGTGCGCGTGTTCAAGATTGAGGGACGTGCCCGTGGTCCGGAGTATGTTCACGAGGTGGTAACGTGCTACAAGGAGGCCATCCAAAGCGTTCTGGACGGCACGTTCACGGAAGAAAAGAAGGATGCGTGGGACGAACGGCTCTCAACTGTGTTCAACCGTGGTTTCTGGGACGGATACTATCAGGGACAGAAGATGGGCGAATGGACGAAGAACTACGGCAACAAGGCTACGGAGAAGAAGGTGCTCGTGGGCAAGGTAATCAAGTATTTCGCCAAATTGGGCGTGGCAGAGGTGGCTGTGGAGGCGTCTGAAATCGCAGTCAAGAACGATATTCTCATTACAGGGACGACCACGGGCGTACAGAAATTCACGCTCGACGAAATCCGTTACGAGCTTGAACCGGTGGAAAAGGCCGAAAAGGGATGGCGTGTTTCTATTCCCGTTCCCGAAAAGGTGCGACCCAACGACAAGGTGTACCGACTGGATAAGGTGGAGTTTAAGGATTGAAGAGGGGAAGTTTACGAGGGGACAAGTGGACGAGTGGACAAGTAAACAAGGGAACGAGTTTACAAGAATACCAGTTTACGAGGAGATTTCCTATTTACTGTATATAAAAAACAAATACAATGACGATAAACGAAGCACAAGATCAGGTTATAGAAGAGTTCTCTGACTTTGAGGACTGGATGGACAAGTACCAGATGCTCATTGATCTGGGAAATGATTTGGAAGCACTGGATGCACAATACAAGAACGAGCAGAACCTCATAGACGGCTGTCAGAGCCGTGTATGGCTGCAATGCGATATGGAGGACGGCCGTCTCGTGTTTACTGCCGATTCGGATGCGCTGATCACGAAGGGTATCATTGCCCTGCTCATTCGCGTGATGAGCGGGCATACGCCAAAGGAAATCATCGATGCCGACCTCTATTTCATCGACAAAATCGGTCTGCGCCAGCACTTGAGTCCTACTCGCAGCAACGGTCTGCTCTCGATGGTAAAGAAAATCAAGGCATACGCCATTGCGTTCAGCGTGTAGCCTCCCCAAGCCCCTCCAAAGGAGGGGATGTTCGTTGCACTACAACGGCACAGGAAACATTAAAAGAGGATTCTATACAAAACTATCAATGCCATCCATAAAAGAAAACATCCCCTCCTTTGGAGGGGCTTGGGGAGGCTTTTAGGCTTTATCAATGAGAAAACTACGCACCATAGAAATGAATCGCTTGTCCTTGGAAGAGTTCAAGGAGGCAAGCAAGTTGCCACTCATCGTGGTTTTGGACGACGTGCGCTCGCTGCACAACGTGGGGAGCGTATTCCGTTCCGGTGACGCTTTCCGCATAGAGGCCGTGTATCTCTGTGGCATCACGGCGACGCCTCCAAATGCCGAAATCCACAAGACGGCACTCGGTGGCGAGGATTCCGTGGACTGGAAGTATTTCGAGAATACGGAAGATGCCGTACAGGAACTTCACGACAAGGGATATTTCGTGTATAGCGTGGAGCAGGTGGAAGGGTCTACGAAGTTGCAGAGCCTGAACGTCCACCATCCGTCGCCCTCTGCCCGCTTCGCCGTAGTGTTCGGCAACGAGGTAAAAGGCGTGAAGCAGAGCGTAGTGGACAGGTGCGACGGCTGTCTGGAAATACCACAGTTCGGCACGAAGCATTCGCTCAACGTGAGCGTTACGGCAGGAATCGTGATGTGGGAATTTGCCAGAAAGCTGTTTCTCGATAAAGGATAACAAAAAGAAAATTCCACGCATTTTCAGCATTCGCACAATGCACTGATTATCAGTTTATTGCAAATCCTATTTTGGATATAGAAAAAAGGTATATACCTTTTGGATGAAAAGTATATACCTTTTTTTTCAAGGGGACGAGGAGACCTCTCACAGATCTCACGGAAGCACAGATATTGCCTTCTCTGTGAGCGGGAAATCAGGATGAAAATCTGTGAATCTGTGCTTTCTGTGAGAACTCTACTCGTCTCCTTGTCCACTCGTAAACTTGTCCCCTTATCCCTTTCTCTGTTTTCTCCCCGTGATAAACGGCACGTAGCGATAAACGAACCAAGTAATAATGGTAGTGAAGACACAGACCAAAAGAAAGGCTATCATTACCTGATAATATTCCCCCGAAAAGCCCATATTTGCTTTCTGAAGGCCTTTCGACACCAAAAGCGGCACTCCACCGGCGCAGAAATAATAGACGATGCTGCGCGCTCCTATCCATTCCAACCATCGCATACGCGACAACTGCTTGGCAAGCGTGAGGAGAAAGAGCAGAGAGAGGAGGCTGTCGATGACGAAAAGAAGCCAGTTATTAACCTGAACCGGCTCTATCATCAGGTTCACGCCGTTCCTATGCTCATATATCTTTAAAACAATTAGAAGTATTAAGAAAAAGGATGAGTATGATGGGGTGTTGAAACGGTGGAAAACTTTCTCGTGTCGATGGTAGAGATAGCCCAGATAAAGGATTGGCAACGCCATACAGGCATTCTCCAACTGCCAATAAAGTTCGGGATAATCCGATAACAAGATGCAGGTTATGAACGAGAGGACGGATGCTGCGGATAATACAATAGTTTTGCCACGACTTATCCACAGAAGAAGTGCAAAACATATTTCGGCCAATATAAGTGCGGCAATGAACCAAGATGCCTGTCCGGATATGATGCCGAAGAACGCATCGGGGATGTCTCTGCCGTGTACCAACGCCTTCGGAACGGCTATAAGGGTCGTAAAGATGAAATAGGGCATAACGATTCCACGTGCAACGGAAACGAGCTTGGAACGCAACCGAAAGCCTTTTTCCTTGTAGAAAAGATAGCCCGAGAGAAAGAAAAAGACGACAAGCACATTGACCACATAGAAATCATAGTCGATGAGATTGTCGCCAGTATAATAGATTTCAGTATGATCAAGCAATATTGCCAGCATACAGAAACCACGGAGAAGGTCTATCCAAGTCTTTCTTTCAGGCATATCCACTCTGTGCGCTTATCGTTCTGTCAGTTTTCTCTTCCTTCTGTCAGCCAAGAACTGGCTGATGCACACGGCTGCCATCATAAAGATGAAAGGCATAAAGGGCGACTTGAACCTCGTCTCTCCGTGTACGGCGAGCACAAGTGCCAATGAGCCGCCCACGGTAATGAATACCGGTAGGAACATTCCGCGTATCTCCCGCTTCAGCAGCAGCCGGACGGTGGCAACGGCAAAGCCTGTCAGCAACAGAACATAGTAGATCATATTCAGGAGTCCGAACCACTGCATTCCTGTCAATGTGCCGATATTGGACAGGAGGCTTCGGTATGGCAGCGTGATGTAGTTGTTCTCCGACTTCGACTTATCGGAAAGGAAGGCAGGTATGTTGTCCATATCGTTCATATACATATAAACGAGACGGCCGGGAACTTTCTTCAGATAGTTCATCTTGTTCTCCTTCAGCCACTCAATGCTTCGCTCCTTCCAAATGTCGGAACATTCAAGAGCCGTTTTCTGCTCTCTGTTCTCGATATATCGGATGGTTCCCTTGGGATACATCTCTGAATTGTAATGCGGTTCCACGCTCGTTTCGTAGGTTGCTTCTGCCATATTGAACCATAGCGTGTCGCTCTGATAGATGAAATAGCCCGTGCGCAGGTAGCAGCTTGTGCCCACTATCAGGATAAAGGCAACGTATCCTCCGAGCAAAGAACCGAACTTCTTTGCGAGAACGCTGCGATCGAAGAAGAGATAATAGAGGAAAACGGAACCGAGGAAAGCCAATCCCACCGGTCGGAACCAATTCGCAAGTCCCATCAACAGCCCTGCAACGATGAGCAACGAAACCTTATGCTGACGGAGCACGAGCAGAACAGAACCCAGCAACATCGTTATTGCGGGTATCTCTGAAAGAATTGTCGTGCTCTGTCCCCAGTTGTTCGGATAGAAAACATAAAGCAGAAGGGCTGTCAGTCCTACCTTATGAGTGAAAAGCGTTTCGGCTATTCGTGCAATGAGATAAGCCGAAAGTGCTTTCAACACACACATCAGCATCAGCAACGGCACGAGCGATTTGAAAGCCCAAAGCGAAAGTGCCACGAGATTTATCTGTCCGATGTTCCATATAAACGGCTTCCCCATAATGGTGGGATAGCAGGGATAGGGTTCGCCATAGGCAATGCAAGTCTGCGCATATTCGATATATCCCTCGCCATCATTCGTAGGCGTATAACCGAAGATGCACAACACGCCTATGAGAAAAAGCAGATAGGCAATACTTATCTTACAATAGCTACCTTGCATACCGTTCCGTTTTTGCCGTATTGGTCGGCAGTTTCTACCATATAAACCCCGGATGCAACCCGTTTGCCGTCCATATCGGTTCCATCCCACACATAACTTCCTCCGTTGCTTGTGCCTTGATTCACGAGAATGCCGTTCGTAGTTACGATTTTCACGTCTGCATTGTAGGTCAATCCTACGATGGTAATCGGGCCGGTATAGCCCGGACGCACAGGATTCGGATAAGCATAGGTTACGTCTGTATCCATCTTGTCCACCCCTTTTGTGGCATCGCTCATATAAGAGCACAGTCCTTTGTCGGTACCGAAGAACACTTCGCCCGTCTTGTCGTTGATAGCAATGCTCTCAATATTGTTGGAAAGCAGCTTACTGTTCGATGTGAGGAAATGATGAATCTGCGTCATATTGTCCTCGCTGATCAGATAAACGCCGTTGCTGCCCGTGCCGAACCACTTGCGACCGCCGCCATCTATCGCCATACAGGAGATATCAACGCCTGCCAGCAGATAGTCGGCAAGATTAGTTCCGTCGTTTCTCGGCACTTTAACCTGCGTATAGACGGCTTCAGAAGGATTGTTCATCTGAGAGGTTTCCAATACCAGAGGACCTACGTTCGTGCCTATCCAGATATTGTTTTCCAAATCTTCTGCAACACATTTTACCGATGTTGCGGCTACGGTGCTGCCATCCTGATTCACAAGGCGTGAGAAGGAATTGAAGCCGCCGGTGGACGGTTGGAAGCAGAACAGACCCGGAAACTTTGAATCGCCATTGACAAACCAAAGGAGTTTGCGGCTGTCGAACATTGCACCCTTCATAAGGTCGGGACCTACGCCGCTCTTCATCAGAGCAGACTGGTGGTGCGAAGTCATCTTACCGTCGCGAGACAATTCCAATATTGTCTGCGATTTACTCTGACTGTTGAGTATCCAGAGATTACCACTGTCGTCGAAAACCATACTGTTTATCAGAACATAGTTGTCGTCCAGTTCTTTCCCCTTGTCCATTGCCGGGCGAAGCAGGCTGTTGCTGCTGTTATACAGTTTTTGGAAATTGCCGTCAAGAAATTCGTAAAGCCCCGATCTTCCACCCACGAATACGTGGTTCGGATTCTTCGGATCCACGGCAACGCAGTTCACATCGACGTACTGTACTCCCGTCTTAGGCGCGAGATTGTCCTCATAGACAGTCCATTCATTATCTTTCAACACCTGAACGGTTCCCGGATGATTCAAAGCCATACTGCCCGATTCGAACAATCCACCGACAGAATAAAGCCGTTCGTTCCTGAAAGTCATATTGAAGAAGCGATTGTATTTCGGCCCGCCGGGATTCAGTGCCTTTGCCTTGGCGAGCAATTCAGCGTCCATCGTCTTGTTCCTCGCCGTATATTCTCCTACCCTCGTCCAGTTATTCCTGTCCAAAAGATTGTCGGTCTGAACACCTTTGTAAAGTCCGTTCGTGCTGCTCGATGCAAAGATGCTGTTTCCCTCGACATACGCATAGTTCACGTTGAATCCAAGATTATAGGTATCGCTTATTTCAGCCCTCGATACATTCAGTTTCATTATGCCGAAACCAGTAGATATATAGCAGAAATTGCCGTGCATATACAAGTCGTTTACCGTCTTACTGCCGGTCATAGACTTGCTGTAATAGTCCGAGATATTCGTTACATTGCCCTTCTCGTCAAGCAAGTCGATATTGTAGTCGGCATAAACTATCACGAGCTTCTTCGCTGTGTTGTTCCAAGCTATGAAGTCGATATCGCTGCCGTTGAGTCCCGTCAGCTTGTCGAAAGTCTGAATACTGTTGTCATTCTCGTTATAGGCATAGAGATTATCGGATGCAAGCACATAAATCCTGTCGCCTCCTTTCTCCACCCAAGTGATGTCGCTGTAAGCCATATAGACTTTCCACGTGCCCACGCCTGCAGCAAATGTCTGCGAAGCTGCCACGTTCAGCAGACAAGCCAGTACGAAAAGGAATATTCTTTTGGTCATAATTTCTGTGAATCGTAATGCACAAAGTACATAAGTTTATACGTATTAAACAGGAAAACGCTCGGTTTATTGCTTTTCAACCGTTGCTTTATAGATTTATTAAATAAAGAATAGAACAGGTTCAGCAGTCTGATACAATGGTATCTCCGGATTTTCTGAACCACATTAAGCAGGTTTGAATAGCCTTCCAATTCTCTTTTGAACTTGCTCAATGTGCGCAGACTCTCCTCCGTCTTGTCCAGAAACTCATCGTTCGGCTCAAAACTGGCCAGCAAGATGGGGTTGTCCGTATGGCTAAGACGAACTCTCTGCCGGGCGAAAGACTTGCCAAGCAGCACATCCTCGTAGCCATATTCTGTGAAAGATTCGTCGAAGGGGCATTTCGCCATCACGTCCCTATGCGCCAAAAAATTGGTGGTTCGGAAGTTTTGCGTGGCTTTCCGCTGCCTCAACGCTGCATTATGGCTTTGCTCGTAACGCTTTTCATAGCGATAACGGAGGTTTCTTCCCCACTCCTCATCATCGTCCGTGATGGTAATTCCCCCCACAATCACTTCTCCTTCCGCCTCCAGATAAGACTTGATAAAGTCCCGTTTATCCAGCGCAAGATCGCCGTCGATAAAGAGCAGCCATTCCTTTGAGCCTTGGGAAATCAGGAAATTACGGATGGCCGAACGCCCTACATTCTTCGTTCGCCGTATGTATCGCACTCCTTCAAGCCTTTCAATACATTCATTCTGCTTGATATACGCTTTGACTGGCGAAGCGTCGTCAGCCACTATTATCTCAAAATCTATCCCTTCTGCCACACATTGACGCTGCAATTCCGTAACCAAGGCAACGCAATCACAATTATAGGTGGGTAAAAGAACAGATATTGACTTCATATTTTTTCAAAGTGGATTCGAATAATTTATTTAAGCCTCTCGATGAGGCTGCCACACACGAGTGAAAGGGCTTTAAAATCCTTGCATTTCTGCAAATTATATCTCTATTACGTGATATTTGACGAAATATTACGTGATATTTGACGAAATATTACGTGATATTTGACGAAATATTACGTGATATTTGCTGAGATATTACGTGATATTTGCCGAGATATTACGTGATATTTGCCGAGATATTACGTGATATTTGCTGAAATATTACGTGATATTTGCTGAAATATTACGTGATATTTGCTGAAATATTACGTGATATTTGCTGAAATATTACGTGATATTTGCTGAAATATTACGTGATATTTGCTGAAATATTACGTGATATTTGCTGAAATATTACGTGATATTTGCTGAAATATTACGTGATATTTGCTGAAATATTACGTGATATTTGCTGAAATATTACGTGATATTTGCCGAGATATTACGTGATATTTGCTGAAATATTACGTGATATTTGCCGAGATATTACGTGATATTTGCCGAGATATTACGTGATATTTGATTTCCACTTTCTGCAAGGCATCATTCCAACAGGCAAGCCGTCGCTCTGAAAATGGAAAAGAAAAACGAGTGAATGAGAGAACAAGCGAATCACGAAATATCGAATTTACGCCTGAACTTATCCCCTCATTCACTCGCCGGCTACTGATTCAAAAAGGCTGCAAGCTGCTTCACGGCCCTTGCCCTGTGCGAAATCCGGTTCTTGATTTCCTCTCCAAGCTCGGCAAAACTTTTATCATAGCCCTCCGGAACAAAGACAGGATCATAGCCGAAACCTTCAGAACCCGACTTCTCCATCGCGATACTGCCGTCTACCCTACCCTCAAACTGATGCTCCGTGCCGTCAATTATCAGGGAAACAACGGTGCGGAAACACGCTTTCCGGTTCGGATTGCCGGCTAACTTGCGCAGCAGTTTCGCCATATTCGCCTCGCTGTCGTGATCGGTGGTCTCGTCGTAGCGTGCCGAATGCACGCCCGGCTCGCCATTCAGAGCCTCAACCTCAAGCCCAGTATCGTCGGCAAAGCAATTAAGTCCGTAGTTATCATAGATATATCTCGACTTGATACGTGCATTTCCTTCCAGCGTATCAGCCGTTTCGGGAATATCCACATCACAGCCGATATCCTTCAGCGATACAATCTCGAAATCGCCGCCCAGTATTTCCTTTATCTCGGTCAGCTTATGGCCGTTGTTTGTTGCAAAAACTATTTTCATCGAACTGCCTCAACAAACTAATCCTCGCCCATATACACTTCCGTCTCGCCGCTCTTCTGCAACACGGCAGCGGCTTTCTTCTTGGCATTCACCTTGATCTGATCGAAACCCTCGCCATAAACACCTATTACCGAACTCTGGCTTACGAAGGCATTAGGGTCGATGGTCTTGATGAGACGGAAGATTACCTGACTTTCATTGCGCTTAGCCAACAGGCAGATTACCTTCATTTCCTTGCCGGTGTACCATCCGTGTCCGTCAAGGAGCGTGATTCCGTGGTCGCATTCCTCCATAATGGCATCGGCAATCTCCTCGTGCTTTCGCGAGAATATGAAGAACTGAACCGACTGGCGGCGGAGGTTCATCACGTGGTCGAGCATAAAGCACTCGATAAACATCGTACAGAGACCGAACACCACCTTATGGAAACGCTCCACATAGTCGCCGAACTGAGGGAAAAGCATACAACTGCCGATGATACAGACATCGACCATCATCAGCACCTGACCGAGCGAAACGTCCTTGTACTTGTTCACACAGGCTGCAATGATGTCCGTTCCACCGGTACTGCTGTTGTTGAGAAAGACGATTGCCAGAGCCGTACCCGTAAGACAGCATCCCACTACAAGCGACATAAATTCCTGTCCGTCGCCAAGTATCTTCACGAACTCGCCGTTCTCGTCCACCGGCATCAGCTCCTGAGCGTATTTCAGCAGGAAATACAGTGCGAAGATGGCATAGATGGTCTTCATCATAAACTTGAAACCGAGTATCTTCAAGGCAACGACCAGCAACGATATGTTGATGATCATATACGTGTTCTCGATTTTGAAGCCGGTAGCATAATAAACGATTGCCGACATACCCGTTACGCCGCCCGTTACAATCTCGTAAGGGAGCAGAAACACCGTGAATGCCGACGCATACAACAGGAGACCGAGCGTCAGGAAAATGTAGTCGCTGGCCTCAGAACGGATTAACTGTTTGTTGAAAGTCATAGGTTTAAAGAATTGTTATGGGTTTCCGGGCTTCTTGTAAAGCCTCGGAAACCCTATGGTGTAATTGTATTTTTACTTGCAAACGATGTTGATGATTTTCTTCGGAACGACAATCACCTTCACGATGGTCTTTCCCTCAACATACTTCACACTCCGTTCGTCTGCCAAAGCTGCCTTTTCTATCTCCTCGCTTGTGGCATCTGCCGGGAAAGTCATCTGGAAACGCGCCTTGCCGTTGAACGAAACCGTGAGCTGAACCTCGCTTTCCGTCAGGTAAGCCTCGTTCCACGAAGGCCACTGCGCATCGCAAACAGAAGTTGTCTCGCCCATAGCCTCCCATAGCTCTTCGGCAATATGGGGCGCAAATGGCGCAATGAGAACGAGCATATCCTTCAGGAGAGCACGGTTGCTGCATTTCTGCTGACCGAGTTCGTTCACACAGATCATAAACGCCGATATGGAAGTATTGTATGAGAATTGCTCAATGTCGCCCGAAACCTTCTTGATGAGCTTGTGAACGCTCTTCAGAGATTCCTTCGACGGCTCATCATCGTTCAGTTCCTGCTGATAAAGTTTCCAGAACTTCTTCAGGAAACGGAAACAGCCGTCAATGCCGTTCGTGTCCCAAGGCTTGCTTGCCTCGACAGGACCGAGGAACATTTCGTACAAGCGAAGGGTGTCAGCACCATACTGCTCTACGATAACATCTGGATTAACGACGTTGAACATTGACTTCGACATCTTCTCCACAGCCCAACCACACTTATAAATATTAGCTGCCGGCTGACTGGCATTGGCTGAATCCGTTGATTTCGTTCCGTCTTCAAAGATAAATTCAGCGTTGTTGTATTCAGGACGCCACGCCTTGAAAGCGTCTATATCCAGCACGTCGGCGTGCACTATGTTCACATCCACGTGTATCGGAGTTGTTGCATACTTGTCCTTCTGCCCGAGACTTACGAACACCGGAGCCTCGGAATGGTCGTCGCTGTTCACACGATACACGAAGTTTGAACGACCCTGAATCATTCCCTGATTTACCAACTTCCCGTATGGTTCTTCCTTGCAGGAGACATTATAGTCGTGCAGGAACTTGTTCCAGAAGCGGCTGTAAATCAAATGACCCGTTGCGTGCTCCGTTCCTCCCACATAAAGGTCCACGTTCTGCCAGTATTCGTTTGCTTCCTTACCCACCAACGTTTCCTCATTCCGCGGATCCATATAGCGGAGATAGTAAGCCGAACTGCCGGCAAAGCCCGGCATCGTGTTGAGTTCGACGGGGAAAATCGTCTCATTGTCTACAAGACTCTTGTCTACGAGCTTCCTGTTTGCCTCATCCCAAGCCCAAACCTTAGCACGCCCCAATGGAGGCTCGCCTGTTTCGGTAGGTTCATACTTGTCTATCTCTGGCAATTCCAGCGGCAAGCACTCTTCAGGCACCATATAAGGCATACCATCCTTGTAGTAAACAGGGAACGGTTCGCCCCAATAACGCTGACGGGAGAAGATGGCATCACGCAAACGATAGTTTACTTTCACACGGCCGAGCCCCTGCTCCGTAACATATTTCTTCGTAGCAGCGATGGCTTCCTTCACGGTCAGTCCGTTCAGAGAGAAACCACCTTCAACCGGATTTACCGGACTGTTGATTACGATTCCCTCCTTAGCATCGAAGCTCTCTTCCGACACATCGGCACCCTCTATCAACGGAATGATAGGGAGATTGAAGTGTTTTGCGAAAGCATAGTCGCGGCTGTCGTGTGCGGGAACTGCCATAATAGCGCCGGTACCATAACCTGAAAGCACATACTCTGAAATCCAAACCGGTATTTGTGCGCCCGTGAACGGATTCACGGCATAAGAACCCGAGAACACGCCCGTTACCTTTCGGTCGCTCATACGGTCCAGTTCGGTGCGTTTCTTCACGTAAGCCAAGTATTCTTCCACTTCAGCTTTCTGTGCGGCACTCGTAAGCGTTTCCACCAACTCGCTTTCAGGAGCCAGCACCATAAACGTTACGCCGAACATCGTGTCTGCTCTCGTTGTGAAGATAGTGAAATGTCCTTCGGTATATTCTGCGTCGCCTTTCCCTTCCGATGACGGATTCGGGGTAAGACTTTTAAACTCGACTTCAGTACCCTCTGAACGGCCAATCCAATTGCGCTGTGTTTCCTTGATAGAGTCGGACCAGTCCACCGTTTCCAAGCCGTCGAGCATACGCTGTGCATAGGCAGATACGCGCAGACACCACTGCTTCATCTTCTGCTGAATAACAGGATAGCCGCCTCGCTCGCTCACACCATCGACCACTTCATCGTTTGCCAATACCGTTCCCAAGCCCGGACACCAGTTTACCATCGTTTCGCCGAGATAGGCAATACGGTAGTTCATCAGCACCTGCTGTTGCTCTTTCTCGTTCATACTCATCCAGTCGCGTGCAGAGAACATCTTCTCTTCGCCCTGTGCCACGTTCAGCTCCAACGTGCCCTGTTCCTCAAAGTGGCGCACAAGGTTTTCTATCGGCTGCGTTTTCTGGAGATTGAAGTCATAGTATGAGTTGAACATCTTCTGGAATGCCCATTGCGTCCAGTGATAATATTTCGGATCGCAAGTGCGCACTTCACGGTCCCAATCAAAGCAAAAACCAATCTTATCCAGCTGCTCGCGATAACGGGCAATGTTCTGCTCCGTTGTAATCGCCGGATGCTGACCGGTCTGTATGGCATATTGCTCGGCAGGCAGTCCATAGGCATCATAACCCATAGGATTCAGTACGTTGAAGCCTTGCAGACGCTTGTAACGTGCATAGATGTCGCTGGCAATATAGCCGAGTGGATGACCGACGTGCAAGCCTGCACCCGACGGGTAAGGAAACATATTGAGCACATAGAACTTCTTTCTGTTCCCGTCCTCAACAACCTTGTAGGTCTTCTGCTCAACCCATCTCTGTTGCCATTTCTTCTCAATGTCAGTGAAGTTGTATTCCATTCTTATATTGTTTATTCTTTATTTCAACAAAACTAAAGCAAATCTCTTTTAATATATTAAAAAGGTGGATAACGTTAAAGACCGATAAAAATACCACATCATTATATACTACTATCCAACTTGCAAATTTACAAAAATAAAAAAGCGATTGCAAATCTTATTAAACATATTTTGCAATCGCTTCCTATACGAGGGAGTATTCTCAGGCAAAAATCAATTCAGCCAATGAGAAATCCGTTTTTTCAAGTATTGACCCGAACTAAGATATTATACCTATCTTCCAAACAATTCAGAAAATTCCATACCATTCAGAAAGTGGAATTTAGGAGATCCCTTGAACATTCGCTTAAGATAGCCCTTTGCCTGATTATTTAAAACAGATTTTTTAAACAGCAAATAAAAGTCATTTAACACATAATATTCATCATCATTTATCAAAGACCTTGATTCATTTTTCTTATCTGCGATTTCTTTCTTATCTATATTTTTTACTTTTTCGCATTTAAATTTGGCATCTGCAAACAGAACTCTGCACTTGTCCACACAAAATAAAAAGTCTGCCGAAGCCCTGGGAGCAGTATGGTTTCTTTGAGCAGCACGTTTTTGTATTGCATCTAAATCTATACACAAGTCTTCCGGCAAAAAACGATTTTCAAATATCGGACAGCCTTCCTTTCTGAAACCATCACTTACAGGTATGATATCTGTTTCTTGTATATGCTTAATTCGAATGCCTTTGGGAGATCTCAACTCATACACCATTGTCTGCTCCATATCGTTCTATTAGGTCAAATGATTTATTGAAGGAGGCAAAAATAGGTTCTATATCTGCACCTAATACTTCATAGTTGAATTTATAAGGATTTTCTTTTGCAGGAACAGCATTGTAGAAAGCCAGTCTTTCAAGCGTTTCCTCCTTTTCGGAAATATATCTCAATGCACTGACCATATCGGTACTATGAGTAGCAATAAAGAACTTTGCACCTACTTGCTTATTCAATTCAACTATCACTTTGGCATATTCCACTATCCACTGTGGATGCAGATGCGCCTCCGGCTCGTCAATGATAATCAATGAACGGTCATTGATGTATCCATTTCGCAATAAAAGCTGTAAAATGGCAAAAGCTTTTATGCCTGTTGCACAATCCTGCAGGGAGAAATTTTCTCCATCATTTCGTTGGTAAACAATTTCCTCAGATTCATTGTTCAAAGCTACATTGCCATCTATTATGTGCTCTTCAATGTATTTCGCAATTTCTATATTTTCTTCCTTAACGTCAGAATTGAATAATTTGAAATACAATTTAGAAACAGCATTGTCGGCTTCTACACCCCACATCTCATCAAACTTAACAGATAACGGAGACTCTATATATGTAGTATTTTTTATATAATGAAGAATTGGAATCTTTGATATATCCTTTCCAAAAAACGGTACACCATATTCTGATATATAAACTTTATCCAATAAACTTTTTTCATCAAATTCCAAAGACAAAGCAGCATCCATAGTCGTAACAGGTCTCTGTTCCATCCTATAATGATAGTTCTCAACCTGTTCGTCAAATACATTTAATGCTGTTTCTTCTAAACTCTCTGCATCAATATCCCGCCCTATATTATACTTGATAATATTCAAAAGTCTTACAATCTCTGCATTATCAGGCGAAGATATTAATTTCTTCTTAAACCCTATCAATGCTTTTTCCAAAATATTTCTTGCTTTTTCTATGTCTTTATAAAGTGTAATAAGAAAAGAATGTATATTGCCTAAATCAGAATAGATACTTGTAAGTTGCTGATAAATTTCTGTAATAGGGCGTAATCCACCAACAAGTTTAGATAAATAAATAGAATCCATAGAGTTTGCTTTATCAAAAGCGTAATAAAGCATCTTGGACAAAGAACTTTTCCCACTCCCATTTACTCCAGCAATCACCGTGATACCATTCAGAACAATATCGGCTTTATGGACTGCACGAAAGTCTTTTATTTTGATTTCAGTATTATTATTCATAATGATTACTCTTATTTTGCAAATTTACATAATCTTTTCTCAAAAAGAGAAAGAGAGACGCATTAAATCCATCTTCCTTGTTGCACCTGTATATCGATTATTGCTTATAATCGGCGCGAGATACATTTATACATACTAAGTTCTTTCCACACAGTCTTTCTCTATTTCTCTATACGTCAGTTGTTGTTTCTTTGCCATTGAGTGATGGGTTATAGTGAATTACTATCAGAGAATGCTGCATAATGACAGATTTTCCTATCTGCCTTCAAAGATAATGATTTTTATTGAGAAAAGGATCACGAATGATTGCTGATTTACATTGGAGCAGGATAAAAACAGAGGTGCGAAACAAGGCGAGCAGTTTATCCTCTTGCTGATTGCGCAGATTTTGCAGATATTTCCGAATGATGGTGCAGGGATTGTCCAGTTATCCTATATGTTAAAATGGATAATAATATTTTACAATTGCACTCTCATATTTCCCGTATTTGAAAATAAAAATTTTTTGTTTGCAAATATGCGATTTTTGAGCGTCGATAGCAAAGTGTTGAGAATCAAAGAATTATGATTTCGAGAGGAGATTCTCGCAAGAATCCAGCACGGAGAGGGCGAAATTATGACGCATAAAAACGACGTTTGGGAGAGGTTTTCGGAAGATTTACAGGATAATAGTCGGGGAGTGGGCGTGCATTTGTGCGAAGAACGGATGGCATTCTTCGCACAAATGAAAGACGTTCTTCGCAAGAAGGAATAGCATTCTTCGCAAGAATGAAAATACTGGTTGCAGAATAGGAATGAAAGTCGATGAAATTGCCTCTTTATTTCTCTAAAATCGATGTTTCAGAAATGTTAAAAATAGGTATTTTTCTTTACAGAAGAGGAAGTAAAGGGACGAGGGGTAAGGAAACAAGGGAACGAGGAGACGAGGGAACGAGAGGACAAGGATACAAGCGGCAAGGGAACGAGGAAACAAGGGGACGAAAGGACAAGTAGGTTTCTTTGTGTGAAGGTGTATTGCAGAATATCTCCTTGCCAACTAATTTCCTTGTCCTCTTGTCTCCTTGTCCCCTTGTTTTCTCCTTTATTTGCCTCTTCGTCTCCTAAAAAGGCTGCACCCTCATTACGAGGATGCAGCCTTTTTAATGAAGCTGTGCTGGCATTGTGCCTTACAGTTTGATGATTTTCTTGCCGTTCACGATGTTGATACCACGCTGCAATTGCTGTAATTGCTGTCCTTGGAGATTGTATATTCTGTCGTCCTGACGGCTGTTTTCGCTCTGATTGATTTCTTCAATGCCATCGGTGTTCGCTTTGCTCAGGATGTACTGAATACCCTTGAGTGCGTTTACCTTGCCTACACCGAAGCGATAGCCTGTTGTTGCAGAGGAAGTGAACTCATCTTTGTCGGCACTGTTGCGCATCACGTCCTTGATATCGTTTACCTTCAGCGTCTTGTCGGCCTGCAAATAGAGTGCTACGATGCCGGCAGCCAAAGGTGTTGCCATTGATGTGCCGCTCATAAAAGCCCAGTAATCGTAGTTGCTTTTTGAGATTTTATAACGATATGCAGCAGGCGATACACCTCCCGATGCACTCCAAGCGTCTCTATTATGACGGTTGATGGCTGCCACGATAGCGTGTCCGGGTGCAGCAACGAAAGGATGGGCGGTGCCGTTGAAGTCGGTACCGTAGCTTGAGAAGTAGGCAATGTCCTGTGCAGTTAAGGTTCCGTTTTCCAAAAATTCGGTGTCCTTTCCGTAACTTATCGGCACAACCTGACGCGATGCGTAAGCACCCACGCTGATTGTATTGCGTCCTGTAACGTCGTCGCAGATAGAACACGTGCCGTCACCGGTCTGGAAGATATAATCCGTGTCGTCATCGGCATATCCGTTGAACACGGTTGTATGGCCGTCGTTCCACATCGTTATCTTGTTTCCGTTCTTTCCATAAACGAGCATTCCGAGTTCGTAGCCCTCATCGCTGCCGCCGAGGGTGGCATCCACGTAGAGATTGTATCGGTTGTTTTCCTTGTTTATTTCTCCCTGAACGTTGATACCTTGCTTCAGGCTGCTGTCGAGACTTTTAAGCGCGCTGGCACTGAAATATTTTGCCAGTTCGGTAGCGTCCACTTCTCCGTTGTAGATACGAGGACTGGTGTAGACTGGTTTCAAATCGCCGTCGAACACAACGAATGATACAGACAGGGAATCGCTGTTGCTGTTCCATACATCCACGCCGGCAAGGGCAGCAGCTTCCGTATAATTTACGTCCATATTCGGACCTACGCCGAGTATCGTGCCCAGATAGTCGCCATCTTTCTCCATTTCTTTGGAAAGAAATATCTTTTCCCCAGCTTCGTTGCCGGCCGCCAAAAGTATCACTGCGCCATAATCTTCGGCTATCTTGTCGTAGAATTTCGTTGTTGATGACGTACCGTCGTGTGGTCCCATACTCTCTCCAAGGCTGACGCTGATTACACAAGGCTGATTATGCTCTTTGGCATAGTTGGCAATGTATTGCGCTGCTGCTGCCACTGAGGTGTTGGTAAGGTCTGCTCCCAGTCCACAGAGGATGATGTCAGCACCCGGTGCCATACCACTGTATGTGGTGTTTTCAGACAAACCGGTAGTGGTGAAGCGGCTGCCGGCTGCCGTGCTCGCTGTATGCGTGCCGTGAGACCCATTATTGTCGTCTGTCGTGAGCTTCTTAATCTGCTCTTCGGTGGTGTATTCGTAGCCCATCAAGGTAGTTCCGTCGATGACCTTCTTCGTTCCACCTTTAGCAATCTTAGCATTTGGCATATATACGGCTTTAACTCTGGATTTTCCCTGCGCATCCTGAAAGGTTACGTGGTTAAATTCTATACCGGTATCGATGATTCCCACTACAACGCCCGTTCCGTCGTATTTGGTTTTCAGCCCGGCTGCCTTGGCTGCATCCGAAAGATTGTAGACGTCTTCCACTTGTGTCAGCGTGCGTGCCTTATCTGTTTTCTTGCGCAACGGACGGGAAACGTCTATTTTCTGTATGCCTTCCACCTTCGACAGGGATTCTATGCTGTCGATTGGCATCACAACAATCATCTGGTCGCCTACAACGGATGATATTTCGCCACCGCGGGCAGTTATTTCATTGTCGGGAACGTTGAGTGCCGTTACAAAACAAGCGATTACTTCTGTCTGCTTCGCATTGGTGTACGCCTTGGCATAACGTCTGATTTTTTGATTAGTGGTGGGTGTAACAGTAGTTTTCTGTGCCTTGCGCTGCTTTAGGAAGTTCTTTGTGTAGTTGGTCATCTGTGCCTGTGCAGAGATAGATACGGCCAACAGAGCAAGACATAATAGTTTTTTGATTACTTTTGTCATTGTAGTTGTTATTTAAAGTTTTACAATAATTTATACATTGTAATAAATATATGAGCTTAACTATGATGTAAAGGCAGATTTCCACAGATATCTGCGGTCTGTAAGCTGCACATCCGTGCGCATCGTCAATACATTTAAGCTTGCTAATTTACGAATAAAACATCAAATATTTTATTTTAGAAAGTTTTTTTACACTTACAAGCCCTACGATTAACCTATATTAATATATTTTCTACGATTTCAAAGCATTGATTCCATTTCATATTTACCGCTCTAATCCAATTTCCTGAAGAACTTCTTTCGAGCAAAAAGCGTGGTAAGATGCGTCCTGTCGAGGAAATAAGCGAGGGCGAGCGAGCCGGCAACACTGAGAACGAGCGTTACGAAGGTGTAGAGAAGCTCTGTCTTATCCCAAAGAAACAAAGGATGGTAATACTTGCCAAACATCGTAAACACGGGATGGAAAAGATAGATGGGCAGCGTGTTCATTCCCATCCAATCGGTAAATCGAGTGAATCGGGAAGGCAGAAAACGGTACAGCCAGTTGGAAAAAACAAGAAACGATGATACTGTCAATACGATAACGATGCTTCCCCAATCCCGATTATCAGTGAAAAACAAGAATAAAAGGAAGAAAATACCCTCAATCCAACCACTGTTATCAAACTTGTTGTAGGCAAATTTGAATTGCCGCAAGGCGGTACCGAAGAAATAATACATCACTATTTTCACAGCCATCAGCGGCAACACAAGGGAAACAAGATACAGAAGGGCTGCAAAGACGAGCAAACGCACGAAGGTATTCTTCCCTATCGGCAATATCCTGAAGCTGAGATAGTAGCAGATGCCACACCCTATCATCACATACAGAAACCAATAAGGTCCGATGGACGTGAGAAAGACTTTCTCCAAGAGTACGGCTGCCGATATTTCGGTTATCCCGTCGCGCACCGGAAGATAGAAAGAGAGTACCGAAAAGCCCAATACCATTATGAGATAGGGAACGAAGATACGGAAAAGATAAACTAGAAACTCCTTTGCCGACTTCTCAACGTTCACAAGATAACCCGTAACAACAAGGAACGAGGGCATCATAAAGCCAAGGATGCCTTCCTTCACAGCCGGATAGAGTGCGCCAAAGTGTACGATATGAACCAGTATGACCAACAGAATGAGGATTGTCCGCACAAAATTTATCTCGTGATATTGTTTCATTTTATATAGAAGTTGAGTTGATTGGCAAAATTACGAAAATAAAACTATTTGAGCGTAAAACGGCTTTCAATAATCAATCTTAAATCAAATAAGTTGTAACACAGCATATATTCTATTGGAACAGATTAATAATTAATATTTGCAAATTATAAGTTTAAATTCAAAATATTCTATAAATATACATCATAATCGTGCTATATATTTTGTTAAACAACAAACAAAAACTACTTTTGCATTGCATTTTCATAGCTATTTATTTTCCATAAGAAAATTATATAAGCTCGATTCAAAAACAAATAAAAACGATATAATGAAAAAAGACCTGATGAAAAAAATTATCAAACCTGTCATTGGAGTGGTTTTAGGAGGCGTTGCAGGCTTTCTGTACTGGAAATTCGTAGGATGCAGCAGTGGAACCTGCCCCATTACTTCATCGCCACTTTACAGTTCGCTATATGGTGCCACTATGGGAGGAATTATTGCACTCTTGTCGAACGGAAGTTGTGGACGTTGCAATGGAGACGATAAAGGGTGTAAGCGATAACCGGCAATCCGTTAGCGCAGATACGCTGCTATAAAAGCTAATATGCACAACTATAAAACCTAATATATGCAGACATAAAAGCTATATATGCAGACATAAAAGCTAATTATAGACAGATATGAAACGTATGTGCGCAAACATTAAAACAGTTACAAAAATCCTATTCTCATTTCCCCAATAGTTTAATCTTCTTATTCTCAAATGGCAAGACAGATTCTTTTCTGTCTATAACCATCATCATTCTCGCTTAAAATACAAATAAATATTTTCCATCGGAATAAAAAATATTCATAAAAACAAAAGTAAACTGATTAGATATGTTAAAAACAAAGCATTATAAAAGAGTTTTGTCAAGTCTGGTTTGGCTGTTTTTGGGTGCAGTAGCTACGAAAGCTCAAACTGGCAATTATCTTTCGGCAGAACAGGCAAGGAATCAAGCAATGCAGAATAATGCCCATATCCGTCTCTCGGATATTGAACACAAGATACATCAAAACGAATATGAGCAGTCCGCTGCTGCCTTTCTGCCACAGATTTCAGCATCATACGGCATCGCAGTAACCAATCATCCCTTGAATGCCTTCGGATTCCTATTGCAGCAAGGAGGCGTAACGCAAGCCTCATTCGACCCTGCAAAGCTGAACAATCCCGACCCAAAGGCAAACTTCAGCATAGGAGCTGACATCCGTATGTCGCTCTTCGATCAGGAAACCCGCTATGCGCGCAAAGCCGCCAAACTGAAAGCAGAGTCTTATCAACACAAGACGCAGTACACAAGGAACTACATCGGCTATGAAACGGACAAGGCTTATACTCAACTTCAATTCTCATATCTCAGCGAAAAGATACTCCTCGAGACATTGGAAGATATGAAAACCATCTGCCAGACGGTTGAGAACTTTAAACGGCAAGGCCTTGCACAGGAAGCAGATGTACTGAATGCGAAAGTTCAGATAAGCACCATTGAAAGCGCAATAGCCAAAGCAAGAAGTGGAATTGAAAACGCATCGGAAGGATTGAAAGTGCTTATGGGAATGGAAATTTCGGATAACAATGTGTTCACTACCGATTCTCTTGCTGTCATTACGCCCTCAACGGAATTGCCACAGCTATCTCTTCTGCGGAGCGACGTAATGGCTATGCAGTTGGCAAACAAGGCTTCGCAAGCAATGGTAAAGTCTGCCGAGAAAGCATTTCTGCCAAAGATAAATGCCTTCGGCAATTTCCAATTCAACAACGACAATGTAATTGGCTTCAAACAGGATGCCTTTATGGTGGGGATAAATCTCAACTGGACCATCTACGACGGAAAACTCCGAAAGAACAAACTGTCGTCCAACAAATTGCAGACGGTAAAAATGCAAGAAGATCTCGACCGGTACATTACCGAAAAACAGGCAGAAATGAACCAAACCCATCGGAATCTCATTGCAATGGAAACGGAAATGAAGAAGCAAGAAGCAAGTATCAGACACGCAACAGAGGTGCTCCGAATACAACAGAACAGATACAAGGAAGGCCTCATCAGCACCAACGACTTGCTTGCAGCGCAGGCGCAACTTTCCAAAGAGCGTCTTTCGCACGCACAGACGATTATGCAATACAACATAACCATACATTATCAGAATTTCATTACAGCAAACAAATAATTCGTGGAGCGAGAAACTCTCCATCATAAATAATTCTACGGACAATGAAAACTTTTACAAAAGCATTCTATGCACTTACCATCATCGGCTCACTATTGTCTTGCAAGCACGACAACGGCAAGCCGCAAACAAACGAAACAGCTCTTGCAGTAAAGACCTATTCGCCATCTATGCAACAGACAGAAGGCATATCGGTGAGCGGTTCGGTGGCTGCACGACAAACAGCAATGGTCAGCACAAGGGTTATGGGGCTTATAGAAAGGATATATGTGAGACAAGGAGATGCAGTTAAGAAAGGACAACTGCTCATTTCCATCAACAGTGCCGACCTCAATGCCAAGACCGAGCAAGTAAGGAGTATGGTTGCCGAAGCCAATGCAGCCTATCAAAGTGCCGAAAGAGACTATCAACGCTACAAAACGCTGCACGAGCAGAACAGCGTTTCAGACAAGGAATTAGAGAATATGGAGCTGAACCGTACATCGATGAAGGCAAAACTCCAGATGGCACAACAGAGTTTGAGAGAGGTAAGTTCCACAAATGCCTACACACAGATACGAGCACCGTTCTCAGGCATAGTATCGCAAAAGATGATTGATGCGGGAAGCATCGCAACACCAGGCAGCCCTATGCTTGCCATAGAGCAGTCGGGCGACCTCGTAGTTACTGCAAATGTGCCTGAACTCTACATTCCCTATGTGAAAACAGGCACTCCGGCGAAAGTCGAAATAAAGTCGCTCGACCAGCAATTACAGGGCTATGTCTACGAGATAAGCCCTTCGGCATCGATGACGGATGGGCAATACACCGTAAAGATTTCCCTTAATTCCTTGGGAAAACAAGGATTGAAGTCGGGTATGTACGCCACCATTCATCTCGCAGCCAAAACACCCAAGATGGAAAAAACAGCATTGATGGTCTGCAATTCTTCCATTGTGAGAAAGGAACAGCTCACGGGTGTCTATGTCGTGAACAAAGAAAACCGTGCCATCCTGCATTGGATCAAACTCGGAAAGAGTTTCGGAAATATGGTGGAAGTAGTATCAGGACTTGACGGAAGCGAGCAAATCATCGACCAGCTCAACGGAGAATTATACAACGGAAAGAAAGTAAAGATTACAAGATAAGACAGCATTATGGCAGAAAAAGGAATTTCAGGAAAAATTGCCGGAGCTTTTCTAACTTCAAAGCTCAGCATCCTGCTAATGATTTCGTTCCTTCTCCTTGGATTGTTCAGCATTTATATGATTCCGAGAGAAGAAGAACCACAAATCGATGTTCCGATGGCAGACATTATGATAGGCTATCCCGGGGCATCACCGAAAGAAGTTGAACATTCGATTTCTGAACCGATAGAGAAAATCGTATCGAACATCAAAGGAGTGGAAGACGTGTATTCCACTTCGATGAACGGTATGGCAATGCTCACGGTTCAGTTCTATGTGGGGGAAAACGTGGAAAACTCGCTTGTAAACCTCTACAACGAACTTATTAAGAATATGGACCGTATGCCGCAAGGTGCCACTATGCCGATGATTAAAACGCGCTCCATCGACGACGTTCCCATTCTCGGCATCACGCTCTGGAGCGATAAAACAGGCAATCACACCATACGGCAGATGGCAGAAGTGGTGGCGAGCGAACTGAAGAAAATACCCGATGTGGCGCAGATAAACGTCATTGGTGGACAGAACCGTCAGGTAAAGGTGGTGCTGGACAAAGACAGAATGAACGAAAGCAACGTAGACTTCAGCTCCATCGCACAGGCACTGCAAGGCAACAATGCACAGGCTGAAAGTGGAAATATGGTGCAAAACGACAAGGTATATACCGTTTCTACCGGCAATTTCTTTGCCAATGCCGATGAAATAAAGCACACCATCGTAGGAACAGACAACGGACAGCCCGTCTATCTCTATCAGGTTGCCAACATAGAAGACGATGCCGAAGACCCTACCAACTACGTTTCTTTCGGCTATGGAGCAGCATCTGCCGAACAGCAGGGCAAACATCCGGGAACACACGAGGCCGTAACCATTGCCATTGCCAAGAAGAAGGGCGCAGACGCTATGAAACTGGCAGACAACATACTGAAGAAGGTGGAGGAAATGAAGAAAGACGTCATTACCTCAGACGTTCAGACAGACGTTACCCGTAACTACGGACAGACTGCATCGCACAAGGTTTCCGAACTCCTGTGGCACCTCATCACCGCCATAATCATCGTTACCATCTTCGTTATGGCTGCGATGGGCTGGCGCGGAGGACTGGTCGTGTTCCTTTCCGTACCGATTACGTTTGCGCTCACGCTCTTCGCCTACTTCTTTCTCGGCTACACGCTCAACCGTATCACGCTCTTTGCGCTCGTCTTCGTAACAGGTATCGTTACCGACGACTCCATCATCATCGCCGAAAATATGTACCGGCACTTCCAGACAAAGAAGCTGCCTCCTCATCAGCTTGCCATACACGCCATCAATGAAGTGGGAAATCCCACCATACTCGCCACACTTACGGTAATCGCCGCTGTGCTCCCGATGGCATTTGTTTCGGGAATGATGGGGCCGTATATGAGTCCGATGCCTATCGGAGCATCCATCGCTATGACCTTCTCGCTGCTCATTGCGCTGACCCTCACGCCCTATTTCGGTTTCCTCTTCCTCAGATACAAGGGAAAAAAGAAGGAAAACGAAAACGAGACAGCACATACTGCCCCACAGGAAGAAGGGGGAAGCATAGAAAAGAACCGTATATACCGATACTACAACGCCGTAACGGCTCCATTGCTCGAGAGCAGATGGAAACGATGGGCATTTATGCTCACGCTTACCGTGGTTCTCTTTGCCTCGCTCTCGATGTTCTACACCAAGTCGGTATCGGTAAAGATGCTGCCTTTCGACAACAAGAACGAGTTTCAGGTAGTTGTGGATATGCCTGAAGGCACCACGCTCGAACGGACAACAGCCGTTACGCAGGCATTGGCAAGCTACTTGAGCCGACAGCAGGAAGTGAAGAACTTCCAGACCTATGCAGGCACGGCTTCGCCAATAAGTTTCAACGGTCTTGTAAGGCATTACGACCTGCGACGCAGCGAAAACGCTGCCGACATACAAGTGAACCTTACCGACAAGGACGAACGCAGCGAACAGAGCCACGACATAGCCAAAAGAATGCGCGAACCCTTGCAGAACATCGGAAAACAATACGGTGCAAACGTGAAAATAGTGGAGATGCCGCCGGGTCCTCCCGTAATGTCTACCGTACTTGCAGAAGTCTACGGTCCCGACTACGAGCAGCAGATACGGATAGCCGAACAGATAAAGGGCATCTTCGGCAAGACAGATAACGTGGTAGACATAGACTGGATGGTTGAAGCTCCACAGACGGAACTGAAGTTCGACATCGACAAGGATCACGCTATGAAGCGCGGTATTGCCGCCGGACAGCTCGTACAGGCAATGCACGGAGCACTCTCCGGACAGCCCGTGGGCATTCTTCATCAGCCTGCGAGCCTGCAACAAATCCCCATCGTGCTCCAATTCCCGCAGCAAGATCGTTCCGACTTGCAGCAGCTTCTGGGATTCAAGGTACTCAATGCACAGGGAACGGCGCAGCCTGTGGGCGATCTGATTAAGGTTCACGAACAGGAAAAGGAGAAAACCATCCACCGGAAGAATCAGAAACGAGTGGTCTACGTTACGGCAGAAGTAGCAGGAAACCTCGAAAGTCCCGTCTACGCAATGAACGACATATCGGAAAAACTCTCAAGCATCAAGCTCCCGGAGGGCTATTCACTGGAAGAAGCATACAGCGCGCAGCCCGATGCCGAAACCGACTTCACGCTGAAATGGGACGGAGAATGGAAAATTACCTACGAAGTGTTCCACGATCTGGGAATTGCCTTCCTCTTCGTGCTCATCATCATCTATATGCTCATCGTGGGATGGTTCCAGAATTTCATCACTCCCCTCGTACAGCTCGCCGCCATTCCTCTCTCGCTTATCGGCATTGTCGTTGGTCACTGGATGGCAGATGCCTATTTCACCGCCACCTCAATGATAGGTTTCATAGCTCTGGCAGGCATTATGGTGCGCAATTCCGTTCTGCTCATCGACTTCATTGATATGCGCATCGAACAGGGAATACCGCTCAAGCAAGCCGTAATAGAATCGGGAGCCGTGCGCACCACGCCAATCATCCTCACAGCTGGAAGCGTTGTGCTCAGTGGTATCGTAATGATATTCGACCCTATCTTTCAAGGACTCGCCATTTCGCTGATGGGCGGCACCATCACTTCCACCGTGCTTACGCTCGTAGTAGTGCCGTTGCTCTACTATAAGCAGCTCAAGGGGAAAAGGAAATAAAAGGACGAGGGAACGAGGGGACGAAGAAACGGAATAAGGGAACGAGGAGACAAGAGAACAAGGAGATTTCTTCATTTCTGCTCTTTCATTCATAGCCTGCCATTAGTTTTCGTGCAAGCACAAGGAAACTTACTTGTCCTCTCGTTCCCTTGTCCACTTGTTTCCTTGTCTCTTCGTTTCCTTGTCCACTTGTTCCCTCGTCTCCTTATCCACTTACTAAAATTTCCCATCCAAATAATTGTATATCTCCACAAAAGAGTATATTTTTGTAGAAGAAAAAACGAAAAGAAAGATGAAATACAGAACCATAAAGGAAATGGAACCACAACAGGCCGACACCTTATGCAAGATAAGGAATATCCAGCGCGCCATCATCAGTTTTGAAACACAACTGGAGAAAAAATATCAGCTCTGCCTCAACGAGGCAATGCTCCTGTGCACGCTCCGAAAGAATAAATATATGTCGTCTGGAGAAATTGCCGAGGCACTGGGACTTACCTGCTCCAACACATCGAAGGTAATAAAGTCGGTGGAAAACAAGAAGCTCGTAGAGCGCATCAACGGCGACGAAGACCGTCGGCAAATGTACTTTTCGCTCTCCAAGCCCGGCTACGACAAACTCTCATCCATCAAGTGCGACGAAATAGCCATCCCCTCGCCGCTCAGCAATATCCTCCAGCTCAACCTCTGAACCAGCCGCAATCCCCTTGCCCTTCAGCTCCTTTTCCCGCCATCTGTTGGCTATTTCAGATTTATTGTGTACTTTTGCACGCAAAGAAAATAAACGTTTATTTAAGATATGGCATTAAAATGTGGTATAGTAGGATTGCCAAACGTGGGCAAGTCTACCCTTTTCAACTGTCTGAGCAGTGCCAAGGCACAGGCGGCAAACTTTCCTTTCTGCACAATCGAGCCTAACCTCGGCGTCATCACCGTTCCCGACGAACGCCTCAACAAGCTCGCCGAAATAGTAAATCCGGGACGAATCGTACCTGCTACGTGCGAAATCGTGGACATTGCCGGGCTCGTAAAGGGTGCAAGCAAGGGAGAAGGACTCGGCAATAAGTTCTTGGGAAACATCCGTGAGTGCGATGCTATCATCCACGTGATCCGTTGTTTCGAGGACGACAATGTGGTGCGCGAGGGAGGAATGGCAGTAAATCCCATTGAAGACAAGGAGATTATAGACACCGAATTGCAGTTGAAAGACCTCGAAACCATCGAGTCGCAACTGGCAAAGAACCAAAAGACGGCCGCTGCCGGCAACAAGGATGCGAAGATTCTGGTAACGGTGCTCCAAGCATTCAAGGAGGTTTTGGAACAGGGAAAGAACGCCCGCAGCGTAACCTTCGAGAGCAAGGAAGAGCAGCAGGCTGCCCACAACCTGTTTCTGCTCACTACAAAGCCCGTACTCTACGTCTGCAATGTGGACGAGGAAAGTGCCAAGAACGGCAACGAATACAGCAGACAGATTGAGGCTATCGCAGCCGAGGAAGGTGCCGAAACGATGATTATAGCTGCAAAGACCGAAGAGGACATCGCATCGCTGGAAAGTTATGAGGACAAGAAGATGTTTCTCGACGAACTGGGACTGGAGGAAAGCGGCGTGAACCGACTGATCAACAAGGCTTACCACCTGCTCAATCTCCAGACATTCATCACTGCCGGCGAAATGGAAGTAAAGGCGTGGACTTTCCAAAAGGGCTGGAAGGCACCGCAATGTGCCGGTGTCATCCACACCGACTTCGAGAAAGGATTCATCCGTGCAGAGGTAATCAAGTATGAGGATTACCTGAAATACAAGTCGGAAGCTGCCATCCGAGAAGCCGGAAAACTGGGCGTTGAAGGCAAGGAATACGTAGTTCAGGACGGCGACATAATGCACTTCCGATTCAACGTATAGCACCATTGCAGCCAATACGGCAGCATCCGATAATAAATACACCGGGCAATCTCAGGATTGTCCGGTGTATTTATTATCAATGATTACCTATTTTCCAACCTGAATGGGGTATTTTATCTTTACAAAACACGCTCTGTAATTCGATTATTTTGAATGAAATACTTTTTATTTTCAAATACGCGAGTTATGAGCGTGCAAAGTTAAAATACTGTTTCTCAATTATTTATCTATTTTATCAGCATTTTTGTGCATTAAAATAACGCTGAATGCTTCCTGAAAGGGACAATAAATCCGACAATTTCAACTGTTTTCGGCTCTTGTTTTCCGAAAACCACCTTCCACTCTTCGCATATTCGCATTGCAATCTTCGCAAGAACGATTTGCATTCTTCGCAAAAATGAAATTCCTCCTTCGCATAATTGCTCTTTAATGTTCCGAAAATTCAATTTCAATCTCACAGATTAGTCCTCTTATTCTCCAGATTGCTGAAAAATTTTATGCGTTTTTTGGTAATCAAATTTTACAAGAACAAGTACTTCTCAGACACATTCTGCGAGACAATTTATCATCATCCCACGATGAAGCAATATAGGCAAAATGCCGTCAAAGAGATTGCCACATACCATATATTCCTCTTCCAGTTGCGTTCGCCGAGTTTTCCCATATAATAGAGGCAAGCCCTTTTAAGGATATACAGCACAATAGCAGACTTGAACAATATCCAAATCGCCTTTAAGATAACACCGACAATAAACTTTATTTCCATCTGTAAAACGCCTTTTCAGTTCCAATACAACAGAAATACTTGCATTCAGATTCTTCTCGAACACAGGCATTCTTCTTATTCTGCGTCTGCAAATTTATACTTTTTACCCCATATAGCAAACAAAATCCTCACAAAACGTCAATAAAACAGATTTATCCGTGTAAGAATTGCAGATATTCCAATTTTATATTACCTTTGCGCAATACTATAATGAATGAGTTTTTTATGAACAACTTACTACTATACATTCCTTGGCAACCCGACGAATACCTCATTCGCTTCGGTTCTGCCGGCATCCGATGGTACGGCATCTGCTGGCTTGTGTGCTTCGCCGTGGGTTTCTATCTGATGCAATGGCTCTTCAAGAAGCACAGGTATTCCGACAAACAGTTCGAGCCTATGTTCCTTTATGTGTTTCTCGGAGCCTTGATCGGCGCACGACTGGGACACTGCATCTTCTACGAACCGGGAGAGTTTTTCGATTCCTTCCAGCATTTCGTCGAGATATTCATTCCGATAAAGTTTCTGCCGGGCGGCGGTTGGAAGTTCGTCGGCTTTCAGGGACTGGCGTCTCACGGAGGAGTCATCGGACTGCTCATCGGGCTTTATCTCTACATCAAGCGGTCTAAGATGAACACTTGGGTGGTGCTCGACTTTATGGGCATCTGCTCTGCCATATCAGCGGCTTTCATTCGTATCGGAAACCTGATGAATTCAGAGATTATCGGCAAGGTAACGGACGTGCCTTGGGCATTCATTTTCTACGACGTAGACACCCGTCCGCGCCATCCGGGGCAGCTCTATGAGGCAATAGCCTACTTCTGCATCTTCGCTTTCATCTTCTTTATTTACCGAAAGAATCCGAAGAAGGTGGGAACAGGACTCTATTTCGGGCTTTGTCTCGCCCTCATTTTCACTTTCCGCTTCTTCATCGAATACATCAAGATAGATCAGGTGGACTTTGAAAACGGTATGCTCTTCAATATGGGGCAGCTCCTTAGCATTCCTTTTGTGGCTCTCGGAGTGTGGTCTATTATGAGGTCTAAGGGAAAAGAATACACAGAAAAGTAATTATCACAAATTATATAACCCAAAAAACAAATTTATTATGGACAATTATCAAAATCAAAACGAAAACTTAAACAACATCAACAACAATCAGATGAACGCAGATACAAGCACACCACCTGAAAACCATTTGGTTATGGCAATCCTTACCACCATCTTCTGCTGTCTGCCATTGGGTATCGTTGCCATCGTAAAGGCAAGCAGCGTGAAATCGCTCTATTATTCCGGCCAGAAGGAAGCTGCTCTCCTTGCAGCTCAGGAAGCAAAGAAGTGGAGCACTTGGGGCATTATCGGTGGTCTGACAGTTGGAGCTCTCTACTTTATCTTGATGTTTGTTCTTGGTCTGGGTAGCTATATGTTAGGCTAAACAAGTGAAAAGACTGACGATTTTTCTACTCGCAGTCATTACGATAGGAGCCGGTTTGTATTTCTTTGACCCAAAGATGTATGAACTGGCTCCTAAATGTCCGTTCAAACTTCTCACGGGACTCAACTGTCCGAGCTGCGGCATCCAAAGGTTTCTGCACGCAATGCTGCACGGAAGACCATCGGAAGCCATTCAATACAATTATTATCTGGCTTACAGTCTGCCATACGCATTTTTATTAATGGCGGGATGGCTGCTGCCGACAGGCAAACTGAAGACCAATCTTGTAAGGATTGCGCAAAACCGATATGTCGTATGGTTTTACGTAATCACTTTTTTTATCTGGTTCTTTGTCCGCAATCTATTGAAAATATAAAAAGGGGAAAGGGGACGAGGAAACAAGGGGACAAGAGGACGAGGGAACGAGGAAACAAGTAGACGAGGGAACAAGTGGATAAGGAAATTGCTTAACCTGTATCTTGCCCCATCCTCAATCCGTTTTCTTCTACCTATGCGTTCGGACTCACTATTTTCTTAATGTCATTGAGCTTGTTGAGTGCCTCCATCGGCGTGAGGTTATTGATGTCGAGACCGAGAATCTCATCACGGATCTGCATCAGAACCGGGTCGTCCAACTGGAAGAAACTGAGCTGAACCCCTTCCCTGCTCTGCTCAAGCTGCTCTGCCGACGGCATAGCCTTGCCTCCGACTTTTGAATTGTCGGCCTCCAACTGCTTCAAAACCACATTGGCACGTTTCACGATAGAGCGCGGCATACCGGCAATGTCTGCCACGTGGATACCGAACGAATGCTCGCTTCCACCACGCTCGAGCTTTCGGAGGAAGATAACCTTGCCGTCTACCTCCTTTACCGACACGTTGAAGTTCTTGATGCGTCGGAAGTTCTTTTCCATTTCATTGAGTTCGTGGTAGTGAGTGGCAAACAATGTACGTGCAGCCGCCTTTGGATGCTCGTGCAGATACTCCACAATCGCCCACGCTATGCTGATACCGTCGTAGGTGCTTGTGCCACGTCCGAGTTCGTCGAAGAGCACAAGCGAGCGCGGCGTTACGTTGTTCAGGATGTTGGAAGCCTCCGTCATCTCTACCATAAAGGTGGATTCGCCGAGCGAAATATTGTCGGAAGCACCCACTCGCGTGAAGATTTTATCCACCAACCCCACTCTGGCACCGTCTGCCGGCACGAAACATCCCACCTGTGCAAGCAGCACTATCAGCGCAGTCTGGCGCAGAAGTGCCGATTTACCAGCCATATTGGGTCCCGTAATCATCATAATCTGCTGATGCTCGTTGTCCAGAAGCACATCGTTCGGCACGTATTGCTCGCCCAGCGGCAACTGCATTTCGATGACAGGATGGCGGCCTTGCCTGATGTCGATAATATTTGAGTCATCGACCACCGGACGGACGTATCTGTTTTCCTCTGCCGCCGCGGCGAAAGCGTGCAGACAGTCCAGATGGGCAATGAGGTTTGCGTTGATCTGTATCTGCGGAATATACTCCTGCATATCCTGAATAAGCTCGGTAAACAGCTTTGTCTCGAGCAGGATTATCTTCTCGTCGGCTCCGAGAATCTTTGCTTCGTATTCCTTCAGTTCGGGCGTTATGTAGCGTTCGGCCTGTGCCAGCGTCTGCTTTCTTATCCAGTCTTCGGGCACACGGTCCTTGAACGTGTTGCGCACTTCGAGATAATAGCCGAAAACATTGTTGAAACCAATCTTCAGGGAATTGATACCCGTCTGCTCGGCTTCCTTCTCCTGAATCTCAAGCAGGTATTGCTTGCCGTTGTCGCGTATGGAACGGAGGTCGTCGAGTTCGGCATTATAGCCCGCGGCTATCACTCCACCCTTGTTGAGTAACTGCGGAGGGTCGGCCGTTATTTCCTTCTCAATGCGCTCACGGATGGATTCGCAGAGGTTCAACTGCTCGCCGATGCGCTTCAAGGCATCGTTGTCTGCCGACATACAGGCTGTCTTCATCGGCTTTATCGCCATCAGGGCATTCTTCAACTGCACAACCTCGCGCGGCGAAACACGCCCTACGGCCACCTTGGATATGATTCGTTCCAAGTCGCCGATGCGGTGGAACTGGTCGTCCAGACACTTCCGGAAGTCGGGTTCACGGAAATAATAGTCCACAATGTTCAGTCGCTCGTTGATGGGCTTCACTTCCTTGAGCGGGAAGATGAGCCACCGGCGCAGCATACGCCCACCCATCGGCGTTACGGTACGGTCGATTACGCTCAGCAGAGACGAGCCGTCTTCCTGCATCGGTGCGACGAGTTCGAGCGAACGGATAGTGAACCTGTCCAGGCGGACGTATTTCTCCTCCTCTATCCGTGCCAGCGAAGTGATGTGGTTGATGTTGGTGTGCTGCGTAATCTCGAGATACTGCATAATTGCTCCGGCTGCAACGATGCCGTTGTTGAGATGGTCCACGCCGAAACCCTTGAGGTTCTGCGTGCCGAAATGCTTGAGGAGCTTCTGCCGGGCAGTCGTGTCCGTGAACACCCAGTCGTCCATTTCAAACGTACAGAGGCGTGTTCCGAACTGCTTTTCAAAGTCGTTCTTCCTTGCACGGTCGTAGAGCACTTCCTTCGGAGAGAAGTTTCCGATGAGCTTTTCCACGTAGTCGAAGGTGCCTTCGCCCGTCAGGAACTCGCCGGTGGATATGTCGAGGAAGCTCACACCACAGGAACCCTTGCCGAAATGCACGGCCGCAAGGAAGTTGTTTTCCTTGTAGTTCAGCACGTTGTCGCCCATTGCAACACCCGGCGTTACGAGTTCCGTAATGCCCCGCTTTACCATCTTGTCCTCCGCGCTCAGTCCTTTCTTTCCCTTTATCTCCTCGCGTTTCTTCTTAGGGTCTTCCAGTTGGTCGCAGATGGCCACGCGCTTTCCGGCACGTATCAGCTTCGGAAGGAACGTGTCGAGGGCGTGATGCGGGAAACCTGCCATCTCGTCGCCCGAAGATGCACCGTTGTTGCGGCGCGTGAGCGTGATGCCGAGAATCTTCGACGCCTCGATGGCATCGTCGCAGTAGGTCTCGTAGAAGTCGCCGCATCGGAACAGCATCAGTGCGTCGGGATGTTTTGCCTTCATAGAGAAAAACTGTCGCATCATCGGTGTGAGTCCCTTGTCGTTCGTTGCCATATATTCGGTATCCTTTCCTTGCTTTATTTTCATTATACTGGAAGTGCAAAAATACGAAAATAAGGCTGAACCAACAAATGATTAAATAAACTTTAGCATCCGTACCGCACAGAACCGCAAAAAGACGGAACAATGGATGGAAGCTGAAATTCGGGAAATGACTACGGTTGTCTGCGTAGTTAATGAAATTACCAACCGATGGTAATTCATTTACCAACCGATGGTAATTTGTTTACCAACCGATGGTAATCGTTTTACCAAGCCGTGGTAATCGGATTACCAAGCCGTGGTAATCGGATTACCAGCCGTTGGTAATTTTCCTACGACAGTTTACAAGATAACAAGGGAACGGGAGAAGAAGCAGATTTGTCCGAGCAAGATACAATCTTTATCGCCACGGAATATAATTTCTGACCGACAACGGCGTTATCTGAATAATAAAAGCCGCAATCCGCAGATAAATCTGCCGACAAAGACAGCAGATAAGAAAATAATGAGTATATTTACAACGTTTTGATATTAACTATAAAACTTATTTAATTATGAAAAGAAAGAAAATTCAGACAGCAATCTGTCTTGTAGCCGGTACGGTGCTGATGAGCTCTTGCGTGGGTTCTTTTGCAATGTTCAACAAACTGGCTGATTGGAACAAGGATGCGACTGACTCTAAATTTCTCAACGAATTAATCTTCATCGTGATTTCTCCGGCATACGCCTTTGCAGGATTGGCAGACATCCTGGTGCTCAACTCCATCGAGTTCTGGACGGGCGACAACCCGATGGCAAAGAACATAGGCAAGACCAAGAACGTGAAGGGCGACGACGGTCTGAACTATGCCGTGAAGTATCTTGAAAACGGCTACGAGATTACAAAGCCGTCCGGCGACGTATTCTACTTCACTTACAACAAGGAAGAGAACAACTGGTATATGAGTGCCGACGGAAAGGAAACGAAGCTGATTCACTTCAACGGCGACGGCAGCGTGAAGGCATTCCTCAACAGCGGTCTTACCGTAGATGTTACGCCTGATGCAGTAGGCGTTTATCAGCTCCGTCAGGTTCAGGAAGGCACGTATTATATGGCAAGCAGATAAAAAGTAAACAAGGGACAAGGAGACAAGGGAACGAGTTGATAAGGAGACAAAGGGATAAGTGAACAAGTTCACAAGAAGACGAGTTTACAAGTGAGCTACCTTTGTATATTCAAGATGATAATGGAAAGGCAAGCCCTAAACCGTTTCGTAATGAAGAAAGAATACTTATCAACTTGTTCCCTTATTAACTTTTCTCCTCGTTCACTTGCAAACTCGTTCACTTGTAAACTTTCCCATTATCTTTCATCGTCCCCCAGTCAATATACTCATTACCTTTGGGAACATTCTGTTCAGCAGATGGAATATGCCTGCACCGAGAAGGAGGAGCAGCATCGGAGTGAGAAGGAAATAAACGAAGCCCATAAGGCTATTGACAGGATTGATTATGTCTGCCTTGAAGAGATAAAGGATAACGCCTAACGGAAGAGTGTGATAGGCAAAGACGAAGAAACCCGCATCGGAAAGGAACGGAGGGATTATCATCGTTGCGGCATTTCTGCGCTGCCGTTCCTCAATAAAGCGCGTTACCACAGATACCACGAACACAATAAGCCCTGCATACATCAGATTAGGGCTTTCCATCTGAAAGAAAAAGACGGCAAAGAAGAGTCCTCCCCACTTCAATGGGCGCATAACATCGGTAAACTTCTGCCGAGTAACGCCGAAATAGGCACCGAACGAGAAGAAGAGCAAGCCTTGCGCACTGATGCCGGGAACGCCGTCGAACCATCGTGTGGCGTAGAGCAACGCCATAAAAAGCACAAGCACAGCTTCCTTACGGACAGTCGACAGCCAATTAATCACTCTGTAAATGACAGGCGAAAGGATGGAAAGCACTATCAGGTCGCGGATAAACCAGAACTGCACGGCAATCGGTGCCGTCTGTCCTCCCTGATTTCCTATCCGGCTCGTGTCCCAAAACGCCAGCAACCAATCCGTGAAGCCGAAATCCTCTATCGGCTTATCCACTATTGCCGTCCAACCGGGTTTCATTCCTTCGGCAATGGAGAGCATAAAGAGATATATCAGATTCCAAAGAATATAGGGAATGAGCAGCGAAAAAATTCTGTTCGTCAGTTTCTGCACATACAATTCCCTTGAGAATGTGTTTTCACGGAAGAACAGAACGCCACTGATAAAGAAGAAAAAAGGATTCGCCAGCAGTCCTAACGAACCCGATATGAAGTCTATTACCATCCCCATTGTAGGCATAGCAGGCCCTACCGACGTTTCGTTTACTGCCCAAAGTGCGCTCCACGATTCGCTCACTCCGTTGAAGTTGGAATGGATGAAAAGCACCAATACAACCAAAGGCAATCTTAAAAACTGGATTACCTGCGATTGTGTGTCGGCGGTGTTCATTCTAATGCGCATAGGGAAATGGGATTTTTCAGATAAATATAAGGACAAACGCCCCAAGTTCCGGCTTATCCGAAACGCAGAAAAGAGGATGAACCAACAAGCAGACTGGTCTTTTTATCCACCAGTTCGCTTATTCTTTCATCCTCTTCCCCACTCTTTTATCTCATAGTCTTAACTTTGTTCCAAGAGCTTCGCAGCCATTTCGCGACCCAGACGCCAGCATTCCACCTTTGTTTCTTCGCTCAGCGACTGACGCATTTCCACCGGTTCACCCACCTTTTCAAAGTGAGCACGGTTCTCATTCCACTCTCCAATCGCCGTAACGGCACGACTCGCCCATCCATAGGAACCGAACCATCCGATGTAACGGTTCTTTATATCGCGGTTGGCTATCTCTGAAAGGAGCACTTCCATTTCGTGATAGAGACCGTTGTTATAGGTTGGAGCACCGAGAATCAAGCCACGGTAGCGGAAAATATCACGGATAATGTAGCTGTGGTGGGTCTTTGAAACGTTGTACATAACGATGTTCTTCACGCCTGCAAGCGAAGCTGCACGGGCAATCTGCTCTGCCACGCGCTCCGTATTGCCGTACATCGTACCGTAACAGATAACCAAACCCGGCTCAGTTTCGTATTTGGACATCTTATCGTACATATCCATCACCTTATCAACATACTTGTGCCATACAGGTCCGTGCGTAGAACAGATATAATCCAAGTGAATACCGGCGAGCTTCTTCAGCGCATTCTGCACGGGAGTGCCGTATTTGCCCACGATGTTGGAATAGTAGCGCACCATTTCGAGCCAACTCACGTCCGTATTGATGTCCTGATCGATGATTCCACCGTTCAAAGCACCGAAACAACCGAAGCCGTCGCCGGAGAAGAGAGCCGTCTCTTCGCCCTTATATACAGTCATCATCGTTTCAGGCCAGTGTACCATAGGCGTCATAAAGAACTGCAATGAGTGGTTTCCGAACTCCATTACCTCGCCGTTCTTCACTTCGATGGTGTTCTCCTTAATACCGTAAAATCCTGCCATCAGGTCAAAGGTCTTCTTGTTGCCTATTACCTGTATGTCAGGATAGTATTGTTTCAGCAGTGCCAAACCACCGGAATGGTCCGGTTCCATGTGATGAATAACGAGATAGTCAATCTTTCTGTCGCCGATAACCTCACGGATATTCTCGAGGAACTGCACGAAGAAGTCCACTTCCACCGTATCAATCAAGACCACCTTTTCATCATCGATGAGATAAGAGTTGTAGCTTACACCATTTGGCAATGGCCACAAACCCTCGAATTTCTCCTTGTTACGGTCATTTACACCTACGTAGTAAACCTTATTTGTTATTTCTATCATATTGTTTTTATTTTATGTCCTTATGAATTTTTCATCGAAGCCCCGAACTCTTTGCTCACATAGTTGTAGATATCCTTGCAGCAGTCGGCAGCGAAAGCCTGCGCACAGGCTATGAGCTTGTCCCATTGCTCCTCGGAGAGTCCCCGTTCGAGATCATTCCGAGTGATTCCGTACTTCAGGAGACCGAAGATAAAGCCGGCATTGAAGTTATCGCCTGCACCAACGGTGCTCACTGTCTTCGTTTCCGCCACTTCATAGCTTTTGCGGAATTCACTCTCGCTGCGCACTTCCACCGGTTTTGCCCCATCGGTATAGATGAAACGCTTGCAATAGAACGATATTTCGGCATTGTAAACCTTGTCGGCTTCCTCCTTCTTGAACAGAACCTGAAAGTCTTCACGGCTGCCGCGCACGATGTCTGCCTGTTCGAGATTCTCCAAGAGATTCGGCGTAATCTTGATAACTTCGTCCTTATGCGCCGGACGGAAGTTCACATCGTAGTAGATAATAGCACCGTGGGCACGGGCGTGCTCCAACAATCCCAGCACCTGTGGGCGAATCACGGGATTGACGGCATAGAACGAGCCGAAAAGCACAATGTCGTCGGGCTGAATTTCAGGATAGCTGAAGTCCAGTTGGTCGTGCGGATGGTCTTTGTAGAATATGTATTCAGCGTCGTTCTGCTCGTTGAGAAAGGCAAGGGAAACAGCAGATTTCGAGCCGGGAAAAGCATTGATGTTGTCCGAACTCACTCCGTTCTCGCTCAGGAAAGTCTTGATAAATTCCCCAACACGGTCGTTTCCGGTCTCTCCGATAAAAACAGTTTCCACACCCGAGCGTCCCAAGGAAACGGAAGCATTGAATGTAGAACCTCCCGGATATGCCCCTACGGGCTGTCCGTCTTTGAAAATAATGTCGAGAACCGTCTCTCCAATACCTATAATCTTGCGCATTGACTATTTTTTAATACTCTTCAGCCTTGGATAATGCAGATTGTCTTGTCCAAGGAATGGGCAATTTGATGTGCAAATATAGTACAAATCAGCCACATTTCAAAAAGAAATTGACTAATTTTGCAACCATAATGAAATATAATACAATAAGGTTAGAAAACGGTCTGCGCATCATTCATCTGCCATCCTCATCGCTGGTGGTCTACTGCGGCTACGGCATCAATGCCGGAACGGCAAACGAAGAAGCCGGAGAGGAGGGCATTGCGCACTTCTGCGAACACGCCACTTTCAAGGGAACACAGCAGAGAAGCAGCCTCGACATCATCAACTGTCTCGAAAGCGTGGGCGGCGACCTGAACGCCTACACCACGAAGACTGCCACGGTCTACCATTCCGCCATCCTCAAGGAACACTTTCCCTTGGCAGCCGACCTGCTTTCCGACATCGTCTTCCGAAGCATCTATCCCCAGAAAGAGATAGACAAGGAAGTGGAAGTGATATGCGACGAGATAGAATCCTACAACGACAGTCCGGCAGAGCTTATCTACGACGAGTTTGAGAATCTTCTGTTCAGGAATCATCCTCTCGGGCACAGCATTCTCGGCACGGCAGAGCGTGTGCGCTCATTCAAGAGCGAGGATGCGAGGCGGTTTACCGACCGGTTCTACCGACCCGAAAATTCCGTTTTCTTCATCTATGGAGATGTGGATTTCAGCGAAACCGTGGATTTACTGAAACGCTACACGGCCAACGTGCAGCGCACTTCGCCCTTCACACCTCTGGAGGACGCCACGGCAGCCGTAGAAGCAGAACACCTCTACCACCCTGCCAACATTACCATCCGAAAGAAGACGCATCAGGCTCACGTAATGATAGGCAACCGTGCCTACAACGTTCACGACAAAAAGCGAATCGTGCTCTATCTGCTCAACAACGTGCTCGGCGGACCGGGTATGAGCGCGCGTCTGAATCTTTCGCTGCGAGAGGAACACGGACTGGTATATACCGTCGAGAGTTTTATGACGGCTTACAGCACCACCGGTATGTGGGGCATCTATTTCGGATGCGACCCGAAGGACGTGAAGCAATGCACGAAACTCGTCAGACAGGAGCTTGACAGGTTTATGAATGTTCCTCTTTCCGACGAAAAACTGAAACTTGCCAAACAGCAGATAAAGGGGCAAATAGGGATTGCCGAAGACAACCGTGAGAACTTTGCACTGGGTTTCTGCCGCAGTTTCCTCCATTTCGGATGGGAAAAGCATACCGAAAAGCTCTACGAACAGATTGATGCCATTACGGCAGAGCAGATTCAGCAAGTGGCAAGGGAGATTTTCAGGGAAGAGGAACTGACAACGTTGGTTTATAAATAAGCTTTCTCTTGATTCGGGATAATCCCCGGACGCAGAGAAACGAGACAACAAGTAAACAAGTTTACGAGCATAATTGCACCCATATTCAGCAGAAAATCATTCGCTGCCCAGAGATAGAAAACAAACGATTTCCAATCTTGCGAAGAACGCATTGCAATCTTGCGAAGAATGCACGCCATTTGTGCGAAGAATGCGTTCCATTCTTCGCACAAATGAAAAGCAAAAAAATATCCATTGATTATCAAGTACTTACAAAACAAGAATCAAGCACATTACTGTTTGATTCTGAATTGCCATACCACTAAAAATCGGATAAGCCGAAATGTCGCACAATCAATATGCAGCGATGAGCAAAAATAAGGAAAAATTCATAGAAATACATTACTTTTTGCAATCTATTTTATTTATCTTTGCAGACAAGTATGAAAAGAAACGCATTCATTATCATAGCATTATTGCTTCTCATCGGCTGTGGGAAGCGAAAGCATAACGAAATACCCAACGAGAAATTTACCGACGAAATAAGACTGAAGACTACGCCGGTAAAAGACCAAGGAACGAGTTCGCTGTGCTGGGCGTATGCTATGCTCGCAACCATTGAAACGGAACATCTTATGCAGGGAGACTCCGTGAATCTCAGTGTTGATTTCGTCGCAAGGGCATATCTTGAAGAACAGGCTAAAAGACGCTTGCTGCTGAAGGATAAAGGCAGTTTTCTGAAATCAAACAGTAACGGCATCACCACCCGAGGTATGTCGAGTATGCTGCTCGATCTCATCCATATCTACGGCCTTCAGAACTATGATGCCTACCACAGAAAGGAATACACTAACTACGATGCGCTTGCACGCAAGCTGAATCAGGCGGTCCTGTCGCCCGGTTCTTCCCTATTTTCTACACGGATAAAGCACATCAACGAAATGCTTGACCAAGAAATAGGATATTCCACCAAACAAGTCTTTATGTATGGTGCAGTATATACGCCGCAGGAATTTGCCAGAAGCGTATGCCGTGACGATGAATACATAGCAATGACGAGTTTCTCGCACCATCCTTTTGGCGAGAAATTCCCGCTCGAAGTGCCCGATAACTACTTCCACAACACCTTCCTGAACGTGCCTATCGACACTTTGATGCAGACTGTTGAGAAAAGCATCAGAAAAGGACACCCCGTCTGTTGGGAAGGAGACGTGTCGGAAGACGGATTTTCCTTTGCCAAAGGCATTGCCATAACCGACAAGGAGTTTATGAAAATATCTCAGGAACTGCGTCAGGATGCGTTTGAAACCCACAAAACCACCGACGACCACTGTATGGAAATCGTCGGTATAGCCAGAGACAGCAAAGGAAAGAAATTCTTTATCTGCAAAAACAGTTGGGGAACAAACAACCGGTTCAACGGATTTATGTATCTCAGCTACAATTATGTACGGCTCAAGACCATCGCTGTTTATATTCCTGTTGCATAAAGATTTAATGCAGACTTTCCAGATATAGTCTCAGTTCGGAACCGTCGTCGAGCGATGGTGAATATTCCGTGAGCACACGAAACATATCCTTGCCGTAAGTTGCCACCATATCCTTCAAGGTGTTCAGCACACAGATGTTTCCGGCAAGACCGCAAAGGTGTATTTCCGTTATCTCATTGCTTCGGATGATTTCATCGAGCAGGGCTTTGGATTCCATATTCTGCATAATGGAGTACTCTTCCCTGTCGGCTGAATTGCCTTTTTCGAGCACCTTAAACGCTTTCCCCGCCGTATTGCAAGCCACAAGCAAGGGTTCATAGATGGCAGCTCCCACCGAATGCTGCACGCAATGCACAGGCCAAGGGCCACCTTGTGGTGCAAACGAGAGATGATTGTAAGGGTGCCAATCCGTAGTTGCCACAATTTCGGCATATTCATTACCGTGTTCTCTCACATATTCTGCAAGGTTTTTCATTGCCTCTTCTGCATTCGGAACGGGCAATGTACCACTGATAAAATCAATCTGTGGGTCGATTATCAAAAGAAGTCTTTTCATTTCCATTATAACAATAAAAGTATAGTGCTGCAAAGATAGGAATATTAAACGACAATACCCTCTAATATATATGAAATTTATAGCCCTTGTATTTCCCATTTTCGCAATAGTTTTTATAATTTAATTTAAATCATATTTTAATATAATATATTTTATAAATAGTTTTCAGAATATCATCCATACATATATATTCATATAACGGCTGAATATCACTCATTCTGCCCCTCATTATAATATTTCGGCTTGCAATACGTTATTGAGATAAACCAAAATAACAAATCAAATGATTATCACAACTACTCCCTCAATCGAAGGCAGAACAATTTTAGAGTATAAAGGTGTCGTAACAGGCGAAAACATCATCGGTGCAAACTTTTTCAAGGACTTTATGGCGGGAATCCGTGATTTTATAGGTGGAAGAAGCGGTTCGTACGAAAAGGTGCTGCGAGAGGCCAAAGATACTTCCATTGCCGAAATGATGCAGAACGCCGAAGCGTTGGGCGCAAACGCAATCGTGGGTATCGACATTGATTATGAAACCATCGGACAGGGCAATTCTATGCTGATGGTGACTTGTTCAGGTACAGCCGTGCGCATCTGAAATAATTCATCTTTTTGTCGCACTTACGTTTGTATATGATATTCACAGTACAGCCAAAAGACTGACCGACAATAAGATAAGCAAATAAATAAAGCCGAAATACAATGAATGTATTTCGGCTTTATTTTTAATACTGAATTGATTTCTAAATGAACGATTCGCACGGAATCAATATACAATTCATCCAAAACTAATGACTGATTCTAACAGAGTCAATGGACGATTCAAATGAAACCAATAGACGATTCACACAGAACCAATAACTCATTCATACGGAACCAACGGTCGGAAAAAGGACTCACGGACAGGCTACATCCCTACTCCAACTCCCATTCCTCCTATCTGGTTATCGTTCTTCTTCTCTTGGAAATCGTTTGAAATCTTACTCTCGTGCTTCTGGAACTGCTTCTTGGTATTACCGAAATTCCACGTAACGGTAAGTCCAATCTGCTGAACCGGAATGATGGTGCGCGTCCGTTGTGTGAAGTCTGCGCCCTCACTCACCTGATTCAGCTTCATTTTACCAGTCAATGGCGTGAAATACATCACACTGACATCCAGTCTTTCCTTGAAGAAGCTCTTTGCAAATGTGGTGGTAAACATATTGAAACTGTCTCCGTAGCCCTGCAAATTATATTTCTTCGTGCTTCCACCTGTGAATATGCTCCACTTGATGTCCCACGGAAGCGTCTGCTGCAAGCCTATGAAGCCTTCAAACTGCCAACCATAGTTGCGCGCTCCAAGCTGATTTGAACGGATATCGCCGTAATCGAATCCACCATTGAACATTAATCGCGTCTTAGGCGTAATTGCATAGTTCATAAACGTGCTGAAGTTCGTCCATCTGCTTCGCACGATGTTGCCGTAAGTAGTATTCAATATTCCGTTGTCCATAAACGAATATTGCTCTATCTGATTGTTGGCGAAGTTCTCACCCAAGGTCATATTGATCATAAACTTCGGTGTGAAATAATTGAATACAAGGCTCACGTTGTGGCTTTTCTCCACAGCGAGGTCGGGATTACCGTAAGAAAGTATCGTTGCGTTCGAACGGTCTACGTAAGGATTCAGATAAGTGATGCCCGGACGAGAGATACGCATACCGTAATTGATGCCGATATTTGCACTCTGCGCTATATTATAAGTGAAACTTGCTGACGGAACCACGTTGCCATAGTTCTTCTTAAAGTTGCTGCCGGGGCCAAGAATGAACTCCACATTCTCCCAAGTGTGCTCGTAACGCGTACCGAATTTCGCTCCGAACTTACCGGCAGTAAGGGCATATTCGATGTAGGAAGCAAGAATGCTCTGCTTGTTTTTGTAATCAACGCTGTTTGCGGCATTATACATCTGTAAGCCATTGATGATGTCGTAATAGCGAGAATCTGAAGAATTTCTGCGACCAATGAATTTCACTCCGGCGTTCAACGTATGGTTCTTTGCCAATGGAGTGGTGTAATCGGCTTGGAAAGTATGCTCCGTTCCCCGTGTATCGGCTTCCGAATAAAGGTCGTGGAGTGGGAGAGTGATGCCCGGTGGGAGCGGGTCGTAGATACGGTTGTTCTCCGTTGTACCCGGCGTTGTGGTAAAGAGATAGCTCAACGTGATGTTGCTCGTGCGAGCCTTGTTGAGGAACCGCTGATAATCCACACTACCGTTAAAGGAAGTATTGAGGTTCTTCATCATCATTTCATTGCCGTAAGAGAATCCAGAACCATAGATTCCACCAAAGAAGCTGTTCGTTGGATGGCCGGTACTCTTCATCGTGAAGCTTGTAAAACCTAACGATGCACCGATATTGCTCATCGAATCCAGTTCATATCCCAGACTCACGTTGCCCATTGTGAACGGAATGGTAGTCTTTCCCTTCTGATAAGTGCTCATAGTGGAACCGTCGGAAGCAATGCGATCCATCATCATCTCCACCTTATCGGACTCCATATAGCTGTACATTCCGTTGGCACTATACGTCAATTTTCCCTGCTGACCACTCAAAAACGCCGAACTGCGTATTCCATAGTTCACCATCGTCGCACTCACGTTTCCGTTATAGCCGTTCATATTCTGCGCCTGTGCACTATTCATCTTGTTCATAACGATATTCAGCACGCCGCCAACGCCTTCCGCATCGTATTTGGCACCCGGATTCGTTACCACCTCAATGGATTTGACTGCACTTGCAGGCATAGCCTTGAATATCTGTGAAGGATTTGCAGAGAACATAACGTTTGGTTTGCCGTCCACATATACCTTAAAAGAACCCTGTCCATTGACGGTAATGTTGTCCTGGCCGTCCACCGTAACCATCGGAACCTTTCTCAGCATATCGAGAACCGTGTTCGACTTGGAATCCACGTCGCTCAGAACGTCATAGGTCATCTTGTCGGTCTCCATTTTTACCAATGGTTTCTGTGCAACCACCTCAACACCTTCAAGCTGTTTCGGGTCGTCCTGAACCAAAAGCGTGCCCATATTCAACGTGGAAGAAGCACTACCGACTTCAAATCTACGGACAATTTCCTTTCTTCCCAACGAAGTAAAGGAAACATAATACTTGCCCTGACCCGATACTGTCTGCGAGAATTTGCCGTTTTCATCCGTTACGAACATCGCAACAGGCTTGTCGCTCTTTCCATTCTTGTAGACACGAACCGTGGCAAAGGGTTCAGTCTCGCGTGTCAGCGAATCCACCAGCTCGCCGGTAATCGTTGTAGTCTGCGCACTTGCGCCTGTTGCAGCTACTGCAAAACAGGCGAGCAAAAATGCTTTCATCTTATTCATCTTTTTATAATTAGTTTCTCAATTACTTAACTTCCGAAGTTATCTTGCTCCGAACGCCCTTCATAGACACAAGGAACGCCTTGGCACTACCGAATTTCAGGCTCATATCCAATCGGATGGGGATATGATTGGCATCGTCCGTTACATAAAACTTGGCAATGTTCTTCCATTTGCCCTTCTCCTGTTCGTCATACGCCAGTTGCAGACACCTGTATTTCCTGCCGTTATCGGCCTTTATCGTTGCCTTGCCGTTATATATCACGCGTCCCGGACTGAGACTGTTGCCGTCGGCAATGCTGAAATTCACGAAATTGCCCTTCTTCCATCCACTCGTATTGAAACTGCGGGCACGGAGGAATATGCTCATCATATCGAAAACACAGTCGTTCTGCGTCTTTTCCTTCCAATGGTGCTTTCCGTCGTTATCTATGCGATGCTGCTTTATCTTCGCTTTTCCGTTCGGATAGCTGTAAAACACCTCATCAACGGTGTATCGCTTGCCCTCGCGTGCGCCTTTACGGAAATAGAGGGGTACGAGATCCTTCGTATCGTAACAGAGCAACGTGTCGCGCAATACGAAATAATCGTCCAGTCTGCCGTTTCCCCTCGTTGTGAGCGAAGCCCGATAGGCAGGCGTTCCGTGGTAAGTGGACGCCACGGTGTACCACGAAGCCGTGCCAGCCTTTACCCAAACGAATTTCCAGTTGTAGTAAAGATTATACGTTAGATACTCACCGCTGTTGAACGCAGTATTGTTGAAAGTGCATTGAGCCGATGCATCTAAAGCAAGAAGCATCAGCAAACTCAGGATATAAGTCTTTAATTGTTTCATCTTGGTCGTTTTTCTTTTCCAATTCATAATTATCTTATTTTCTTTTTAAAAAAGAGAAAAAAGAATGTTGATGTATGATAGGCTGTGGATACTGTTCATAAGTTTTTTATTATTTTCTTGGTCGATTGGTTATCAACCCGTGGTTCAGAGTTATCCACATTATTGAATAATTCTTTCTCACTGATAATCAGTACTTATTATGAGTTATCCACAATTACACAACATAGTGCAAAGATAATAAGTTTATAACTTTTATTGCTGAAAATATGTGCAAAACTTCCCTAAAATGCCGTTAATAACTGTGTGGATATCCACATCTTGCGTGTATATGGCCCGTATATGTGTATATCCACAGGGTTATGATTGAGTTGTTAGGCAGGTTTTCCACAGGGTTATCCACAGTTTTCTGCTACGGATTGTGGATAAAGTAAAGATGTAGAAGTAGGGTAGGGGAGAAAGAGACGTTTTTTATATTATGCGAATCTGTCTGAAATAAAACCTGTCGGCAAGCGTTCTTATGTATAGAACACTCAAAATGGATAAATTAATGAAAGGAAAACAGATATGAAAGACGTGTTGAAAGATTACTATCGGATATTTCTTTCCTGTCCGACCGGTGGACTGATGCAGGCTGCCCGTAGGCGAATGGAAGAGAACGTGAGGCGATGGGCAGAGAGAAGCTACGAAGAAATGCCCAGTCTCGACGAAGTGAAAGACTTCATAGAGAGCACTCCCGATGCGCCCGTATTATCAGAATTTGTGGACAAGATTCTTGCTCCTCTCGTTCAATCGGAACAGGAACGGGGCGAAACGGCTGCACGGGAATACCTCGATTATCTCACAGACGAAGATCGTATCGACTGATATTAAACTTAGTTTACGTAAAACTTGAATCTCTATTTGTGTAAAATAATCTTACTAAAAAACGAACAAAATTTTTTGCCGATCTGGAGATTAGAAGTGCATAATCGGACAGTTGAAATGCGTTTTTCATTGGATTGTATTTCAATTCTGCGAAGAACATAAATCATTCTTGCGAAGATTGCGCTGCGTTCTTCGCAAGAATGATTTACTGATTTACGAAGAATGGAAGGAAAAATAGGACAAAAAACAAAGGATTTTTGTCCTATTTGCGAATAATTAATAGGAGTATATTATCGCTATTTTAGCTTAATCGGTGTAATGTTCTGTTATTCAGATAATTATGGAAAACGCTATAATTCGCGTATTTGAAAGCAGAAGTGTGCCTGCTGCATTTTAAATGTTAAAAAACGAGGCTTTTGTCAGAATATTTCAATACTGAAAATTAGTGGAAAGTTTAGGGAGAGAAGAGTTTATAAACGTGGAAAACGACTTCAATAAGTTTAGACGTGATTACTCAATTTCATCCTGAAAACAAAAATGAACAAGCCATATCTCAATGCTTTTCCGCAGAGATATGGCTTATTTACTGTGTTCAGAATCTTTGTTTCTATTGTTGAGGGAGATTCAGTCTTCTTACAATCTCCTCCGGCTCAATGGTGTTCATACAAGCGAAATCGCCTCTGTGGCAAGGCTTGTTGCCGAATACGGAGCACGGCCGGCAGTTTAGTTGATTGTTCTGCACGACATCTTCGGGCGATTGGTTCCATCCGAGGAAACCACAATAGGGATGGGTGGCTCCCCAGATGCTCAATACACGGGTTCCCACGAGCGATGCCAAGTGCATATTGGCACTGTCCATAGATATCATCGTGTCGAGATGGCTCATCAGAATCAGTTCTTGCTGAAGTCCTTTCACGTTGTCCGATGCGCAGATGCAGTTCCTGTATCGTGTAGCCCACGCATTGAGTATTTCTTTTTCTTCCTTTCCGCCACCGAAGAAGAAGAGTCTCAGGTTGGAGTATTGGGTGGTCAGCAACCTGACTACCTCTTCCATCTTTTCCTTCGGATACATCTTTCCACCGTGTGCAGCGAAAGGAGCGATGCCGATCCAAGTCTCGCCCTGCTTTTTCCCACCTATTATATTAGGGAGTGTCGTGAGGTCGTTGCCTCCGTTGAAGAAGATGGTCTTGAAATCGGGCTGTACGGGGAATCCCAACTTCTCCAAAACGTCCATATAGTTTTGGAAAGATGTGGGCTGCTGTACAAATACCTTGTTTTCCTTTCGGCACAACTTTCTTTTCCCTTTCTTGTGCTTGTCGATTGATGCAGTCTTGTAGCCGCTCAATGCAAAGCGAAGTCGGAGAAACTTTGTGCGCAGCACGTTATGGAAATCGGCCACGGCAGTAGGATGTTTTGCCGACAGCCGATGGTAGAGTCTGTTCAGTCCGGCGAATCCTTTGTACTCTCCTTTCAAATCAACTTCGATGAACTTCACATTGTCGGCAATGTGATAGAAGAATGACTTTGCGAAAGGACGCGACACAACGGTAATCCGCAGCTTTGGATATTGCTTGGCAAGGGCATACACCACGGGCACCGTCATGGCGACATCGCCCATGGCGGAAAAGCGAACGATGATGGTATGCTCGGTCTTCAATTACTTCTTGTAGAGTATGGGGTTAGTAGCCGGGTCGTTGTACATCTTCATCTGTCGGTACACCTTCATATACTTGCGTCCGGCCTTGATGTCTTCAAGCAGTTGGTCGATGGCAGAACAGAGATCAACCTGTTGTTCCAGCAGCACGGCGAGCTTGCTCTTGCACTTCTCTATGTGCTCTGCCGATGCGTCGGTACGCTCTGTCTGCTCCTTCATGTGGTAAATCTTCAGCGCAAGGATAGACAGACGGTCCACTGCCCAAGCTGGGCTCTCGGTGTTAATGGTGGCATCTTCCTGTACCTTCACATCTGAATAGAGCTGTCGGAAATAGGAATCTATCTGCTCTACGAGGTCGGTACGGTCCTGATTCGAGCGGTCTATGCGGCGTTTCAGGCTCATTCCGTCTTCCGGAACGATGTGTGGGTCGCGGATCAAGTCCTCAAAATGCCACTGAACAGTGTCAATCCAGCACTTCAGGTACAAGCGGTTCTCGATAGAATCTCTATCGTAAGGATTATTAATAGGTGTGTCTACATTATCCGTAATGTGATAATCTCGGATAGCCTGACTAAAAATCTCGTTGCAATGTTCTGTAAATGACATCTTAATTTTAGGTTAAATTTTTTGCAAATATAGTCGAAATAAATGATATGAGCAAAATAAACGGAGTGCTTTTTCCATCTTTCTTCGCACGATTGCGTGTCTTTCGGGTGCAGAAATGCCCCAAGTTTTGTTTTAATAGTTTGAGATAAATAATTGATTTAGCGCAATATATTACCAAAAATGGTAAAAAATAATGCACAATGATAGGTCGTTTGTGCAGTTTGATACACTTTTTTAATTAAAAAATTTGCACGGGTGGAAAATTTATCTTTCCTTTGCAGCCGATTTTAGATTTGAAAATAATATTAAACATTTTAAAAATTACAATTATGTCAGAAATTGAATCAAAGGTAAAGGCTATTATCGTAGACAAACTCGGTGTTGATGAAGCAGAAGTTAAGGCTGAAGCAAGCTTCACAAACGACCTCGGTGCTGACTCATTGGATACAGTAGAGTTGATTATGGAATTTGAAAAGGAATTCGGCATTTCTATTCCAGACGATAAGGCTGAGAAGATTGGCACTGTTGGCGATGCTATCGCTTACATTACAGAGAACGCTAAGTAATTTTGGAGCAATATACAAAGTACGGCGGAGCTTGCTCCGTTTCACTTTTGTTCTTTAATTTACAACTTATATCTTACTCAAGTTTCGCAAAATTCAGAAGAGTAAAGAAATAAGGTGTTAAGGAGTTAAGCCAATCGTTTTGCTAATTGTTTTTATATTCAAGTAGTGGAACTCTTAGCTTAACTCCTTAATTGTGTATCTTGAAATTCATTGATATGCTGATTTCAGAAGAGCGAAACTAAAAAAATGGATAAATGGAATTAAAAAGAGTAGTAGTAACAGGTCTCGGTGCCGTTACTCCTTTGGGAAACAGCCCTGAGGAAACCTGGAACAATATGTTGGCAGGTGTTAGCGGCGCAGCTCCTATTACACAATTCGATACAACTAACTTCAAGACTAAGTTTGCTTGCGAAGTAAAGAACCTCAACATCAATGATTATATTGACCGTAAAGAAGCACGAAAGCTCGACCGTTACACTCAGTTGGCAATCATCAGTGCCGATCAGGCAGTGAAAGATTGTGGTCTTGACTTGGAGAATGCAGACAAGAACCGCATCGGAGTAGTGTTCGGTGTTGGTATCGGTGGTATCAAGACATTCGAGGAAGAAGTGGTTTACTACGGACAGCACCTTGATCAGGGACCGAAGTTCAACCCGTTCTTCATCCCTAAGATGATTTCAGACATCGCAGCAGGACACATCAGTATCCGTTACGGATTCCACGGTCCTAACTTCGCTACGACCTCTGCCTGTGCTTCTTCTTCAAATGCTATCGGTACGGCGTTCAACCTTCTTCGCTTGGGCAAGGCCGATATGATTGTAAGCGGCGGTGCTGAGGCTGCTATCTGCGAATGTGGCGTGGGTGGTTTCAATGCAATGCACGCTCTCTCTACAAGAAACGACGATCCGGAGCACGCTTCCCGTCCATTCTCTGCAAGCCGTGACGGCTTTGTTATGGGTGAAGGAGCAGGTTGTATCATCCTCGAGGAGCTTGAACACGCTAAGGCTCGTGGTGCAAAGATATACGCAGAAATCGTAGGTGAGGGCGAATCGGCCGATGCACACCACATCACGGCGTCTCATCCGGAAGGTCTCGGCGCACGCTTGGTGATGCAGGCTGCATTGGATGATGCCGGTCTGAAGCCGGAAGACATCGATTATATCAATGTTCACGGTACTTCAACGCCTGTCGGCGACATTTCTGAAGCTAAGGCTATCAAGGAACTGTTCGGCGATGCTGCCTACAAGTTGAACATTTCTTCAACAAAGAGTATGACAGGCCACTTGCTCGGTGCTGCCGGTGCGGTGGAAGCTATGGCTTGTATCCTCTCAATTCAGAACGATATCGTTCCTCCTACCATCAACCACGAGGACGATGATAAGGATCCTGAATTGGATTATGATTTGAATTTTACGTTCAACAAGGCTCAGAAGCGTGAGGTTCGTGCTGCACTCAGCAACACGTTCGGCTTCGGCGGCCACAATGCTTGCGTGATTTTCAAGAAGTATGCTGAATAATATTATAGATAGAGTGAAGCTCCCTTTCCGAAAGGAAAAGGAGCTTTATCTGTCTTTGTACGAAATAATCGGGATTCTCCCACACAACCTCAGCTATTACAAGACGGCTCTGCTGCACAAGAGTGTAGCCCGCCGTAATGCGAAGGGAAAACCCGTGAACAATGAACGACTGGAGTTTCTCGGCGATGCTATCTTGGATGCCATCGTCGGCGATATTGTCTACGAACATTTCCCCGGTAAGCGTGAAGGTTTCCTTACCAACACGCGCTCGAAGATAGTTCAGCGCGATACGCTCAACCATCTTGCAAAGGAACTGGGCATCACGAAATTGATTCTGTCGAGCGGCCATTCCTCGTCGCACAACAGCTACTTGGGCGGAAATGCCTTCGAGGCACTGGTAGGAGCACTTTATCTTGACCACGGCTACGACGCTTGTATGCGTTTTATGAAAAAACAGATACTCGGCGAGCTGATCAACATCGACAAGGTGGCCTACAAGGAAGTGAATTTCAAGTCGAAGCTCATTGAATGGAGTCAGAAAAACAAGGTGCAGCTCGACTTCAAGCTCCTCGAGCACAGCAAGGACAAGCAGGGAAATCCTACTTTCGATTTCCAAGTCGTATTGGAAGGAATCTCCTGTGGCGAAGGTCACGGCTATTCAAAGAAGGAAAGCCAGCAGGAGGCTGCAAAGATTACGCTGCAACGGCTTCGCAAGGAAGCGCGATTCATCGACAAAGTATTCTCTGCCAAGGCCAACCGCACGAAAATGGAGGAGGAACCGATGCTCGATGTTCCCGAAACCACTCAGAATATGGACTTCATCGTGGGCTCGGATGAGTTGAAAGAAAAGCGTGAAAATCCTTTCCAAGAAGAAGTTTTCTCAGAGAATGGTATGGATGTGAGAGACGGACGGAAAGGCATTCAGCACGGAAAGAAAGATGATTTCGACTTTTCAGAAGTTGGAATAGCCGAGGCTGAAGACCGGGAATCGGTAATTGCGGCTGCCGAAGCTGCTGCATTTAAATAGATTTCTCGGATGAAACAACAAAAACAGGGTGAAGATAAATCAGTTATCTTCGCCCTGTTTTCGTTTCTGCATAATGGGGAAATGGGTCAGGCTCTGCCTTCTCTGTGTTCGGAAGAGTAAGCATTAATCTGTTAATCCGTGTTCTCTGTGAGAGTTTTTTGGTTTATCTAATCCTGAACTGGTGTAATCAAAGTCTGTTTTTGTAAAATCTGTTTACTAAAAAAACGATGCTGAAAATTTTCAATCTGGCTTTCACGAGCCGATATTTGGACGATTGGAGGCTTGTTTTTTGCAGTTTATTCTGCAAATATAGCAAGAGTATTTTCTAATCTTGCGAAGAATGAAAAACGAACTTGCGAAGAACGCCGTGCAATCTTCGCAAGAATGCACGGCAAGTTTGCGAAGAATAGGAGGAGGAAAAAGGTCTTTATCGGTAATATTCTGTTCTTTCTGCGAAGAGATACAGCGATTTTTTATTATCAAAATTGCATAGAATAGGATAACCGTTTGTAAATCAGGAAATTATGAAAAGGCTTCAAAATGGGCTTATTTCAAGGCGGAAGCGTGCCCGATTGATTTTAAATGTTAAAAAATGGAGCTTTTGTCAATAAATTTCAAACGCCTTTCATTAATTGATGAAAGGCGTTTGAAATAATGTTTCGGAAGATTCGGTATCTTATCCGTGCAGTATTTCTACATCTTTAGTGCAGCGCGCACGCCGGATTCCACATCCTTTATATCGGCAGTAGGCTCGAAACGGTCGATAACGTGCCCTTCCCTGTCAATCAGGAACTTGGTAAAGTTCCATTTGATGCTTGGATCTTTGTCGTAATTGGGATTCTGTTCGCGGAATTTAGTGTCGAGATACTGACCTATTTTGTTGTTCTTGTCGAATCCCTTGAAGCCTTGCTGCGCTTTCAGGTAAGTGTAGAGAGGAGCCTCGTTCTTGCCGTTCACGTCGATTTTTGCAAACTGTGGGAAGGTAATTCCGTAGTTGCCCGTACAGAAAGAATGAATGTCGCGGAAAGAACCCGGTGCCTGTTCGCCGAATTGGTTGCAGGGGAAGTCGAGAATCACGAGTCCTTCGTCCTTGTAGCTCTCATAGAGCTTCTGCAACTCCTCGTATTGTGGCGTGAATCCGCACTTTGTTGCCGTGTTTACAATCAGCAGCACCTTGCCTTTATACTCTTTCAGCTTCACGGTTTGCTCGTTTCCGTCTTTCACGCTGAACTTATACACATTCTTTTGTGCCAATGCCGGAATTGCCAGCAGCGCACAGAGCATAGATAATAATAGTTTTTTCATAAAAATAAAAACCCATTGCCAACTCCTTACGATTGGAGCAGAGCTTTCCTGAAAGCCCGGGTTGGGGAATGGAACTTTGATAGTTTAAATTATAATTCTTTTGTCAATTCTCTGTTTTTATGCTTTTGCGGACAGTCATCGGTGGAGAGATTGAATTCCCTTTCTTCGTTATGGAGAGTCGGGAAGTGGCCGTTCTATAATTTGCCTTTCAGCTCTTTCAGCCCCTCGCTTGCGCCTTTCCTTATCACGTTGATGTCCTTTCGCTTGCCCTGTGCCACTTCGTTGGGGTCGATTAGATAGATTGGCACGTTGGGACGGACATATCTCAGCAGTCCTGCCGCGGGATAAACGTTGAGCGATGTGCCCACGATGACGAATATATCAGCTTCTTCCACGGCTCTTGCACCGGCTTCTATCATCGGAACGGCCTCGCCGAAGAAGACAATGAACGGACGGAGGATGCTGCCATCCTTTGCTTTCGTGAATGGAACTACCTCGCAATGCGCCTCGTCAAGCTCCTGAATGAACTCAGCATTGTAAGGGTCGTCGCTCGAACACACTTTCTTCAGTTCTCCGTGCAGATGGATTACGTTGCGTGAACCGGCACGTTCGTGCAGGTCGTCCACGTTTTGCGTAACGATTGTTACCTCGTAGTCCTTCTCCAAATCCTTGATCAGCCTGTGTCCTTCGTTCGGCTGCGCGGCAAACAGTTTCTTTCGCAGACGGTTGTAGAAGTTTATCACTAATTCCGGGTCGGCATTCAGAGCCTCGTGAGTGGCAACCTGCTCCACAGGATAGTCTTCCCACAATCCGTCGCTCCCACGAAAAGTCTTGAATCCACTTTCCACCGACATCCCGGCACCAGTCAAGAATACGATTTTCTTCATTGTTTTATGCTTTTATATAGACAAGGGGATAAAGTGATAGGAACTTATTACAGGCAGATTTCACGCTAAATGCAAGGCATTGCAGCCTTGTTCTTCGCCCCTTTACTGGTTCACTCGTTTGCTTATAATCCCTTAAAGTCCACAAATTTAGTTATTTTAATTAGATAAAGTGCTATACTGTATTCTAAAAATAGTATCTTTGCACATTAAATTATCATAAATAACAGAAAATAAATGGATAAACTAAGCTATGCACTGGGTATCGGTATTGGTACACAGCTCTCTGGAATGGGTGCAAGTGAATTGAATATCGACGACTTCGCACAGGCTATCAAGGACGTAATTGCAGGCAACGACCTGAAAGTAAGCAACGAAGAGGCGCAGACTCTTGTTACAAACTTCTTTGCTGAGCAGGAAAAGAAGCAACAGGCAGCAGCGGCCGAAGCCGGAAAAGCGGCAAAGGCAATCGGTGAGGACTTCCTTGCAGAGAATGCTAAGAAGGATGGAGTTACGGTATTGCCATCTGGTCTTCAGTATGAAGTCATTTCGGAAGGAAACGGCAAGAAACCGGGCGCAACGGATAAGGTAAAGTGCCACTATGAAGGCACACTCATTGATGGAACCAAGTTCGACAGTTCCTACGATCGCGGCGAACCTGCTGTATTCGGACTGAATCAGGTAATCGCAGGTTGGACGGAAGGTGTGCAGTTGATGGGCGAAGGTGCCAAGTATCGCTTCTTCATACCTTACAATCTTGCCTACGGCGAGCGTGGTGCAGGTGCTTCCATCCCTCCGTTCGCAGCATTGGTGTTCATCGTTGAACTTATCGAAGTACTCTAAAAAAGAAACAGCAAGGTGCTTTGGTATTAGGAATGCACCTTGTCAGTAATAAGAATAATTAAAGATTTTATAGCAAAATGAAAAAACTTACTATCTTAGCCGCTATGGCTATCACAGCAGTTGGATTCACTTCTTGTGGAAATTCAACTCCAAAGGAAGACCTTAAGACCGATGTTGATACACTTAGCTACGCTTTCGGTGTGCAGATGGGATCAAATATCAACGAAGGTCTCAAGCAGAACAATGTTGATACAGCCTACATCGATGACTTCATCAAGGGTATGAATGAGGCTGCAAACAATATGGACGACAAGAAGAAGGCTGCCTACTATATGGGTATTATGGCCGGTTCTCAGATGAGTATGGGAATGAAGCAGCAGGCCAAGAGCCTTTTCGTGGGCGATACGACCAAGACGCTTTCGATAGATAACTTTATGGCAGGTTTCATTGCAAGCGCAAAAAAGAACAATAAGATTATGACTGCCGAACAGGCAAGTGAAGCTACTATGAGACTTACGCAGCAGATTCAGAAGAAATACGTCGATGCCCACAAGAAGAAGGGCGAGGAATATATGGCTAAGGTTGCCAAGGAAAAGGGTGTTAAGCCTCTTGGCGACGGTGTTTACTACAAGGAAATCAAGGCAGGCAAGGGCGCAACAGCCGATTCTACCAAGATTGTAAAGATCAACTACGAGGGTAAGGACGTTTACGGCAAGACATTCGACAAGGGCGAAGGCGCGTCTCTCCCAGTAGCAGGCGTGGTTCCGGGCTTCTCTAAGGCTCTTCGCAGTATGCCGGTAGGTTCAAAGTGGGAAGTTTACATCCCATACGCACAGGCTTATGGCGAAGCAGGCAACCCAACTATCCATCCTTATTCTGCACTTATCTTCACAATCGAAGTTCTTGGCATAGAAGATATGCCGAAGGGTGCACCGGGTATGGGCGGTATGCCGGTACAGATGCAGTAAGAATTTAGTCTGAAATCACATAGAACAGGGTCGGAGCCATAGGCCCCGGCCTTGTTTTGTTATAAGAAACTACATAAAAAACATTTATAAAGGTATGAAGAAGATATATCTTTTGGCACTCATTCTTCTGGCAAGTGCAGGGTTTAACACGATCAGTGCGAAGGACAAGAAGAAAGATAAGAAGAAAAAAGACGCAAAGGTGGAAACTGTTGTGCAGACAATCACACCGACAAGTATGAATGATTCGCTCAGCTATGCTGCCGGAATGACTATGACACGTGGTCTGGATGGCTATCTGAAGAGCCAGCTTGGCATTTCAGATGCGCAGATGCCGGACTTCCTCCGTGGCTTGAAGGAAGGCATTGCCAACCGTAAGGACAGCGTTTACTCTGCCTATGCAGTAGGTATTCAGGTTGCTTCGCAGGTGGACAAGAGTATGCTTCCGGGCTTGATAAAACAGATGGGCGGCGAAGGCAGCATCAATACGGATATGTTCTACATCGGTTTTATGGCTTCATTGGCGAAGGACACTACCGTATTTAACAGTAGCGACGCTGACCAATACGTTCAGACAAAGGAGATGGAGATGAAGAATGCCAAGGACAAGGCCAACAGAGAGGCTGGCGAGAAGTTTATGGCAGAGAACAAGACTAAGCCGGGTGTAATCACGCTGCCCAGTGGATTGCAATACAAGGTGCTTGTAAAGGGAACAGGTGAAATACCATCTAAGGACGACGAAGTAACGGTGGTTTACGAAGGTCGCACGCTTGACGGCAAAGTGTTCGATGCAACATCTCGACACGGCACTCCAAACGATACGTTCGGCGTTGGACGTCTTATCAAGGGATGGACAGAAGCCCTCACAATGATGCCCGTTGGCTCTAAATGGGAGATTTACATTCCACAGGAACTCGCCTACGGCGAACGCGGTGCAGGCAACGACATCGCTCCTTATTCGGCACTTATCTTTACCTTGGAGCTGCAAGGTGTGAAGCACGCTGCAAAACCGGTGGAGGTTCCAGAGCCAAAGGCAGCAGCAAAGCCTGTCGGCGCAAAGGGCAAGAAGACTCCCGTGCGTGCAAGAAAGAAGTAAGGCGGACGATGCTTAACTGAGATTCGATGAACTGATAACTTTAAATCGGTTCATCGAATTTTTGTTTTCAGCCCATTCCCGTTTCAGAATAATCTTGACAAAACCCTCTTCATAATTCGTTTATTCTGAGCAAAGGGTTTTTTATTTTCAAATATGCGAATTATGAGCATACTTATAATAAGTTGATTATCAGTATATTATTGATAAAACATCAATCAGCCCACTGCAAAGCAAGCTATATTCTTCGCAAAACAACCCAAAAATAAGCGAAAAACAAGCCGTTTTCTCCTTTCAATCTTCGTACATCTGCAATCCATTCTTGCGAAGAACGCATTGCAATCTTCGCACACTTGCATTCCGTTCTTCGCACGATTAGATTTCAATACTCTGAAAATTGCCTTTCAATCATCCATTTATGTGGCTGCAATCTCTAAATTGAAGAAAAAAAATGTGCGTTTTTTGGTAATTTAATTTTACAAAACCAATAGGATAATCCTGTGTAAAGATATCGAAACAGAGCAAAGGTGGCAACGCACGAAAGCTGTGTTCCGAACCTGATAAATGAAAATCCGGCTATCAGGGAAAGATAATTCCCCGACAGCTGGACTTACTTAATTGTTATGATATAAAACGCTTATCTATCCTTGTGGCAGCTCTCGTCTGCCTTTGCTTTATTTTACTTCCCAGATGTCGTTTGTCTCCAACAGTTCCATAAAGTTGTGATAAGGCTTCTTTGCCTTCACTTCTTCAATCTGTGCATTGACAGCCTCGTCATAAGTAGGTGCTTCAACGTCGCGGATAACTCCGAGTGCGATTGGGAAACCGTCTTCGTTGTTCATCATTGCGAGCTTCAGTTGCAAAGTGTCGTCAGCGCAGTGTGCATCGTGAACGAGAATGTCCTCGAGCTTCACTCCGTTTTCGCCAATCTTTACCACCTTCAGTCCGAAACCTTCCTGCATCAGTCCGAATTCGTTGTTTTCGCCGAACACCAATGGTTGGCCGTGCTTCACGTAGATAGCGTTCTGCTTGCGTCCGGGAGTAGAATAAACGGCATCGTGGCAACCCTCGTTGAAGATGACGCAATTCTGCAAAATCTCGCAAACGGCAGCACCCTTGTGTGCGTGTGCAGCCTTCAATATCTCGATGGTGGCAGGCGAATCCGTTGCAACGCTGCGTGCGAAGAACTTGCCGCGTGCGCCAAAGCAGAGTTCAGCCGGACGGAATGGGTCTTCAACGCTGCCGAACGGAGTGGACTTCGATACGAAGCCACGTGGGCTGGTAGGAGAATATTGTCCCTTGGTCAGACCGTAAATACGGTTGTTCAGAAGGATAATATTGATGTTGATGTTGCGGCGCATCGCGTGGATGAAGTGATTACCACCGATTGCAAGTCCGTCGCCGTCGCCGGAAATCTGCCATACCGTCAGGTCAGGATTCACAACCTTGACACCCGTTGCTATCGCTGCTGCACGGCCGTGAATGGTCTGCATAGCGTAAGTATTCACATAATAGGGCAAACGGCTCGAACAACCGATACCTGAGATAACTGCTGTCTCGTGTGGTGCAACGCCAATCTCAGCCATTGCCTTGTGGAAACTTGCCAAATAGAAGTGGTCTCCACAACCGGGACACCATCTTGGCTGTCCCTTTTTATAATCTTGTGCTGTATATTCGCTCATTTCTTTATTCCTTTTATTATTGTAAGATTCTTGAATAGAAAGTACCGCCCTCGTCCTTTGGTATTGGAAGAGAGATGAGTCTTTCGAAACCTCTCACGAGTTCCTGTACTACGAAAGGCTGACCCTTCACTTGATTGTACTGGAACGGAGTAAAGTTGTTGATACGAATACGGAGCAAGGCTGCCAACTGACCGAGATTCTGTTCAGCAACAACTACCTTCTTGTATTTATTGAGCACTTCCGGTGTGTTTCTTGGCAGCGGGTTCACATACTTGAACTGTGCCAATGCCACTCTGTGTCCCTTGCTGCGGAGTTCCTGCATCGCTGAATAGAGATGGCCGTAGGTACTTCCGAAACCAACGATGAGCAATTCTGCATCGTCAGCGTCGCCTTCCACCTTCAGGTCTGGCACCGGAATGCGTGCAACCTTCTCAAAGCGGAGCATATCCATCTTGTGGTGGTTCTCCGCATCGGTTGAGATTGCACCCGTCTTGCCGTCCTTTTCCAATCCACCGAGAATGTGTTCGTATCCCTTCTGGCCGGGAATAGCCCAGTAGCGCACGTTGCTGAAATCGTCGCGCTTGTACGGAGTATAGGTGTAACGCTGTGCTTCGGTGGCATAATGTGGGCGAATCTCAGGGAGATCAGCCATATCCGGCAGCTTCCACGCAGCAGAACCGTTTGCAATGAACGCATCGGTAAGCAGAACCACCGGTGTCATGTGCTCGAGTGCCATCTTACAAGCCTTGAAAGCTGCGTCGAAACAGTCTGTCGGACTGGTAGCTGCAATCACCGGCATAGGACTTTCGCCGTTTCTGCCGTAAAGAACCTGCAAAAGGTCGGTCTGTTCGGACTTCGTTGGAAGACCGGTTGAAGGGCCACCGCGCTGCACGTCGATTACCACCAACGGCAATTCGTCGATAACGGCGAGGTTGAGGGCTTCGCTCTTCAGACAGATACCGGGACCTGATGTTGAGGTTGCAGCCAGCGCACCTGCAAAGGCAGCACCGATAGAAGATGCAGCAGCCGAAATTTCGTCTTCGCACTGAACTGTGATAACGCCCAATGACTTGTGCTTAGCCAGTTCGTGCAGGATGTCCGTTGCAGGAGTGATAGGATAGGAACCGAGGAAGAGCTTCAAACCAGCCTTCTCAGCGGCGGCAATAAGACCGTAGGCTGTGGCCTTGTTACCCGTAATGTCCATATAACGACCCGGATCTTTCGTCTTGGTTTCAATACGATAAGTATTCGGAACCGATGCGTGGATGTTGTGTCCGTAGTCATATCCGGCCTGAACCACCTTGATGTTGGCTTCAGCTACGGCCGGTTTCTTTGCGAATTTCTCTCTCAGGAAGTTAAACACTAACTCAAGGTCGCGATTGAACAACCAGCAAACCAGTCCGAGTGCGAACATATTTCTGCACTTCAGCATCGCCTTGTTGTCCATACCAGAGTCGGCAAGACAGTCCTTTACCATCTTCGTGAGCGGGCAAGCTACCACGCGGTCCGGGTCAATACCCATTTCTCCGAGATAGTCATCGGTAGAAAATTCCGCCTTTTTCAGGTCGCGCGATGTGAAGGCATCGGTGTCGATGATGATTGTTGCCTGTGGTTTGGCATTCTTGTACTGCGTCTTCAATGCTGCTGCATTCATTGCAACCAGCACGTCGCACTTATCGCCGGGCGTATAAACCTTGCCCGCGCCGATGTGAACACGGAAACCACTGACACCAGTGAGCGAACCTTGCGGGGCACGGATGTCTGCCGGATAGTCAGGGAACGTGGAAATACCGTTACCAACGGTTGCCGAAACATTAGAAAAAATATTACCCGCCAGCTGCATACCGTCTCCAGAGTCGCCGGAGAAGAGTACAACAACGTGCTCGAGTTCTTTCACTTCTAGTTGTTCTTCCATAGAATTATTTCTTGTTTAAGTTAGTTTTAACGGCACAAAATTGCAAAGAATAATTGATATAACAAAATCTTTTCGAGGAAAAAAGCAATCTATTTTCTGCTGACAATGAACAAGTTGCAAGAATACACTAATCGAAAAGTGAATTAAATCCAAAGAAAGATTCCGTTTGTCAATGTTTCTGCAAATAAACTTATCATAGCGAAAGAGAAACAATGGAAAACAAAACTATTGACATTTTCTATCAACTACATATTTGTATTATCAACATTTCGTGAAAATAAACAAAAAACAGGCTATATTCTTACAAGAAGGATAAAAATACTGCTTGATAGTGAGACGGGCATACTCTAAAAGCAATTCGCTGAATCCATCTTCAATCGCTTTTTCTGTAAATATCTTTCATCGTATTTTAACATTTGGCTTTTCTCAATACAGAGAAAATAGACGCATAATCGTGCGTTTGAATCGCAACAATGCGACAGTTGATTTTCATTTTTGCGAAGATTGCCTTCCGTTCTTCGCACGATTGAATTGCATTCTTCGCAAGAATGGAATGCACGTTTGCGGAGAATGGAATGCAATAAAGGGAATATTTGGCAATGTTTTTCTGCATTCTTGCGAAGAATGTTACAGGGAGGGAATTGGTGTTTAGGGTTTATTGCTTGTAATGAATTGATTAACAGGTTGTTGTTAAACTCTTTGAAAATGCCCATATTTGCTCACAGGATTATGTTTCTTCGCATTTAAATGTTAAAAAAGGAGGTTGTTGTAAATAAAAAATCAGATTGTTACTGTTCTGGTTGATAATTGTAAACTATGGATTGGGGCATAAAAAAGTCCTGCCAGACTCATTGCTGAGCCTGACAGGACAACTACAATTATATGATTGGGCTTTTGTATCTTCTTATTTTGCCTCGTGGTTGTGGGCAAAAGCAGTGAACATCCATACCGTCTTCTCCTGATCTCTGAGATAGTCGCTTATGAGTGCAACGGTTACTTCGTCGCCTGCTTCTGATGCTGCGCTGAGAATCTCGCGCTCGAGAGCGATGAGTGTCTTCAGATAGCCGAGCAAGGATTCTATTGCTTCCTTTCCGGAGTGGATATCGCCTGCTTCCTTGATGGTGGAAACCTTCAGGTATTCGCTGTATTTGCTTTCAGGAGCAGCATCGAGCTGAAGCAAACGTTCTGCAATGTCGTCGATCTTTGTGGCAGCATCGTTGTATAGCTCTTCATACTTTGAGTGCAAGATGAAGAAACCGTGTCCCTTTACGTTCCAGTGGAAACCGCGGAGATTTGCATAATAAACTTGGAAATTGGCGAGAAGCTGCGCCAAACCCTTAACAACGTTGCTTACCTTGTTCTCGTTCAAACCTGTGTAATCTAATGTCTTCATAATCTATGTCTTTTTTTAATTATTATTCTTTGTTTCTTTTTCTGATGCAAAGTTACGGAGGATTCGGATTTCCGACAACTGATAAAATCTATTTGGGGATAGATTTTCTTAATATAGATGCTTAAATGTTTGATAATAAGTTATTTATGATTTGAAAATGAATTTATTGAAATGGAATGATTATAACGGTAAATAGATATGGTTTCTTTGTATTTGTGTTTTTCAGGTATGTTTTTAGTTTTGCCGATAGGATAAAAAAACAAGCTACACCTTATATATATAAAGTGTAGCCTGTTGCTGTTTCGTATTGAATATTTACTTTTCCTGATCAGATTTGATGAGTGCCAGCAGATGTTCTACGGCATCTTCTTCGGGAATATTGCGCTCCACGCAGACCTTCTTGCGGTAGAGACTTACCTTCTTTGGTCCGGCACCAACGTATCCGTAGTCGGCATCTGCCATTTCGCCGGGTCCATTAACGATACATCCCATAATGCCGATTTTGAGTCCTTTCATTCCCTTGGTGGCTTCCTTGATGCGCGCAATCGTGGTACGGAGGTCGTAAAGAGTGCGCCCGCAGCCCGGACAGGAGATGTATTCGGTCTTGACCATACGCAGCCTGCCTGCCTGAAGAATGGCAAATGCAGTCTGCTCCACGTCTTCCTGTGGGAGATTGCCGTTGTTCATCAGCCATATACCGTCCGTAAGTCCATCAATCATCAGTGCTCCCATATCTGCCGCAGCCTCCAGTTGGAAACGTTCTTTGGCCGATGGTGTATTGGATGCTTGTTGTGCGGAATCGTTTGAGTGCTGATACATCTGCGCAAAGACGACCGGATTCTTCAGTCCTGCAATCATCATCTGATGGACGAGGGCACGCTGTTCGGCGAGTTTGTTCTGGTGGGTGCTCATTGATATCACCACTACTTCCGGATGATGCTTCAGACAGGCGGTAAATTCTTCGGATGGAGTGCCGTATTTCAGCACGAGGAACTTCAGTTTGGTGTTTATTGTCCCGATGAATGGAATTGCCTCGGTGGGGAAAATCGGATAGATGTCCGCTGATGGGAGCTTGCCTTCGCTTGCCAACTGGATATATACATTGTAGTCGAGGATATATTTCTGCCCCTTTACGATGTTTTCGGGAAGCGAATCATTGACGTAGATGTAGTCGGGAAGGGGGAGTTGTGCAGCGACGGTTGCCGAAGTGTCGTCGGACAGAGTGTCGGATTCGCTGCCGGTGGAGGAAGAAGATGCGGCTTTTATCGGTCGTGTGGCGATTACTACGGGTACGTTGTCGCCTCCGATGTTGCCCACTGCCTCCGTTTCACGCCGTTCCGGATGGAGATAATCAAAGCCTTCGTATGTTTCGGCAGGTACAATGAGATGTCCTTGTTTGCGGCGCACGTAGCGGGTAAGGTAGCTTGCCACGGGAATTTCGCATTCCGGGTCTTCGCTGAGCGATACACGTATCGTGTCGCCGATGCCGTCGTTGAGCAACGCACCTATGCCGACGGCACTCTTTATGCGTCCGTCTTCTCCTTCTCCAGCCTCGGTTACACCCAAGTGGAGTGGATAGTGCATATCCTCTTTGTCCATCTCGGCAATCAACAGGCGCACGGAGCGTACCATTACCACCGTGTTTGAGGCTTTAATAGAGATTACGATGTCGTTGAAGTTCTGCTTTTTGAAGATACGGAGGAACTCCATACAGCTCTCTACAATGCCTTCCGGGGTGTCGCCGTAGCGCGACATAATTCTGTCGGAAAGACTTCCGTGATTCACGCCAATGCGAACTGCCGTGTGATTCTCCTTGCAGATGTTGATAAACGGTGTCAGACGGTCTTCAATGCGCTTCAGTTCCAATGCGTATTCCTCATCGGTGTATTCCAGAATCTTGAATGTGCGGCCCGGATCCACGTAGTTTCCCGGGTTGATGCGCACCTTTTCGGCATAGAGAGCTGCCACGTCGGCCACGTTTGCATTGAAATGAACATCGGCACATAGTGGAGTTTTGTAGCCGTCGGCGCGCAATTGCGCGTTGATGTTCTTCAGATTCTCTGCTTCTTTCTTTCCTTGGGTGGTCAGTCGCACGAGTTCGCCGCCTGCTTCTATTATTCTTTCGGCCTGTGCAACGCTCGAAGGCGTGTCGTCTGTCCGTGTAGTGGTCATCGACTGCACCCTGACCGGGTTGTCGCCACCGATATCTAATGCACCAACGTGAGTAACGGTGCTCTTTCTTCGTTCGTAATTAAATAAATTTATCATAGTGAATTAGTATGGAACTATTGGTCCGATTGATTGTCGGAATGCTGATTTATTAGCTCGATAGAGCCTATACGCCCAGCGTTAAAGGCACAAGTTCCTGATATTAGCCTTAAAAGTTCTTGGTATTTAGCCTAAAAACTCTTGGCATTAAGTTTAAAAGCTTTTGGGATTAAGCCTAAAAGTTCTTAACACTTGAACTTATAATCCTTTATTTCGGCAAGTTCCCTGTTGGCTTTCTCAATCTTTTCGCCCAATGTTGATTTCCATTCTTCCACCTTTCTGGCTATTTTTTCATCTCCAAGTGCCATCATTTCGGCAGCAAGAATCGCAGCGTTCTGTGCAGCGTTCACTCCAACGGTGGCAACGGGAATGCCGGGAGGCATCTGAATGATTGAAAGCATAGCGTCAAGACCGTCCAACATACCCTTGATTGGCACACCGATGACCGGCAATGACGTTGAGGCTGCGATTACTCCGGGCAATGCAGCAGCCATTCCTGCGCCTGCAATGATTACTTTGATGCCACGTTCCTTTGCTCCTTTGGCGAAATTTTCCACAGCGTTTGGCGTCCGATGTGCTGAAAGCGCATTTATTTCGAATGGAATTTCGTATTGTTCCAACCACTTACAAGCCTTTTCCATTACCGGTAGGTCGCTTGTTGAGCCCATAATGATGCTAACTAATGGTTTCATATCTTTGTATATTTTTGAGGGATGTTGCAGCAGAGCGTTGTCGGGGGGCGATGCCGGGGAACGATGAACGCTGATGAGCAATGTAGTTCTCCCTCCTTCGCTTCACGATTTCCTTGTATCTTCACTCTCGAACACTACCCATAGCTTCTTGAATCTATATAAATATTATCGTGATAAACGCACTGGCTATGCCCAAGAAGAAGCCGGCCGTAACCTGTGTGAGCGTGTGCTGGCGCAAGATGATGCGGCTTGAGCCTACGATTCCCGATGCAAGGATAGTCGTACACAGCCACCAGAGAGGATTAAAGTTCAGCATCAGTGCGAAAGCAATGAGCGTTCCCAGCACGCCTCCTATACCGGCGGTGTGCGTTGATATCTTCCACCACACGTTGATGACGGCACAAAGCACCTGAATGCCCAATGCCACCACGAGAATAGACGTGATGAGGTGGGGCAGATGCAGCAGGTTCATCAGGTACAGACAGCCGAAATAGCAGATAATGGAAATGATGTAGGGCATCATTCTCCGTTCCTTCTGCCCGAGCTGAATCAGCGTCCATCCGTGATACTGCCTGTAAAGATGGATAAGCAGTGTGGGAATGAGCACCGTGAACAGATAGACCATCAACACGAGCGACAGTTTTACCTGCCACGGAAACGTGCTCAGATAGGAAAAGAACAATATTGCAAGAATACCCACCACAGGCAGGTAGAACGGTGTGAGAATCATACTCACGATTCGTGCAGTCAATATGATGTTTTTTTCACTCATTTTCTTCTTGAACGATGTTCTTTGTCCTCCTTATTCCTTGCGAAGCCGTGCAACGGGAAGGTTGAGTTGCTCGCGATATTTTGCCACCGTGCGGCGCGCAATGGGAAATCCTTTCTCCTCCATTACCTTTGCCAGAGCGTCGTCGCTGAGCGGTTTCTTCTTGTTTTCGTTTTCGATGACCTCTTTCAGAGCCACCTTTATCTTTCGGGTAGACATTTCTTCGCCATCAGCCGTAGTGTAACTGTCGGTGAAGAAGAAGCGGAGCGGGAACGTTCCCCATCGAGTCTGCGCATATTTAATGTTGCTCACACGTGAAATCGTGGAGATATCGAGTCCTGTTTTCTCTGCGATGTCTTTCAGAATCATCGGTTTCAGGTCGGCCTCGTCGCCATCCTGAAAGAATTTCTTTTGGATTTCTATGATGGCTTTCATCGTTACGTAGAGCGTATTCCGGCGTTCCTTGATGGCCTGAATGAAGCCGCGGGCCTTGTCCACCTTGCCTTTTATATAAAGAAGAGCCTCCTTATCCTTCTGACTCATACTCTGTTTGTTCTCCTTGTAGGCTGCCAGCATATCGTTGAAACTCTGCGAAACGTAAAGCTCGGGCAGATGTCCGTTGCTCAGGGAAAACGAAACTGTGCCGTCGTCGTCGGTGTCTACTATGAAATCGGGCGTGATCTGCTGAATGTTTCTGCCCATTGTCTCGCCCATTGATGCTCCCGGTTTCGGATTCAGCTTGCGCACTTCCTTCTGCAAAGCATCAATTTGAACGTCCGACAGAGCCAGTCCCGACCGAATCCTGTCCCAATGCTTCTTGGTGAATGCGTCGAAATAAGTTGTGAGAATCTCGTGCATAAAGCCGTATAGATGTCCCTCACGGTCCCAGTCGCCGTTCTCCACCTTGCGGTCTATCTGCAAAAGCAGGCATTCCTGCAAGCTGCGCGCCCCGATACCCGGCGGATCAAAGTCCTGTAATATCTTCAATGCCTCCTCGATGTCGCTTTCAGTACAGTCGATACCGTTGTAGATGGCCAGCTCGTCAGCGATGTCGCCGAGCTCTTTCCGCAGCCATCCGTCGTCGTCGAGGCTTCCGATGAGATACTCCACGATGAAACGCTGCTGCTCGGTAAGCTCCCTTTCGCCCACCTGCTCGTTGAGTTTGTCGATGAACGACGTAGTATCTCCATATACAATCTCCTCGTAGTCGGCATTGTCGCGCTGCTGACGGCCGTCGTAGGTGGGCAGATCATCGTCCGACTGCATTCTTTCGAGTGCCGTATCGAGCGCATCCTGACGTTCTTCTTTCTCCTTTTGTGAGTCGAAATCGTCGTCGGGAGCTTCCGGAATGTCCATCGTGTCGTTCAGGTCGCCCTCCTCGCTGTTGCTTTCCAAAGCCGGATTGTCGTCGAGTTCCGCCATCACGCTTTGCTCCAATTCGGTCAATGGCATTTCCAACAACTTCACTTGCAACATCTGCTGTTGCGAGAGACGCTGCACCTGACGTTGAACCTGTTCTTGAACTTGTACTTGATTTTGAGCCATTATAACTGGAATTGCGTTGCAAAATTACGAAAAAACTGAGAGAATTATCTGAAATAATCGTGTAATTGTGCTGCCAACGCCGAAAGTTTCTCGGGATTGTCATTTCCATATCTGTTCCATATCTCCTGACAGGGCAGCAGCAGCGGCGAAATCATCAGGTCGTCGCGGTTCAGATAGGGGTCGCAGAACTGGAATACGTCCATCACTTCCACCACCAACCTCGGACTTATCTTCAGCAGTTTTGCCAGTTCCTGAATCTCGGGTGTCTCTTCCACCATCGTAATCGGCGTGAGTCTGAAATACAGGTCGAGCACCATTATGAGCATCACGGGCTTCAATGCCTCGTTCTGCTTCAACGGCAGAAAATCGCGCTCGAAAGTTTCCTTCACTTCCACACCCTCATAGAATTCCGCCGGCTGTCCGAAGCCTTTCATCGAGCGCAGCTTCTTCACGTCTCTCGACAGTCTTCGTGGATTGTCGGCGTAGGTTTCCCAGATGAGTTGCAGCACAGGCGTTTCCCGCTGTCGCAGCAAGAACTGCTGTTCGTAGAGGCTGCGTGGCGGAATATGCAGTTCGAGGCTCAGCTCAACCAGTGAACGGGAGTACAACGACTTCATTCCCGCAGGCTTTTGCAGATAGAGCTGCAAGAGCAGTAGCCAATATTCGTCAGACCATAATGGGTGTGTTGCCATAAGCAATGGAAGTGTTTTGTTCTAAAGGCAAAGATAGTTCTTTTTATAATAATGTGCAAATAATTCTCGGAATTAACGTTCGGGCGAACGTTCGGGTGTTGAAAATATGCTGATGACGTTGTGAATATTCTTTACAAAAGTGCTTTAAAAACTCGATTATTTTGAAACGGGAGAAAAGTTTTTTCAAATATGGTGTTTTTTGAGGCTTGTTGTAAGATGCTGATAGATAATGAATTATGAATATCGGTCGGATAATGCCGATGCGATGCTCTGACGATGGTTCGCAAATAGAACAGAATAGACTCTTGGATTGTTCTGTTTTTCCACTCCTTTGTTGCTGTATCGTGCTTCGTTCTTGCGATAGTCGGATTGTATTCTTCGCAAAAACGCAAATCATTCTTCGCAAGTTTGCAAAATGTTCTTCGCTCCTTTGCAAAACAATGATGGGAAAAACGGCTCGAAAGAGTGTGTTTTATGCGTTGTAAATCTTAGATTGACGAGTCGGGAGGGTGCGTTTTTTGGTAATGATTCTTTACAAGCTGCGACACTTCGGCGACAAAAAAGTGATATTTAAATTGCATTTTTATGAAACAATGTCAGAATAATTGCGCTGCCTGTTTGCTATTTTCAGTTATAAATGATAACTTTGCAAGGCTGCATTCTTCTGGTTTCTGTAAGGCAGAAATACATAGAATAGAGAATGCTGTTTATAAAATAAATTAATATTAATAGTAAAATAAATTAAATTATGAAGAGGTTTTCAATATTATTGCTCTCTGCCCTTACGGCATTCGCAGCTTTCGGGCAATCATTCAGAAGCGTAATCGACGCAAATCCACGTATGGCGGCAAGCAATTACATCGCCTATCCTGCCCCCGTGAAGGCACTTACGCCTGCTCCGGCGGGCTACGAGGCCGTGTATATCTCGCACTACGGTCGCCACGGTTCGCGTTGGCTCACGTCGAAGCGAGGCTATCTGGAACCGATGGCAGTACTGGAACGTGCCGATTCGTTGGGCGTTCTTACCGAAAAGGGAAAGGAAGTGCTCGGCAAGCTCAGGAGAATGTACACCGAATCCTACAACCGTTGGGGCGAGCTTACGGAACTGGGAGCCGTGCAGCATCAGCAGATTGCAAGGCGAATGTATGAGCGTTTTCCAAGTGTTTTCCGTGATTCCGTTTGGATAGATGCGAAGTCTACGGTGGTTATCCGCTGCATTCTTTCGATGGAGAACGAATTGCAGCAGTTCCTTCGCCTGAATCCTACGCTCCGTGTGCGCCACGATGCAAGCGAGCACGATATGTATTATATGAACCTGAGCGACAAGAAACTCTCCAGACAGAAGGAAACGCCCGAGGCTGTCAGGGCATACAGGGCGTGGTGCGACAAAAATGTGAACCATTCTCCCATCTTCGACCGGCTCTTTACCGTCAAGGATTTCGTGAAACCGGGTGCCGATGCCTACAAGTTTTCCTTCGACTTGTTCAAGGCTGCGAGCGTGGTGCAAAATTCTGAGATTCGCCACGAGCTGGATTTGTTTGATTTATACACCAAGGACGAAATCTACCGTCAGTGGCAACAGGAGAACGTCTGGTGGTATCTGCACTACGGTCCGGCTCCTCACAACGGTGGCACGCAGCCTTTCTCGCAGCGCAATCTCCTCCGTAAGATGATTGCCGAGGCAGATTCGTGCCTGCAGTATCCACGGCCGGGTGCAACGCTCCGTTTCGGACACGAAACGATGGTGCTTCCGCTGACTTGTCTGATGGAAATAAATAATTCCGGAAAACAGATTAAGAACCTTGACGATTTGGAAAAGGAAGGTTGGATCAATGCGCGTATCTTCCCGATGGGCGCAAATATCCAGTTGATTTTCTACCGTTCGGCAGCCAAGCCTTCTGAAATTCTCGTGAAGGCATTGCTCAATGAGGAGGAAGCCACCTTGCCTTTGCCCAAGACCGGTACGCCGTATTATTATAAATGGAGTGATTTCAAGGCTTATTATCTGAAGAAACTGGAGGGGTATAAGGGATAAAAATATAAGCGTTTAATAAATGAGGAAGTTTGTTCAATGGGACAGGAAGACGCTGTTTTACTTTGTTCTTCTTGTTCACTTGGCGAGTCTTATCTGCTTTTCATATCTGTATTTTAAGTTGGATAGGGAGTATTATATAAGGTGGCATCTTGGGCATATCGTTGTTCTCATTGCCACTTTCACTCCTGTCGCTATGTTGCTTCTGCTGCCTCGTTGGAAGCATAGGGTTTTGCTGAGAGTCTTTCTCGTCTTGTTTATCCTCGTATCGTGGTGCTTTGCTTTTTTGAATACCGTATTTGGGCATCCCCTGTTCGCCGAAAGGGAGTTTTTTTGCGAGGATGGCCAATATGTTCTTCGGAAGCACGATGAGCTGATGGAGCTTCCCAGAGTAGCTTTATATAAGAAAGAAGGAATTATTGAGCATTATCTGTGTGATTATGGAGTGTCTACGGTTGATTCTGCAAGGGTGTACGAGCATCTTAATGCCATTGTTCTGTATTGTCCTAAACTTGCAGAATACGATAATCTGCGAGACAATGACTGGAACAGAGAGGTCAGACGGATTTATCCCTTGCCCTTTAATGGTCTTGAATTCAATGCACTACACAGAAAAGAACTTGATTCGCTTATCAAAAGTGAAAGAATGGAGGTTCATTATATAGGTGAAGTTGATTTCGGATGGTAGCTTTCCCATCTTGTATAACCCATATAAGGAAATTCCCCCTGCACTTCAGAAGAAGTGCAGGGGGCTTTGTTTTTATTTCATTCTGCGTGTTGCAAACATCAACGTGCTATAAAGAGCTATTGCTGAAACTACTCCGGCAAGTGCATCGACGAGATAGTGTGCCTGAATATAAACGGTTGCGCAGCACAGGAAAAGGTAGAATGGCGTGAGGATGTAGAAGAGGTTTCTGTTCTTTGTGCGCCAGATCAGCAGCATACATATCGTGCTGATGCCCACGTGCGAGCTTGGAAATGCCGCCGTTGGGCGTTCGCCGGCTGCCTTTGCGTCTTCCACGAGATGGTAGAAGATGCCGTCCGTGTAGCCGGGGCTGGGCAGACAATCCTGATGGAAGTTGAAATAGTCGTGGACATTGGGAAATATGCCGGCTGCAATCTTCTCCAGTCCCACGGCTTTATAATAGAATGTGGGACCGGCAACGGGCACGAAGATGAAGACGATGTAATAGATGAAGAATGCCGCAAGCACAATGAAGGCCGCGCGTTCGAATTCCTTGTATTGCCAGATGAAGTAATAGAACACCGTGAGAGCTATCATCGGGTAATAGGCTGCGTAGCCCATATCGAAGAGTTCGCTGAATATGGGGTGCGAAAGGCTCTTTGAGAAGGTAAGTGCTGGTTGGAAACCGAACCAACTTTGCTCCCATTGGGCGAAAACGTGGTCGAGGTTGTGGAACAATCGGTTGATTTCGTAGGTGTCTGGATACCACCAAGCGAGCAGTCCCATCTGTGCTGCAACACGTATGAAGCGTGTGAATCTGCAAGGTACAATGCGGTATGCCAGCCAAAGGGCAGCCGTCATAGCCACAATGCGCAGTCGTCCGAATATCATTGCCTGTGGATTCTCCATATCGGTATAGAGAATGAACACCAGAATGAGCGTGAACACGAGATAAATCATTGCTGCCCACTCCAGAGCCATCAGTCCTTTGAGTGGTTTCTTCTCGATTCTAAACAGGTCTTTTATGAATTTTTGCATAATTTCTTTTTGAATATGGGGGAATTACGAAGTGAGGGAATGGCGATGAAGATTCCGTAATCGGGTGGGGAAGGAGTGTGAAATGGAGACCGAATGGTGCATTTCCGCGCTTCGGCATTATATCCATCTCTCTTCCTTATACCACTTTATGGTTTCCTTTACGCCACGTTTCAGGTCGTATTCCGGCTTGTAGCCGAGTTCGTCTACGGTCGGTTGGATGTTGCAACGCCAGTTTCGCTGTTTCAGTATCTGATATTTATCGTTGTTGAGTGCGCTGATTTTGCCGGTTATACGTCCGAATAGGTCGCCGAAGAAAGTGATGATGCGGAGCAGCCATATCGGTGCCGTGATGCGAATCCACCACGGTCGCCCCAGTTCCTCGTGAATCAGGTTGCTGAATGTCGAACTCTGGTACACGTTTCCATCTGAAAGGAAGTACGCCCGTCCGTCTTTTCCACGTGTGAGTGCGAGGAATACAGCCTGAACCACGTCCTTTACATACACGAACGTAATGTCCTGACGTTTGAATCCTACTGCAAAGTCGGTGTGTCCCTTGATGGATTTCGCCATCAGGAAGTAGTCCTTTTCGCGTGGTCCATACACACCTGTGGGTCGCAGAATGATAAATGGAAAGACGGCACGGTTCTTTTGCTTGTCTTTCTCCGTGGAAAGCTCCCCATTCTCCGTAGAAAGTCGTATCTTCTTTGTGGAAATAAAATCATTCTTCGTGGAAAGGCATTCCGTGTTCGCTGAATAGCCTTCGCTTCTTGGCGTTTTCTCTTCGTGGTGGAGAGAAGACGGGAGGCTTTCAAGGTATTTTTCCGCCTCCAGTTTGCTTTTTCCATACGCCGTATTCGGCATTGGCGTGTCGCTTTCCAGTATCTCCCGATATGGTTCTTCCTCACGAATAGCCCCGAAAACGCTGAGGCTTGAAAGATAAACAAAGCGTTCGAGCGGCATATTCAATGCCTGAATGGCTCGTATGAAATTCTTTGTTCCTTCCGTGTTGATGCGGAAAAAGTCTTCTTTGTGCAGGCATTTCGTGGCTCCCGCAGCGTGAACGATGTAGTTGAACTCGTGAGATGCGAGTTCTTTCTCGAGTCTTTCCTCCGATGAAAAGTCCAGTTCTATGAAATGAATGCGTGAATCTTGCAGATATTTGCGCGAAGAAGTGGGGCGAACGACTGCCCAAGTGTCAAACCCTTGTCGCAGAGCCTCCTCCACAATGAACGAACCAATAAAGCCCGAAGCCCCTGTTATTAAAATCTTTTTCATTAAAATAATGTGAAACGTTTGCAAAGATACAAACTTTTTCGTTACTTTGTGTCAATTATTAAAACACAATCATTATGGGAAAAGAAAAGAAAGGTAGCAACAGATTGAATAAAGCGCAGATGGCGGAAAAGCTAACCGGCTTTTTCCAGACACAACCTGAAGAGACTTTCAGCTTCAAACAGATATTCCGGGCACTCAAACTGACCACGCATCCCGCAAAGATGCTTGCCATTGACGTGATGGAGGAAATGGCGTGGGACGATTTTCTCGCCAAAGTGGGCGAATATGCCTATACGCTCAACACCAAAGGACAGGTTCAGGAAGGCGTATTCATCCGTAAATCCAACGGCAAGAACACGTTTCAGCCCGACGATGGCGGCACGCCCATCTTCGTTTCGGAGCGCAATTCAATGGCAGCCCTGAACGGCGACCGTGTGAAGGTGCAGCTTTTGGCACGCCGACGCAACCATATCAAGGAAGCAATGGTGGTTGAAATCCTCCAGCGCAAGAAGGAAACGTTTGTAGGACGCCTGCAAGTGGAAAGCGATGTGGCGTTCCTCGTAACACAGGAGAACCTCTTCGTTCACGATATCATCATCCCAAAGAAGGCTCTGAACGGTGGACAGACCGACGACCGCGCCCTCGTAAGGATTACAAGATGGCCCGATGCCAGTCATAAGAATCTCGTCGGAGAGGTAATCGACGTGCTGGGAAAGGCCGGCGACAACGACGTTGAAATGAATACGATTCTTGCCCAATACGGTTTGCCCTACAAATATCCGAAAGCCGTAGAGGAGGCAGCCAACAAAATAACGGGCGAAATCACGTCAAAGGACCTCGAAGAACGCGAAGACTTCCGTGATGTATGGACTTGTACCATCGACCCAAAAGACGCGAAGGACTTCGACGATGCGCTGTCTATCCGTAAACTCGACAATGGTCTGTGGGAAGTGGGCGTGCATATAGCCGACGTTTCACACTATGTGAAGGAGGGAGACATCATAGACAGGGAAGCACAGAAGCGTGCAACCTCCATCTATCTCGTGGACAGAACCATTCCGATGCTGCCCGAACGCCTCTGCAACTTCATCTGTTCGCTCCGTCCCGATGAGGAAAAGCTGGCTTACAGTGTGATTTTCAACATCGACGATGAGGCGAACGTGCAGGATTTCCGTGTCGTTCACACCGTTATAAAGAGCAACCGCCGCTACGCCTACGAAGAAGCGCAGCAGCTACTTGAGGAAAACGGCGTGATAGACGGCACCGGCGAACCGGCTCCGACACCCGGAAAGGACGGATATAAGGGCGAGTTTGCCGAAAACATCATCACGCTCGACCGACTGGCAAAGCTCATCCGTAAGCAGAGATTCAAGAACGGAAGCGTGAAATTCGACTCGGAAGAACTCCATTTCGACATCGATGAGAAGGGCAAACCCATCCGTTGCTACTTCAAGCGTTCAAAGGATGCCAACAAGCTCATCGAGGAATTTATGCTCCTTGCCAACCGATATGTTGCACAGAGCATAGGAAAGGTGGCAAAGGGCAAGAAGGCGAAGACGCTGCCGTACCGTGTTCACGACAATCCCGACCCACAGAAGTTCGAGAACCTGCGACAGTTTACGGCGAAATTCGGCTACAAGCTGAAGTCTTCAAGCACAAAGGGAGCCACGGCCCGCGCGCTGAATGCGCTGATGGACGAAGTGGAGGGCAAGAAGGAACAGAAAGTGATTCAGACCATCGCACTCCGTTCTATGATGAAGGCAAAATACACCACGAGCAACATCGGCCATTTCGGACTGGCGTTCGATTACTATACCCACTTCACGTCGCCAATCCGCCGCTATCCCGACACGATGGTGCACCGTCTGCTGACCCGTTATGCCGAAGGCGGACGTTCTGTGAACAAGGAACATTGCGAAGAACTCTGCGAGCATTGCTCGGATATGGAGCAGGTGGCGCAGAATGCCGAGCGCGATTCCATCAAATACAAAATGGTGGAGTATATGGGAGAGCACATCGGCGAGTGCTACGACGCCCACATCAGCGGTATTCAGAGCTACGGTATCTATGCCGAGATCGACGAGAACCATTGCGAGGGTATGATTCCGATGCGCGATCTCGACGACGACTACTACGATTTCGACGAGAAGAACTATTGTCTCGTAGGCCGCCGCCGCCATCACGTCTATCAGTTGGGCGACCCAATCCGTATTCAAGTGGCAAAAGCGAATCTCGAACGTAAGCAGCTCGACTTTACGCTGGCGAAGGATGAGGCCGGAGAAGGCAGCCTTTCGGGCAAGACTTCGGCTTCACGGAAATCCGAAAGTGCATCGGCTGCCGGCAAAAGCCGCCGCAGTGCTTCGGGTTCGGGCAAGTCTGGCAAGAACAGCAAGCGTAAGAGAAGATAAAAGACAATGTTTGAAACAAGGTTGTGTTGCGCCGTTTCATCGGTGCTGCACAACCTTTTTATTTTGCTTATGATGAAAAGACTGTTTACACTTCATTTCCTCCTGTTCCTTGCAGCCCTTTCCCTCAGTGCGCAGGAACGGCAATATCTTCGCCTAAAAGGCTATTACAGAGTCTATCAGGCCACAAACTCAATGCTCAGCTACTTCGTGGACGGAATGATGGAAATGTATCTGCCCCTCTCCGCCGCAGCCACATCATCCGATTCATCTTCTGTCTCTGCCTCTGCAAGCGAGACTTCCTCCACCTTCATAGACCGGAAATTTCTCGGCGAACGCCGCCGCAAGGCACCACAGGCCAACGGCGACGACACATTCATCCGTATGAATATGCCCAATCTTGAATCCGTCCCGCTCATCGAGAGCATCAAGAGCGAGGAATACTCCACCCGAAACAATGGCGACGTGTATCGATGGGCAGACAAGTGTGGAAAAGTAAGAAAGCGTTCGCATTCTGAAAGCGGAAAATCCATACAGCTCATAGCAGTCGGTATGGACAATCTTGCAGGGCAGACGAACCACGAAATAGATATGAGTCAGCTCAAGATGTACGGCATCATAGCGCGAATGACCCGGTTCGACGAGTGCGAAACCTACCATTTCAAGGAAGGCAGCTACACGCTCAACGACCTTCTGTCTGCGGAAAAGCATCAAACATTTTTTGCCCGTTACCGAGGTGAGGACGAAGACGAGCGCATCGACGTGTGGAGCGACTTCTACATTACCGACAAAATGACCGTTTCCGAAGCTGAACTGAAGAAAATCAAGAAGGAAAAGAATCGTGTCTTTACCTTCTCCATCCCCCAGTCAGTCCCTCCTCTTGAGAGCGAGGTGGAGAAAGCGTGGGGCAGTATGGTGGAATATTAACCCCTTTCGCCCTTCTTTCCCCTTGCATTCTCCTCTTTTCTTCATCGTGAATATTTATTGACAAAAGCTCCGTTTTTTAACATTTAAAATCAATCAGGCACACTTCCGTCCTCAAATATGCGATTTTTGGAGGCTTTTATAATCCATTGATATGTAACGGATTATCTTAATTGCGGCATTTAAGACCATATATCCTTTACTCCATTCTTCGCACAAATGGGCGAAATGAGCCTTAAGAAGTCGCCGTTTCGTGTTTCATTCTTCGCAAGAACGTGGCGCATTCTTGCGAAGAATGTTTTCTAATCTTCGCACACCTGCATTCCATTCTTCGCATCATTGGGAAACATACTCCGAAAGAAAGGTCGGAAACCGTCAGAAAACGCCCTTCCAATCTCTGGTTTGAGAATTTTCAAGTCCACTTTTTCAGTAAGAGAATTTTACAAAACGGAATGGTTTATCAGCCTGTAATACCCTATTAATTGTGCCTTTGATGGAAGACATTCAATTTGTCTTACGTTTCAACTGGCTCACTCTTTCCCTCTAATCGTGGTTTAGGAATCAGTCCGAATGAGAATATAAATTTACCTATTTGTGGGTATTGTCCACAAATCTTCTTGTTTATACCTTTGCACTCTAACAAAATTTAATATAAAACTTTAAAAAACTACAAAGAACTATGAGGAAAATCTACTCTTTATTATTAATGTGTGGTTTGCTGTTTTCTGTTGCAGAAGCAAAGGCAGAAGTGGGAACTGAAGTTATTAAAATCAAGACCGACAAGGCCATTGGCAGCACTTTGTCTATGGAAGTCCTTATATACGGCGGACTTGATGACGAAGGTGAGGTAAAGACGATTACCCCAATCAATGGAGACAATATTTCGTTCGAGGGAGCAACAGTATCTGCGGCAATCAGCCATAAGATTTATTTGAAGGTTAATGCACCTGAGATTACAATCCGTGGCAATGTATATCTGTTCACTGTTGTCAAGCAGGGAATTACCGAAGTGGATTTGACTGAGGCTGCAAAGCTCGGCAGTTTGCGCGTGAATGAAAATCCAATTACGGGTATTGACGTGTCGAAGAATGCTGAACTGGTGGAACTCTGGGCCTCCTATTGCCCTGAATTGCAGAGTGTAAACCTTGAGAATGCGTCAAAGTTGATGACACTTTCAGTGCAAGGCTCAAAAGTTTCATCATTGGATTTTACCGATGCAAAAGCTATCAGAACACTCTATGCCGGCGATAATCCTAACTTGAAGTCGCTGAACCTTGCTGCTCTCGGCGATTTGGACGAACTCTGGGTGAACGGAAACGGAATAGAGTCGCTCGACCTTTCGGGCAACCCATATCTGATGAATCTCGATTGCAGCAGAAACAAGCTGACAACACTTGACGTAACTGCAAATACCGACATTAATTTCCTCTCTTGTTGGGGAAATAACATCAAAGGAGAAGCTATGGATAATCTTATAAAGACTTTGCCACAGGAAGAGTTCACGCCACGTGAGTTCTGTGTGTTCAATGGACTCTATGCCGACGAACACAATGAATTGACCGACGAGCAGATAGCAGCAGTGAAGAAGCGTGGATGGATTGCCAAGGAAGCCGCAGGCTCAATGGACTTCTTTGTATGGGAAGAACTCCACAAGGGCGTTTCAACCAGTATTGGTTCTGTTGCAGTTGAGGCTGAAGAACGCAATGTTTGGTTCGACTTGAATGGCCGTCGCATAGAGCAGCCTTCTGTAAAGGGTATCTATATCCACAATGGAAAGAAGGTTATCGTGAAATAATACTCATTCTCAATCCCATCATCAGCTCTGAAGAACACCCAAAAGCTCTGATGCCAAAGGGCTGTCTTCAGAGTTGTTGTATATGAAAGCTGCAAAGCCGGGATGAGAATTGCGTACAGCGCAGTACGGACAGACAAGGATACGGCGCAGCACGTGGAAAGTCAAGCACATTTCTTTCATAAACCAAGTATTTCAGACTTATACTGAAATTATATTTTACCAGTGGCAAGAATCATATTTACTTTATTTCTATGTATGTTTTTCCAGACATCATTTGCTCAGATGAGGTGCAGGATTCTGGAAAAGAAAACCAACGAACCTCTTATCGGTGCAACGGTAATGGCTGAAGAAACCAGAAGAATCATCGCAGTAACCGATCAGGATGGTTATTTCACTCTAATGGACGGATTCAGTAAATCTGTCCGTATTTCATATATCGGCTATAAAGGCATAAGCATAATGCCTCGGAAGAATACCGTATATTATATGGAAACCGATGCAAACGAGCTTCAGGAGGTAGTGGTAACGGCACAGGAGGGACACGGACTTTCGAGTGCGTCCACCATCAGCAAGCAGGCAATGGAACATTTGCAGCCGTCCAGTTTTGCCGATTTGATGGAATTGCTGCCCGGAGGTCGTGCCAGCGATCCCCAGTTGAATGTGCCGAATACTATCAGTCTTCGTGAAGTAGGAATCGGCAGCAGCCAATACAGTACCTCTTCGCTCGGTACCCGATTCGTAATCGACGGCGCACCAGTGAGCACGAATGGCAATATGCAGTATCTTTCGGGCGCGCTCGACCGTACGTCGGGCAAACGGAATTTTGCCAATGCAGGCGTGGATATGCGTACTTTGTCTACGGATGATATTCAGGAAGTAACCGTAGTCCGAGGCATTCCTTCCGTGCAGTATGGCGATTTGACGAGTGGACTGGTGAAAGTGAAACGTCGCAAGGGAGGCAATGACCTTTCGGCACGCTTCAAGGCCGATATGGATACCAAGCTGTTTTATGTTGCCAAGGCCTTTGAATGGGTGCCAAAGCGGTTTTCGCTCAATTTAAGTGCAGATTTCCTCAACAATAAAGCCGAGCCGAGAAACTTGCTGGAGACGTATAAGCGACTTACTTTTTCTGCCCGGATCAACAAGCGATGGCACACGGAATCAATGGAATACGGTGCTATGCTGAATTTGGATTACGGAGGATCGTTTGATGATGACAAGGTGGATCCTCAATTCAATCACGGTGGAGCAGACAAATACAAGTCTGAATACAACCGTTATGCAGCAAGCCTTCTGTGGGATATGAACAGTAATAGCGACCGTTCGTTTTTCAAGAATGCAGAGCTTTCGGCCTCTTTCTCTTACGAAAGGAATATCTTGGAACGCACAAGGCTCGTTCAATTGGATGGAGATACGCCCGCAGCAATGACAATGAGGAATGGAGAGAGCGATGCCGTGCTCATATCTCCTTATACATATACTGCCACGCATACGGTGGACGGTAGGCCAATGAGCCTTTATCTGAAAGGAAATGCCTTGTTCAGTTTTCCTGTTGCAGGTGTTTCCAACTCGCTTTTGGTGGGTGCCGACTATCAGATGGACCGTAACATAGGCGACGGTCAGGTGTACGACAGGTTGCATCCGGTATATACCGGGACTTCCTATCGCCCACGAAAATATTCCGATATTCCTGCTTCTAGGATGCTGGCAGCTTATGCTGAAGAGCGTATCGGCGTGGGAATGGGAAGCCATAAGATGGAGATTGAAGCCGGTATGCGTGCCGAAACAATGTTGGGAATAGACAGGGGATTTGCCACGCACGGCAAGGTAAACGTTGATCCGCGTGTGAATATGGGATGGACGTTTCCTTCTTTCAATGTAGGAAAAGAGAAAATGACCGTAAGTCTGTCGAGCGGTATCGGTTGGCACAGTATGTTTCCAACCATCGATTTGCTTTATCCCGAGCCTGCCTATATGGATATCGTGGAGCTGAACTATTATCACACTAATCCCGCCTACCGAAGAATGTATCTTCAAACCTACGTGATCGACCCGACAAATCGCAACCTGAAGGCTGCAAGGAACCTGAAGTGGGAACTGAAAGGGGATATAGACTGGGCGGGGAACCGTCTAACGATGACCTATTTCGTGGAAGATATGAAATCTGGTTTCCGTTCGATGAGTGTCTATGCACCTTATATATATAAAGAGTTTGATGCTTCCGGTATTGATCCCGATGCGCTGACGGCTCGTCCCGATGTTGCAACGCTGCCCTATACGGTAAGAAACGTGCTCCGTTCCTATGAGCATACGTCTAACGGAAGTCGTACTTATAAGCGTGGTTTAGAGTGGATGTTGTCTACGAAACGTTTTCCAATCATCAATACCCGACTGACAATCAGTGGTGCTTGGTTCAAGACTGAATATCATAATTCGCAGCCGATTATGTATAAACCTACACGTACTATTGGTGGAAATACGTTAGAACTGGTGGGAATCTACAAGGATGATGAAGGATATATAAGGGAAATGACTAATACGAACTTCACTTTCGACACGGCAGTTCCAAAGCTAAAACTCGGTTTTTCATTATCGCTCCAATGTGTTTGGATAACCGCTGAAGAGTCGATGAAGAAGGATAATATGCCACTTCAGTATATGGATAGCAGCGGAAACATACATCCTTATGCGGAATCCGATACAAAGGATATCTACTTGCAGCATCTCGTAAGAAATTATGCCGAAGGAATGTTCGATAGACAAACGGTTCCTTTCTATATGGATGTGAATCTTAAAGCCACGAAAAAGCTCTTCAAGGACAGATTGATGGTGGCATTGTTCGTGAACAAACTGTGGGACGTTTATCCAGACTACAGGCGTAACGATTTTGTTATCAGACGCTATGTAACTCCTTATTTCGGACTTGAAATGAATGTAAAGCTATGAAACAGATATTTTACACGTTTATTGCAATGCTGTTGGTAGGATTTTGCAGTGCTTGCGAACAGAAAGAAGACGATTATTATACGAATGCAATAGTTACGTTGCAAACTCCTGACAGTATAAAGGCTGTGAAAATGCAGGGAACTGTCGCTCTCAAGAATCTTTCAAATGGCAGGGTTTACTCGTCCTCCAACTTCAAGGACTCGATGGTTGAAATGGAAGTGTTGCGAGGAACATATATGCTTGATGCTGAAGGAACATTGCTTTATAGTCTGCCTGACGGTAGCGAGGAAGTGAAATACTTTCGGGCATCGAGCAATTATATAGAAATAGTAGAGCATCCTGCACGAATTAATGTGGAAATAATATTTATGTAACGATGAAGAAGAGGTTATTCTATACAGCTTTATTCTTCGTTCTGTTGAGATTTTCAGTACAGGCGCAGGTTCAAGATACTACTGCCGTAGCCGAACATCTTCACGAATGGAAGAATGTGATGGCTGAATCGAGAAGCAATCCGGCGTTTATGCAAACTGCGTACAGTACTTCCAACACGAGAATGAGATTGAGAATCAGCAGTAGAAGTTCGGATAAAGCCTTGCAATTGGAAACTGGCGATGGACATACGTTGGGAGAAGCCATTGTTGAATCGTATCTACGGCTTGATAATCGTAATACCGTCTGGGGTGGAGCATCGTATCAGATGGGAAGAAAATGCAACATTCGCTTTAATTCCACTTCCGATTATGAGCTTCTTTATCCCTATGTGATGGCAGATACACTCGGTGGAAATATGGAAAACGAGCGTTATGCGTTCAACGGTGGATATGCTATCAGATTGAATCGGTGGACAATCGGTGCTGTCATTGACTTCAGGGCGGAACACGAATACCGAACGATTGATCCCCGTCCACGTGGGATAGTTACGGACTTGACGCTTCGTTTAGGGGCAAGTTACGACTGGAGGAATTACAGATTGGGTGCTGGCATTGGCACAAGAACCTATAAACAGACAAACAATGTAGACTTTTACAATCCTTTGGGTGTGATTCCGGAATATCATCTGACAGGGCTTGGTACTGATTATGTGCGATTTTCGGGAGCAGTTCGTTCGTCATATTATACGGGAACAGGTGTTGTTGCCGACTTTCAATTGCTTCCCTGTAATGGAACGGGCGCATATTTGTCTTTGGAGGGACGGTATATGCCTTACGAGAATATACTCACTGAACTTAACGCACTCCCAATAACAAAACTGAATGTAACGAACTCCACTGTGAAGATGGGTTGGAAACACGAAGGACGTATGAGATGGACTGCTTTTGCAGGTATTGATTTGGAACGGAGAAACGGCAATGAACATATTGCGGGAAACTCTTCAAGCACCGAATATCGTTCGCTCATTACGCTGTCGATGTTCTCCGATAACAAATATGACTACTATTTAGGTGGTGCAATTAACGTTGGAAGAAAACGCCAATTCACGTTCAATGCCCGTTTTGGATTTGTAGATGATCTTGCCGAATATGTGGATTTGAAACGCGAGATGGCCTATACAAAGACCTATGGTAGGCTCGGATGGCAATGGATGTGGCACAATGATGCGAGATGGTTGGTGGAATGGAACGGAAACATTGCCTACTATCATAATAATTCCAGAAGAATCGTAATGCCATACGTGTGGATGGACAGCAAGATAACCGAACTTGTGAACCATACCTACGAATCGAAGACAGCTAATCTTGGGTTGTGTGAAACGCAATTTCACGCTTATCATTTTCCTAGAAACTGGAAAGGAACAGGCATTTTTCTGTCAGCAGGAATCCAATTTACCCACACGTCAATTGCAAGACAGATTACGCTTAATGGTACTTTTGGCGTAACATTCTAATAATCATAATCTCAAAAAAGAATATTTATCAATATGAAAAAACCGAATTTCAACAAGATAGCCCTGCTTTTATTGGCTATCGGAATGATGCTTACTTCCTGTAATGAATACAAGGAAACAGAGAAGGCAGAACAGATAGTGAATCACGCGCTTTGTTTGCAGATGCCTCTTGACATAAAGAATATGGATTTGTCGGATGCCAAGGCTGTATTCACTAGCATCAAGACGCACCGGCAATACACCATTGATTCTTTCAAGGCTTCTGACGGAGACTTCATTGCCAATGCAGAATTGCCGGAAGGAATGTATAACATTGATGTTCGTGGATCGATATCCTATATCTTGAACGGTAAAGAGATAAAGGCCAAAGTGAAGGCGACCCGTGATAATGTGATGATTCAGGCTCAGACCATTCCTACAAATTTAGCTTTGAATGTGTATTCGGCACAGGAAGGACTGGTTATTACTGAAATATTCTTCACGGGAACCACTACGCCCAACGGCTTTATGTACACCGACGACCAGTATATCAAGATAGGAAACAACAGCGATACAGTAATGTATGCAGATGGTTTGGCTTTTATCGAATCGTTTTTTACAAGCGATGACAAGCACGATTATCAGCCAGACATAATGAAGGATGCGATGACCATCTCTACAATCTACGTCGTTCCTGGTTTGGGAAAGCAGCATCCGGTTAATCCCGGAGAGGAAATTACCATTGCATTGACTGCCATCGATCATCGGCCAATCAATCCAAACTCCTTTGATTTAAGCGAGGCCGAATTTGAAATCTTCGATAAAACCTCGCATCCTGAAGGCGATCAAGACAATCCGAAGGTGGAAAATCTCATCAACTGGTATGCAAATTTTGAAGGAACCTTCGTAATGCACACGCGAGGTGTGAAGAGTTATGCGCTTGCTCGTCCGATGATTGATATGGATACTTTTATGCACGAGTACCGTTATAAGTTCGGTTACATCTTCAAGCAGGGAGATTTTGTGATTCCGATGGATGAAAACGAATACTTCATGCCGAACACTTGGATTATAGACGCTGTGAATCTGGCGGTTCCGACAGTGCACGAGTGGAATCTTGTATCGCCCATTCTCGACAAGGGATTCACTTATTGCGGACACGTGGATATGGATGAAACGCGCTACAACAAGTCGGTTGTCAGAAAGAAAGAGGGCAAGAAATGGATGGATACCAATAATTCATCAGACGACTTTTTGCCCAATGCCGTACCATCATATTTGAAACACTGCACAGGCGAGCCTAAGTAGAAATATAATTCCCCATTATTTAAGAAATAAGAATCAATGAAAAGATTAGCATATATGATGCTGTTTGTCTTTATGCTCATTGCAGATAATGCGCTTGCACAGGACAGAATAGTGGCGATGGACAAGAGTATAAGGATAGGAAGACTTGCGAATGGACTGACTTATTACATCAGGCATAACGGGCAGACAAAAGGAATAGCCGACTTTTACATAGCACAGCGAGTAGGTTCTATTCTCGAAGAACCGCATCAGCGTGGATTAGCACACTTTCTGGAGCACATGGCATTCAACGGAACACGCAATTTCCCGGGCGATGCCTCGAAACCGGGTATTGTGAAATGGTGTGAAAGCGTGGGAATCCAGTTCGGAACGAATCTCAATGCCTATACGAGCGTGGACCAAACTGTGTATAATATTTCGGCAGTTCCCATCATAAGAGAAGGGATTGTGGATTCCTGTCTGCTCATTCTTCACGACTGGAGCCACGACCTTCTGCTTGCCGATAAGGAAATTGACCGTGAGCGTGGCGTGATCGAGGAGGAATGGCGTGCCCGACGAATGGGAATGGCAATGCAGAGACTTGCAGAAGCATCTATGCCGGTAATCTATTCCGGTACAAAATATGCCGACTGTATGCCTATCGGAGATATGAACATCGTGCGAAACTTCCCCTATCAGGCTCTTCGGGACTATTATCATAAATGGTACAGACCCGACTTGCAGGCTATAATCGTTGTTGGCGACATTGATGAAGACCAGATAGAGCAGAAGATAAAAGCTATGTTCGGTTCGATACCTACTCCTGAAAATGTTTCAGAACGCATCTATTATCCTGTTCCCGACAATGACAGGATGATAATTTTCACTGCAAAGGACAGCGAACAGCCAACGGTGAACTTCACTCTGTATATGAAACGCGACGTAACGCCACGGTCTGAACGTAATAAGCTCCAGTCGTTTGAGGATGATTACAAGTCGAGCATTGTCCGAATGATAATCAACGACCGGTTGGAAGAACTTGCCCGTGCCACAGATGCACCTTTTATTTCGGCTTCCGTACGCGATGGAAATTTCTTTATGGCCTCTACAAAGGATGTCTTTGAAATGTCCGGAGTATTCAAGGAAGGCAAGGTGGAAGAAGGTATAAACGCCATAGTGGGCGAAGTGGAACGTGCCAGAAGTCTGGGATTTACCAGACAGGAACTTGATCGTGGCAAGGCTGAAATGCTTTCGTATGCCGAAAGTGGATTCAACGACCGAATGAACCGACGAAATGGCGATTTCGTAGAGGCTTGTGTAGAGCATTTTCTGGAATCAGAACCCATCATTGCACCCGAGACGGAACTTCAGTTGGTGAAACGGTTGGATTCCACCGTTATCCTTTCAGACATCAATGCCATTGCGCGTGAAATCATTACGAACCGTAATCAAGTGGTAACATTGTATGGTCCGGAGAAAAAAGGACTCTCATTGCCATCGGAAAAGCAGATAGAAAAGCTCATTTTGTCTGCACAGAAAAAGAACTATGAACCTTACAGGGAAAAACAACTGAGGGCCGGCCTTGTGGAGAATCTGCCTGCTTCAGGCAGTATTGTTTCTGAAAAGCCTTATAAATATGGTTATACGGAACTGGTGCTGTCGAATGGAATGCACGTATATGTTCGTCCGACCGACTTTGAAGCCGACGAAGTGAACCTGAAACTCTTCAGTATGGGAGGAAAGAATCTCTATACTGATGAGGATATGCCCAACCTTTCTTATCTTATTTCCGGTGCAACGATTGGAGGAGTGGGAGAATTTGATGAGTTGTCTCTCGAGAAGATGCTTGCCGGAAAGTCGGCATCCATCAGTCCGTATATCGACGACGAGACGGAAGGAATGAACGGAAGTTCGAGTGTCAGGGATATGGAAACCTTGTTTCAGCTTGCTTATCTCTATTTCGTGCAACCTCGTAATTCGCCGGATGCTTTTGCGAATATGATGGAGCAGCAGGAAGAGTTTCTCACGAATGCACACGTTAATCCACTGATTGCCTACAACGATACTTTGCATCGTGTGGCTTACGGAACCAACCGACTGGAATCGATGAATGTAAGGCTGATGAAAAAGGTAAATTATGACCGCATAATGCAGATATACAAGGACCGCTTCGGCAATGCTGCCGACTTTAAACTCATTCTTACGGGCAACATAGATATGAACCGTTTGCGCCCGATGCTGTGCAAGTATGTGGCAACATTGCCCGTAAACGACCGTTTTGAGACTGTAGGCACGCTTGGGCCGAAAATCATTGACGGTGATACTGTCAGGATTTTCACGAAAGAACAGAAGACACCGTCGGCAACAACCACCGTGGTTGTGAAGGGAAAGATGGAATACAGCAACCGGAATGAGATACTTCTCGATGCTGCCGTACAGTTGCTTCGTATCGTTTATACCGACAAGGTGCGCGAAGAGAAGGGGGGAACATACGGTGTTCAGGTGTCGGGCACGCTTCAGCATCATCCTTACGATGAAGCCGTGTTGCGAATTGCATTTCAGACAGCCCCGGATAAATATGACGAACTCATCCCCATTGTCTATCAGCAACTCCACAAGATGGCAGAAGAAGGCCCCTCTCAGGAAGACCTTGATAAGGTAAAGGCGTATGAACTGAAGGTTTACGAACAGGTTCTGAAGATGAACAATTATTGGGAATACGTTCTTTATAACGATCTTTACAATGGTGTTGATGCAGATACACATTTCAAGGAAATCGTAAATAGTATGACGGCCGACAACATACGTAGCTTTCTGAAGCAGTTATTAAACCAAGGGCATCGTATTGAAGTTACAATGACCACGAAGAAAGTGGCATAAACTGGAAAGTAATGCGCTCCAATAGTTGGTATTCATCGTGAATATTTATTGACAAAAGCTCCGTTTTTTAACATTTAAAACGAATCAGGTACACTTCCGTCCTCAAATATGCGATTTTTGGAGGTTTTTGTAATCCGTTGATATATAAAGGATTATCTTGGTTAAAGCATTTAAGACGATATATCCTTCACTCCATTCTTCGCACAAATGGGCGAAATGAGCCTTCAGAAGTCGCCGTTTCGTGTTTCATTCTTCGCAAGAACGTGGCGCATTCTTGCGAAGAATGTTTTCTAATCTTCGCACACCTGCATTCCATTCTTCGCATCATCGGGAAACATACTCCGAAAGAATGGTCAGAAACCGTCAGAAACCGCCCTTCCAATCTCTGGTTTGATAATTTTCAAGCCCACTTTTTCAGTAACAGAACTTTACAAAACGGAATGCTTTCCGAGCAGGTTATTTACTCGAACTCGGACTTATCTCGAACTGAGAGATATTCTGTGTTCGGGAATTAAGTGTAAATCCGTGATTCTGGGCTATCCTGTGAGAGAGAACTTTGGTTTCTTATCTCGAATTTAGATAATAAATAAAGAATCGGAAAGGATAGGGGATGGACTGCTTAAATAAAAAAAGAACCCATATCCAAAGTCTATCAGAGGAAACATACACGATGGTATGTGGGACTGATTGACTTTGGTTACAGGTTCCTGTCTGTATTTCTGTTCCTTTACCGGACGGGCTTAGATCTTTTCGCCGTAGCAGAGGTCGCCTGCGTCGCCGAAACCGGGCACGATGTAGCTGTGCTCGTTGAGTCCTTCGTCGATGGCGGCACACCATATAGTGGTGGAGCTGTCGGGGAATGTCTTCTTGATGTGGTCTATTCCTTCAGGCGAAGCGCATACGCAAGCCACGTGTACGTGTCGGGGAGTGCCCTTTGTGAGGATAGCCTTGTAGCCCAGTTCCATCGAACCGCCGGTGGCGAGCATCGGGTCGGCGATGATGAGTGTCTTGCCGTCAATGTTCGGTGTAGCAAGATATTCCACGTGGATTCCCACTTCGTGGTGCTCGGCATCCTTGTATTCACGATAGGCACTCACGAAAGCATTGCCGGCGTGGTCGAAGATGTTGAGAAAGCCGTTGTGGAAAGGAAGTCCTGCACGGAAAATGGTGGCAAGAACAATCTTGTCTGTCGGGACGCTTACCTTTGAAATTCCAAGTGGAGTTTCGATGTCCCTCGTCTCGTAGTTCAGTGTTTTTGAAATTTCAAAAGCCTCAAATTCACCAATGCGCATTACATTGTTGCGGAAAAGCAGTCTGTTTTTTTGGTAGTCCTTGTCGCGGATTTCCGCCATGTACTGGTTGATGATGGAGTGCTGCTCCGAGAAATTGATGATTTCCATTTTTCTTTATAGAAGTATGTGTAATTTCGTGAAAGTTTCACGTAAGTTTAAAATTTCGGCAAAATTAAGAATTTCCTCTAATTTTTGCAAAGTCTGAATTACAAATATCCGCAGAGAGCTTTTATTTTTTAATTCTTTAACCATATAATGAACCGATTTCATTGATTTTTAGTGGGCAAGTGTTGGCTGAAAATGAGAAAATCACTACCTTTGCGCTGATAAAAAAGTGAGAAGTTATTATTAGTTCACCTAAATACATTAAACAAAAATGGCACAGTTTGATAAGAGCGTACTCGAAAAGTACGGAATTACAGGAACAACAGAAGTTGTTTACAATCCATCTTACGAAGTTTTGTTCGAAGAGGAAACAAAGGCAAGCCTTGAAGGCTTTGAAAAGGGTCAGGAAACTGAACTTGGCGCGGTAAACGTGATGACAGGTGTTTACACCGGTCGTTCTCCTAAAGATAAGTTCATCGTTGAAGATGAGAACTCAAAGGACACAGTATGGTGGACTTCTGACGAGTACAAGAATGACAACAAGAAGATGTCTCAGTCTACTTGGAACATAGTGAACGAGTTGGCTAAGAAGGAGCTTTCAAACAAGCGTCTCTTCGTTGTAGATGGTTTCTGCGGTGCCAACAAGGACACACGTATGAAGGTTCGCTTCATCGTTGAGGTGGCTTGGCAGGCTCACTTCGTAACCAATATGTTCATCAAGCCTATCAACACTGAAGAAGAGGCACAGGAGCCAGACTTCATCGTTTACAACGCATCTAAGGCTAAGGTTGAAAACTACGCAGAACTCGGTTTGAACTCTGAAACTTGCGTTGCCTTCAACGTTACAACCAAGGAACAGGTTATCCTGAACACTTGGTATGGTGGCGAAATGAAGAAGGGTATGTTCTCAATGATGAACTACTATTTGCCATTGAAGGGCATCGCTTCTATGCACTGCTCTGCTAACACCGACCTCGAAGGCAAGAGCACAGCTATCTTCTTCGGTCTTTCAGGTACAGGTAAGACCACATTGTCTACCGATCCTAAGCGTCTCTTGATTGGTGACGACGAGCACGGATGGGACGACAACGGTGTGTTCAACTTTGAAGGTGGTTGCTACGCTAAGGTTATCAACCTCGATGCAGAGTCTGAACCGGACATCTTCAACGCTATCAAGCGCAACGCTCTTCTCGAGAACGTTACAGTAGCTGCTGACGGCAAGATCGACTTCACAGACGGCAGCACAACAGAGAACACACGTGTTTCTTACCCAATCAACCACATCACAAACATCGTTAAGCCAATCTCAGCAGGTCCTGCTGCAGATCAGGTTATCTTCCTGAGTGCTGACGCGTTCGGTGTGTTGCCTCCAGTATCTATCCTCGACTCAGAGCAGACTAAGTATTACTTCCTCTCTGGTTTCACAGCTAAGTTGGCTGGTACAGAGCGTGGCATTACTGAGCCAACTCCTACATTCTCCGCTTGCTTCGGTCAGGCTTTCTTGGAACTTCACCCAACAAAGTATGCTGAAGAATTGGTTAAGAAGATGGAGAAGAACGGTGCTAAGGCTTACTTGGTTAATACTGGTTGGAACGGTACTGGCAAGCGTATCTCTATCAAGGATACACGCGGTATCATCGACGGTATCTTGAGCGGTGCTATCAACAATGCTCCTACAAAGACAATTCCTTACTTCAACTTCGTAGTTCCTACACAGTTGGAAGGCGTTGATACAAACATTCTCGACCCACGCGACACTTACGCTGACGCAGCTCAGTGGGAAGAGAAGGCTAAGGACCTCGCAGGTCGCTTTATCAAGAACTTCGTTAAGTACACAGGTAACGAAGCTGGTAAGGCACTCGTAGCAGCCGGTCCACAGCTCTAATCTTTTAGATTAAGATTTTAAACTTCATACAGCCCTGCTCTCGAAAGAGAGTGGGGCTTTTGAGTTGGGGAAAGGAGACAAGAGGACGAGTGGACGAGGAAACAAGAGAACGAGAGGAGAGATTAAGCTCCAAAAACTAAGTACTTTCCAGAGCAATCTTATGCTTCTTAGTTTGGGATAATCCTGAACTAAAGTGAGTAATTCATAATAATTCTATCCTCTTTTCTTGCAATTAAGAATAATAAATGCTATTTTTGCAAATCGAGATTTATTACTTTCTATCCTGAAAAAGCGAGTATGGGCATCAGATATTTCTTACTATTCTATTCAAGAACCTTGAAGATAAGCATTCCCGTTGGTGTGCTTGTGGTGTATTTGGCAAGAATGGAATCTGTGATGATAGAAGATGCTCTGAAGACCGGACTGCAATGGTTTCCCGTTCTGGGGCTTGGTCTGGATGCCCTGTTCAGATTGGTGTTCAGGAAAAAGGAGTTCTATTTCTATCATAATGGCTCTTGGTCTGTTTGGGGATTGTATCTTTCCTCATTTATTCTCTCCGTGTTTATTTCGCTTATTCTACATCTGATATTCAAACTGACGATGCAATGGTATTAGAAGCAGACAGTATTATATATGAGGTGGACGGCCGTAAGATTCTCCGTGGCGTTTTTCTCAACTGCCGTGTTGGGGAGATTGTGGGCATCTTGGGCAGAAACGGTTCGGGAAAATCCAGTTTATTTGAAATTATTTTCGGCACTCGGAAAGCCGAAAGCTCGTTTGTACGCATTGGCGATAAGGTGCTTACAGGCAAAACTTTCCGTTCGGGTATGGTGGCATTTATGCCGCAGTTCGAATCGCTTCCTCAGCACTTGAAAGTGAAAACCATTTTATGGACGGCATCAATCCCCAAAGATGCCTATGCGGACGACGAAACCATTCTGCGCATCCTTGATTCGCGGGTCAATGAATTGTCGGGAGGCGAGTCCCGCTATCTGGAGCTTTTCGTGGTATTGCACTCTAAGTGTCCCTTTGTTTTGCTCGACGAGCCTTTCAACGGCATCTCTCCTGTGGTGGTTGAAGATATGGTAAAAGTGCTGAAAAAGGCTGCCACGAAACGCGGGATTATCATTTCCGACCACAATTACAGGGCTGTCAGCCGACTATCGGACAGGCTGATGTATCTTAATGATGGAAGACTTCAGGAAATCGGAGACATTACGGAGCTTAAAGGCTTGTATTATTATTAGTCTGTTCGAGTCTGGAATAAAGCTTTCATTGCCTTGTTTTATGAGTTTGAGTTTAGCCTAAATTGATTTTTCAAGTCATTAATAGTTCTGTCTCTCTCGTTTATGAATATTTAATTGTAGGAATGAATTATTTTTTATAATTTTGCCATACGGGGAGTGGAAACTTATTTTGAAAGTATAAGGATAGGAACTCCTCTCGATAGATATGAATTTAAGAAAATAAAGAAAGGAATAATTATGGGATTAATTGCTTGTTATCAGCTTATTTCGGATAATAGACTGAAAGAGTTGGAAGGGATTTATTCAGAAAATGCTGATGAGACAGTAGATTTTATAGAAGAATTGGAGGAAGAAGTAACGGATGACAGTATCATCGATATGGATAAAATGTGGGATGTGATGCATTTTGTATTGACAGGTTTCGGGAGCGATGATAAATTAGAGAATAGTCTCCTAAGCGAAGCCGTGTTGGGTACAAGTATTAATGAAGAATCTGAAGAATATATCGCAAGTATTCCTAAAGAAAAAATTGCAAATATCATAAAGGAATTAGAGGCTTTTGATATTCAGAAAGCCTTAGAAGATTTCAGTATGGAAAAATGCAAAGAAGCAGAATTATATCCGGATATTTGGGATTATGAAGACGAAGAAGATGAAATAAAAGAAGATTTAAAGAATTATTATTATCAGCTGATTGATTTTTATAAAAAAGCATTGAAGAGTAGTTCAAATATATTAGTAACAATATTGTAAGTTGCTTGTCTGACTTGGACTGCATTACGACTTTGAAATCTTTATCTTTTACTTCATTTGGATGGTATTATGTTTACGTGTTATCCAAATGAAGAGTTGTATTTTCTATATAAAATTATATCGATGTGATTGATTGCCAGCTATTAATTTGCTATAAGTAAATTGTAAAGACAAGTGTGCAAACCGAACTCACATACAATATTAATATATCTTCTACCTTATCAGCGTTGAGGAAGAAGCCTTTTCTACTTGATGAAACACTTTAATATTCCGTACTAAACAACCTTAAAAACACAGTTATTTTCCATAATTTACGTAATTAACGGATAAAAAGGGACCGTTTCTAAAGATTTCTATTTAAATTTGCACCTAAATTGATAATTGGCATCTGATGAAAAATAAGATATTTTCACTCGTAGTCTTGGTTGCGGCAGCATTGGCATTGACCTCTTGCTTCAGCGACGACAAGGAAGAAAACAACGGCATACGCTATACTGATACTGCAATTACATCGTTTGGTATCAGTTCGTTAAAGATGGTTCGTGATACCGTAAGCAAGAGCGGAGCTGACTCTACCTACCTGAAGTCGGTTTCGACAGCGGCTTACAAGTTCTATATCGACCAGACGAAGGGCTTGATTTATAATCCGGATTCGCTGCCATACGGGGCTAAGACGGAGAAGGCTTTGGTGGCGTTCAACATAAAGAATGCCGGCACGGTGGTAATTAAGTCTACTGCCGACGAGACTTTCAGTATTCTTTCAACCACGGATTCACTCGATTTCTCTGTTCCTCGTACTATAAGGGTTTACAGTCAGGACGGAACTATCTATCGCAACTATACCGTAACGGTGAATGTTCACAAACAGCGTGGCGATGTTTTTAATTGGAATCAGCTCAATGCGAATGCTGAACTCGCAGAACTGACTGCCAAGAAAGCAGTAGCAAACAATGGAAAGATGTTCGTTTTCGGCACGAAGAATGGACAGACCTATGGCTATTCCACATCAGAAAGCGATGGAAACACTTGGATGCAGCTCTCTGAAACCTTCTCTCAGGAGGCTTACAAGGGTGTTGTGGCAAGCAATGGCTATCTCTATCTTGCTGACAACGGCACGGTAAAGCGTTCGGCTGACGGACAATTGTGGGAAACGATGGGAGCGGCAGCCGTGAAGCAGATTGTTGCGGCAAGCAAGACGGAACTCTATGCCTTGTCGGGCAGCAACACCTTGATGGTTTCAAAGGACAACGGAGCAACGTGGAACGCTGAAAAGCTCGACGATTCTGCCTCAAAGCTCCCTACGGAGAATGTCAGCTATACGGTAAATACATTATCAACCAATGGCAATATCCAGCGTGTGATGCTCGTTGGTAAGTCAGCTTCTTCCGGTACAGCCGTAGCTTGGACGAAATTGGTAGACACAACTGGTGCAAACACTTATGTATGGAACTATGTAGATGGTTCTGATTCATACCGGCTGCCATTGCTTACGGATCTTACCGTAATAGATTACGACGGAAAAGCATTGGCACTCGGCGTGAAGAGTGGTGCTTTTGAAAAGGTAATGACGAGTATTGATGGAGGAATTTCTTGGAAACCAAGCACGGGCTACGCATATCCGACAGGTGCTGTTCCTTCAGGTGCTTTCACGGCAGCAGTAGATAGTAGGAAATTTATCTGGATTGTCAGTGGAGGACAGGTTTGGCGTGGCAGAATCAACACTCTTGGCTGGGCTACGGACAAAAAGGATTTTACTGAATAGATATAATAAGGTATATAAGCCTGCCATTGATTGGGAACGTGATGATGGAGATTTATAGAAGTCTCGCACAGTAATAACGCACAAACTCGCACTATTAATATGAAACGTTTACTATTTTACATTCTGCTTTTGCTCGCGGCTGCACCCCTGAAGGCGCAGGATGGCGAGGAGTATAGAATGGAAATGGGTGCAGGTGTCGGTATGCTGGGCTATCTTGGCGACTTCAACGGCTCGCTGACGAAGAATCTCCAGCCTATGGGAAGCCTTGTGGCGCGCTATGTGTTCAATCCTTATATGGGGTTGAAAATGAACGTTTCCTATGGAAAGGTAAAGGGCAGTTCGGCAGATGTTGAGACATATTATCCCAAATTTGCCCAGAAACCATACGAGTTCAACAATACATTGGTGGATGTGGGCTTGACTTACGAGTATAATTTCTGGCCTTACGGCACGGGAAGAGAGTATCGTGGTGCGCAGAAATTCACGCCTTTCGTGTTCGGTGGACTCGGTGCTACCTATGTGAAATTGGAGGATGGCGACAGAAAATCGGCTTTCTCGGCCAATGTTCCAATAGGAATCGGCGTGAAATATAAAATAGGCGAACGGACAAATATCGGGCTGGAATGGGCAATGCACTTCTCTTTGACCGATGAGATAGACGGTCAGAAAGATCCATACGACATCAAGAGCAGCGGAGCTTTCAAGAATACGGACTGCTATTCAACCTTGCAGCTTACCTTTACGTATAGCTTTATGGCTAAATGCCGCACTTGCCACAACGAAGACGAGTAAGAGCAGGCGTTGGCTACGAATAGGTTTATAACAATAGATAATAAATATCTTCGCAAACTATGGCAGAAGAACTGGATATAAAACGAATCCCACAGCACATAGCCATCATTATGGACGGCAATGGCCGCTGGGCAATGGAGCGGGGGAAGGAACGCTCCTACGGGCATCAGGCAGGTGTGGATACCGTGCGTCGGATCACATCGGAGTGTACACGGCTCGGTGTGAAGTTCCTTACACTCTATACTTTCTCAACGGAGAACTGGAATCGTCCCACGGATGAGATTGCGGCATTGATGGGATTGGTGCTTACTTCGCTTGAAGACGAAATCTTTATGAAGAATAATGTGCGTTTCCAAGTGATCGGCGATATCGGACGTCTGCCGAAAGAAGTACAACTGAAACTTCAGGAAACAATGGAGCACACGGCGAAGAACGACGCTATGACGATGGTTGTGGCTCTCAGCTATTCAGCCCGATGGGAAATGACCGAGGCTGCGAAGACTGTTGCACGTCAGGTGCAGAACGGCGAGCTGAAAGTGGAGGACATTACCGAGACAACCATCAGCGAACGGCTCTGTACCAACTTTATGCCCGATCCCGATTTGCTTATCAGGACAGGAGGAGAGTTGCGCATTTCAAACTATATGCTGTGGCAGTTGGCTTATTCCGAGCTATACTTCTGCGATACCTACTGGCCGGACTTTATGGAAGCAGACCTCCGCAAGGCAATAGCAGACTATCAGGGACGCCAACGCCGTTTCGGAAAGACAGAGGAACAAGTTGAAACAGAACAAGGAAAATAATAAGATACGCTATAAATGAGTAATATTAACAAGGTCTTGATTCTCTTGGCTGTGGTCTTCGGACTCAGTTTAAAGATGAAAGCTCAGGAGAAGATAGTAAATCCAACTGTAAATTATGCCGGAAATCCGGAAGTCTATAAGTTGGCTGGACTTTCTGTATCGGGCATCGAAGGTTATGAAGACTATGTGCTGACGGGTATTTCTGGTCTCAGCATCGGACAGGAACTGGAGATTCCCGGTACCGACATCACGGATGCCGTGAAGCGTTATTGGAAGCACGGCCTCTTTTCCGACGTTGCCATCACGGTGGATTCGCTGATTGGTCGGAATGCTTATCTGCATATCCATCTGAAACCTCGTCCACGTGTTTCCGATATCAACTATCTCGGTGTGAAGAAATCAGAGCGCGAAGACTTGGAAAAGCGAATTGGTCTGCTCAAAGGTGGTCAGATTACGCCTAATATGATTGACCGTGCTCAGGTTTTGGCAAAGAAATATTTTGAAGAAAAGGGCTACAAGGATGCTGAAATCAACATTCGGCAGCGCGACGACGTGGTTGCAAGGAATCAGGTAATCCTCGATATAGACGTAGACAAGAAGGAAAAGAAGAAGGTTCGCACAATTACCATCGACGGAAACGAGGCACTTGCCGATAAGAAAATCAAGGGTACAATGTTTTCAAAGGGTGCATTCAGCAAGACCCACGAAGCAGGCAAGTTAGGGAATATCCTGAAATCGAAGAAATTTACCTCCGAACGCTGGGAAGAGGACAAGAAGAACCTGATAAATAAATACAACGAATACGGTTTCCGCGATGCAACCATCGTCGCTGACAGCATCAGCAACGTGGATCCAAAGCACGTTGATGTATATATAAAGGTAGACGAAGGAAAGAAATATTACATCCGAAACATCACTTGGGTGGGAAATACAGTTTATTCAACCGATTATCTTTCCAACTTGCTCGACCTTCACAAGGGCGACGTTTACAATCAGAAGTATATGAACAAGCGTCTGACGGAAGACGACGACGCGGTGGGCAATGCTTACTGGAACAACGGTTATCTCTTTTACAGTCTCCAACCTACGGAAGTTAATATCGTAGGCGACTCTATCGACCTCGAAATGCGTATATTCGAAGGTCAGCAGGCGCATATCAATCGTGTGAGAATCAATGGTAACGACCGTATTTATGAGAATGTAGTGCGTCGTGAGCTTCGCACAAAGCCGGGCGACCTCTTCTCTAAGGAAGCCCTTCAGCGTACTGCTCGCGAACTGGCATCAATAGGACACTTCGATCCTGAAGCCGTAAACCCTGATGTGCAGCCTAAATTTGAAGACGGAACTGTGGATATCAACTGGAATCTGAAACAGAAGTCGAACGACCAAATAGAATTTTCATTGGGATGGGGACAGACCGGCGTGGTTGGTACCGTGGGATTGAGGCTCAACAACTTCTCTATGGCAAACCTCTTCCGCAAGAAGGGTGAGCGCAGAGGATTGCTTCCAATCGGTGATGGCGAAACGCTGTCGTTGAATGTACGTACCAACGGCCGCTACTATCAGTCATACGGCGCACAATATGCCACGAACTGGTTTGGCGGCAAGCGTCCGATTCAGTTCACAGTAGGTCTGAACTACTCAAAGATGACCGCCGTTTCGAGCAACTATTATAATCATAGTTATATGAACAATTATTATAATTATATGTACGGTTACGGAAATTATAATTATAATAACTATGAGAATTATTTAGATCCGGACAAGTATTTACAGCTTTTAGGCGCAAATATCGGTTGGGGCAAGCGTCTCTCTTGGCCTGATGACTACTTTACATTGTCGTTGCAGCTATCCTATCAGCGTTATATGCTGAAGAACTGGGGTTACTTCATAATGTCGAACGGTGCGGCCAACAACTTGAACTTGAACATTTCGCTCAACCGTTCATCTACCGACAATCAGCTCTTCCCACGCCGTGGTTCTGAATTTACGATATCGCTCGCCGTAACTCCGCCTTGGTCTAAGTGGGACAAGAAGGATTACAAGAATCTTGCCAACGACCCTTACTCGCCAACTTATCAGGCAGAGCAACAGGAAAAGTTCCGTTGGATTGAATACCATAAGTGGAAGTTCAAGGCACGTACCTTCACGGCATTGACAAGTGGCACTAAATGCTTCGTGTTGATGACACGAGTGGAACTCGGTTTGCTCGGCAGCTACAACAAATACAAGAAGAGTCCGTTTGAAGTTTACTATATGGGTGGCGACGGTATGAGTGGCTATTCTACCGGTTATGCAGAAGAAACCATCGGTCTTCGTGGTTATGAAAACGGCTCATTGACACCTGATCAAAGAAAAATGGGCTATGCCTATGACCGTTTCACACTCGAACTCCGTTATCCGTTCCTCTTGGGTAATACCACCATTTATGGTCTTGGATTCGTAGAAGCAGGTAATGCGTGGACGGATACGAAGAAGTTCAACCCATTCGATATGAAGCGTTCGGCAGGTCTCGGTGTGCGTATCTTCCTTCCAATGGTCGGTATGATGGGTATCGACTGGGCATACGGTTTCGATAAAGTATATGGAAAGAAAGGTGGAAGCCATTTCCACTTCGTTCTCGGACAGGAGTTCTGATGGAGGAATGGAAGATGTGAAATGTTAAATGTGAAATAGGAGATGTTAAATGGGAGATGTGAGATGGGAAATGTGTAAGGAGAGAAGGGAAAGGAATAAGATATAGAGGCTTATGCCAATATGTTCTTTCCCGACCAAACCTTTTCAATCTCTTTCCATCTAATTGAAATAAAATCAAGGAGGAATTAAAAATGAATATTCAAATGAAAAGTATATTGAAAGCTGTAAAGATAGTATTGCCTCTTTGCCTCTTTGCTCTTTTACCTCTGAGAGCGCAGGCACAGAAGTTTGCTCTTATTGATATGGAATACGTGCTCAGCAATGTTCCGGCTTATGAAAGAGCCAACGAGCAGTTGAATCAAGTAAGCAAGAAATGGCAGGCCGAGGTTGAAGCACTCAACACGGAGGCAAGCACTATGTATAAGAACTATCAGAACGAGGTGGTGTTCCTGTCTCAAGAACAGAAGAAGAAGAAACAGGAAGACATTATGGCAAAGGAGAAGCAGGCTGCCGACTTGAAGCGTAAGTACTTCGGACCGGAAGGCGAGCTGTTCAAGAAGCGCACCAGTCTCATCAGTCCTATTCAGGACGAAATCTACAACGCCGTTAAGGACATATCTGATCAGCGAGGTTACAGTCTCGTCATCGACCGTTCAAGCCAGACAGCCGGCATCATCTACGGTTCGCCGAAGGTGGATATCAGCAACGAAGTGTTGCAGAAGCTCGGCTACGGCAACTGATAATGCGTCTGTTCCGTCTCGTTTGCAGCATTCATATTGATTGGATGAAAATCAAAAAACAGATAATACAGTAAAGAAAATTATAAACAATTAAAACTATAAAGAAAATGAAAAAGCTATTTTTAATGTTGATGCTTTGCGCACCAATGACAATGTTTGCTCAGAAGTTCGGCCACCTCGATTCACAGGCTCTTCTTCAGTCTCTCCCCGAAGCTACCAGCGTGCAGCAGAAGCTCGAAGCCAAGGGCAAGGAGTACGAGAAGCAGCTTACGGATATGCAGGCAGAATTGCAGCGTAAGGCTGAAGAGTACGACAAGACGAAGAGTACGATGAATGCTACAAAGCAGGCTGAAACTGAAAAGGCTCTTCAGGATATGTACGCTAAGATTCAGCAGACAGCTCAGGACAACCAGCGCGCTTTCAACGAGGAGCAGCAGAAGTCTCTCGGCCCTGTGCTCGAAAAGGTTCGCAACGCCATTGCAGCAGTAGCCAAGGCTGGTGGTTATGTTTACATTATGGAGAAGGAAGCAGGTCAGCCTCTCTACATCAACGATGCAGTAAGCAAGGACATCACAGCCGAAGTAAAGGCACAGTTGGCTAAGATGAAGTAAGAGGGAAGGCAGAAGTCGTTCCTTAACTTCATTGCGTCTTAATTAAGAAATCACGGGTGTCTTTACCCCGTTCAACAAGTCTCTTCCTCAACAGGATGAGATTGGGTGAGGTCATCGCAGGAATACTCTTGTTGCGATGACCTCTTTTTTATTTCTCAACCATAGCGACAAAATCAATAATAATGAAAAAATCAATTCTTTTTCTATTCCTCCTCGCCTTGCCCCTGCTGGCATCGGCTCAGTCATTGAAGTTTGCATATTTCAGCTACGACGAAGTATTGAAATCTATGCCCGACTATGTTGTTGCTGCAAGAAATCTCGACGAACTGCGTGCCAAGTACGACGCCGAACTCCAGCGTTCCGAGAATGATTTCCACGCCAAGTACGAAGATTTTCTGGAAGGACAAAAGGATTTTGCACCTTCAATTCTCAAGAAGCGTCAGGCTGAACTTCAGGAAATGATGGACAAGAATGAGGCTTTCAAGCAGGAATCCCAGCGACTGCTGAATCAAGCACAGGCGGATGCCTTTGCTCCTGTGTTTGCAAAGCTCAATGCTGCCATCCGTCAGATGGGAACAGCGAAGGGATACGCTTTCATTCTCAACACCGACAACAACGCCTTGCCCTACGTGGACGCATTGGTGGGCGAGAACATAACGGAAATGCTCAAGAATATGCTGAAGTAAACCCAAGATGAGGCAGACCTATTCTCAATCTCCCGGTCCCATCGGGGTTTTCGATTCCGGCTATGGAGGGCTTACCATTCTCGACGGAATCCGACAGTTGTTGCCCCAGTACGACTACATCTACCTTGGCGACAATGCCCGTGCGCCCTACGGCTCGCGCTCTTTCGACGTGGTTTATCAGTTCACGCGACAGGCCGTGCTGAAGCTCTTCGATATGGGTTGCCAGTTGGTAATCCTCGGTTGCAACACAGCCTCGGCGAAAGCCCTCCGCACCATTCAGCAGAACGACCTTCCGCGGATTGATGCCCGGCGCCGCGTATTGGGCGTAATACGTCCTACGGCAGAAATCATCGGCGAACTGACCAACAGCCGTCATATAGGCCTGTTGGCTACCGAGGGCACCGTGAAGAGCAACAGCTACACGATGGAGATTCAGAAACTGTGGCCCGACGTGTCGGTAACGGGCGTTGCCTGTCCACTCTGGGTGCCCATCATCGAGAACAATGAGGCAGACGGCCCCGGGGCAGACTATTTCGTTCGGAAGCGCATCGATCACATCTTGCAGCAGGATCCGGAAATAGACACGCTCATTCTTGGCTGCACGCATTATCCCATCCTGATGCCGAAGATTCTGAAGTACGTTCCCCGAGGTATCCGCATCGTCCCACAGGGCGAATATGTTGCCGAGAGCCTGAAGAGTTATCTTGCCCGGCACGAGGAAATGGATTGTTTGTGTACGAAGGGTGGCACGGTTCGCTATTGCACTACGGAAAACGAAACGAAGTTCAAGGAAAGTGCACGCATCTTCCTACACGATGATATCGAAGTGGAGCATTTGGATTTGGAATAATGGGAAATGGGAGATGGGAAATGGGAGATGGGAAATGTGAGATGGGAAATGGGAAATGTGAGATGGAAGGCAATTCCCTTTCTTTTGTTGGGGAAGAGTGGCGGTTTGGACTTGCATAATATGAGCAATATTGCGTGTTTTGCAAGTCGTTGAAAAGCAATGGATATTTTTCCTTTTTCAAGCGTGCGAAGAATGTAGTGCATTTTTTGCAGGGATGAACTGTAAATATCACGTAATATTTTAGCAAATATCACGTAATATTTTAGCAAATATCACGTAATATTTTGGTAAATATCACGTAATATTTTGGTAAATATCACGTAATATTTTGGTAAATATCACGTAATATTTTGGTAAATATCACGTAATATTTTGGTAAATATCACGTAATATTTCAATAAATATCATATAGTAACTTGAGTTCAGGATGAGTCTGAACTTGAAAGTGTGTGGTTGCGCTAATAATTATTCAGCCATTTTGTGTTTTTTCTCTCACGGATTGCGCAGAATCACAGATGTTTATTTACGCCACAGAGAAGGCAAAGCCTTCAAGGATAGCACGGATTTCCTTGTGCGAATGAGTATTGCAAACCAAATACCCAATCGTTTCTCATCAAGCATCTGTGTTATCTTTGAAGGCTTTGCTTTCTCTGTGTTTTGGAAAATAGGGGTAAATCTGTGAATCTGCGAAATCTGTGAGCGATAGAGCCTTGCCATTTTATTCCGGATTCGGATTAATAGAACTGCAAATGCCTCCTTGTCCCCTTGTCTTCTTGTCCACTCGTTTCCTCGTCCCCTTATCTCCTTGCTTCTTTTCTCACTTCCTCGCGCTTCCGTTCCAGTTCCTCATTGGGCGAATAGCTCAGTGCGGCTTCCCAATAGGCATCTGCAGCTTCATAATCTTTAAGATTGTATTTTGCATCGCCCATATTCCGGTAGATGATAGCCATAATGGCTTTGCTCGGTTCGTAGAGAGCCACGGCTTGCTGAAGATGCGCCACGGCTGCTTCGGAATATCCCAGATTCGCTTCCACAACGCCCAGACGATAGTAGCCCACGGCGTATTGCGGATAGCGTCCGACGGCTTTCCGATAGTAGACCACAGCCGAATCGGGCTGATTCAGGTATTCGTAGGCATTGCCCGTGTAGTAGAGAGCCGTGTAGGTGGTGTCGTTATTGGCAAACACCTTCTTGTAGGTTTCGACGGATTCCTCGTATTTTTTGTTGTGGAAGTATGCTTCGGCGAGTGCAAGGTTCACTTCGTTGTTGGTGGAATCCTGAGCGCAGTACTGCATTCCGTATCGGATTGCCGTGTTGGGCTGAAAGAAATCATCGCTGATGTAGAGCCTCATAAGGTCGGCAACGATTCGGCTGTCCTTCGGAAAACGCTTCACGATGGCAACGCCGCACCATATTTGCTCCACCTGCATCTTCAGATTTCCGAGCAGATAGTATTTCTTGCGCATCATATCGTGGTTCAGACTGTCCTCGCTGATGCCGTTCAGCAGGTCGAAACACTTTCTGTATTCGTTCCTTTGATAGTGGCAGTCGGCGAGTTTCGTCTGCACCTCGGCATCGTTCTTCATCTTCTGTGCTTCCTGATAGTGGAAGATGGCTGTGTGATAGTCGTATTCCTTCACGCAACTGTCTCCCTTGGCAATAAATGTCTGTCGGCTTTGTGCCTGCAAATGGCTTGCGAGGGCAAGGAAAGCGAGGAGAATGTATATTGTTTTCTTCATTGGCTGATGGGAAATGGGAGATGGGAAGTGGAAGATGGGAAAGGGGACGAGAGGCGGAGGGGCAAGTAAGATTCTTTGTGCTTGCACGAAAACTAATGGCAGGCTGTGAATGAAAGGACAGAAATGAAGAAACCTACTTGTTCCTTTGTTTCCTCGTCCCCTCGTCCCCTCTCTCTTATTTCGTATTCTTGTCAGCCTTGTCGCCCGTCAGCTTGAAGGTGATAGGCAATGTGTAGTAAACGGATACTGGCTTGTTGTCCTTCATACCGGGTTTCCACTTCGGCATTGCAAGCACCACGCGCAGAGCTTCCTTGTCGAGCGATGGCGATATGCTTCGCACTATTTCCGCGTCCGTTACCTTGCCGTTTTCATTTACCACGAATCTTACCACCACTTTTCCCTGCTCGTTCTTCTTCTCTGCTTCAGCAGGATAGTTCAGATTCTCTGCCAGCCATTGCATCATATTTCCATCGAACTGAGGCATCTGCTCGGTTGTCATATAAATCTTCTTTGGGCCGCTTGCAAGTTCTTCGGCAGCATTTTCTGTCTCGTTTGGAAGTGCTTCTGTTGGGTTCAATGCCACTTCGTTCTGCACCTCTTCCTTATTAATGTCGGATGGAGATTGCGCCACAGGCTCGATTATCTTGCTCTCGGGCTTGACAGTCTCGCTGCCGTTAGTCGCCATCTTCTCCGTTACGGAGGAAAGGACTGGGATGTTTGCTACTCCGTTTGCTATTTCTCTTGCCACAGTTTCTATGTTGCTTACAACGAGCAACGCTGCTGTCATCGGGACGAACAGGCCGTATTTAGCCTTTCCAATCCCTTTTGTACGTTTTTTGTTCATCATTTTGATTCTCATTTTAAGGGGTAAAACATTGAAATTATTTGATATTGTAGCTACGTTCTTTCTATAAGTCAGTCCCAAGAGGTGGTACTGGTATTCCTTGCTGTCGGAGCCGGTTTCAAGCACTCGGTTGTCAGCGAGATATTCAAGGTTCAGCCTCACTTCCCTTTTCAGCAGCCAAGTGAATGGATTCAGCCAGAAAAGGATGCTGAAGAGTTCCGTGAAGAGAATATCCAGCGAGTGCAGTTGTCGGCAGTGCGTCTGTTCGTGTTCCATTATTTCGGCGAGTTCGCGCTCCGTGTGCTTCTCCGGATTCACGAATATACAGTTGAAAAACGAGAACGGACCTTCGTTGGCTTTCAGCTTGTGGATGCGTCGGCCGCCTACTTCCTCCACCTTGCATTCCCTTGCCAGTTGCGCAATGGAAATTACCTGCGCTGCGAACCGCAGCAATAGGAGAGCGACAACGGCAGCGTAGCCCCACAGAAAGATGCTCTGCCATCCGATGCCCTGTTCCTGTTGCGGCGTTATAGTGATTGCCGGCAGCACGTTCGCCGCATAGGAGTTTGCCATAGACTGCATTTCCGTGTTTGAGCTGATCCAGTAAGAGAAGTTAAGCCCCGGAATGAGCATCGCTATGAAATAGATGCACAGCAAACTGGCACGTCTCCAATGGAAGAAGGTGTCGCCAGAGAATATCAGCTTGTAGAAGCCGAAGAGCACTATTAGCGCAATGTTTACTTTGAGGAGATAGATCATAGGGCAGTTTTGTTTGGGAATGTTGGATTATATACTGAATGCCGGAGCAATGAGGGTATCCTTATTCTGCAATGAACGTTCCCTCATTCAGCATTTATTTCTCTATTTCTCTGATGATGTCCTTCAGTTCTTCGGGCGTAATCTTCTGCTCCTTTGCGAAGAATGACACCATTTCGCGAAACGAATTTTTGAAATAGTCGCCCACGAAGCTCGTCATAAATTCCTTTTTGTATTCGCTCTGCCTGATGTTCGGTGTGAAAATATAGGTAACTCCTTTCTGTTCGGCGTTGAGGTATCCCTTCCGTTTCAGGTTGTTTATGGTAGAGGCGAGCGTTGTGTAGGGTGGTTTTGGCTCGGGTATCAGTTCCAAAACCTGCTTCACTGTGCAGGATTCCAGCTTCCAGATGAGCAGCATTACTTCCTCTTCCTGTTTCGTTAATTTCTCCATTGTCAATCCATTTAAGTTTTTATCTGTCGCAAAGCTACGAACTTTTCGTAGTAATGTCAAGTTTTAGACGTTAATAAATGCAAATTAAAGAGATATTTTTACTGATAAATAGATTATTACGATTATTTCGTAATAATGTCTTGTTAATGATAATGTCTTTTGAGAGGGATTATTTTCTGAACCGATGAATACGAAAAAGCCATTAGCCAATGGGCTAATGGCAATATATAAGCGAGCTGATGTCGATGCAATGTCGGGCTGATGGCTATCTATAAATAGGTAGAGCGCGTTCCTATTTTGTGAGTTTTCGGCTCATATATCTCACAGGATACCACACGGCGAGCCATCCGATGACAATCACGGTAAGGAAAATGGCAACGATGTCCCACGGATGCACACTGATAGGGTAGGCGTTTACAACGAAGTTTCCCGCCTGATCGCCGAGCCGGACAATTCCGTAAACCTGCTGAAGCCAGCACAGGAGCAGTCCGACGGCGATTCCGATGAATGCACCGAAGGCAGAAATCATACGCCCCTCAAAGAGAAATATCTGATTAATCTGCTTGTCCGTTGCACCGAGATTGCGCAAAGTCTGTATGTCTTCCTTCTTGTCGATCATCAACATTGAGAGCGAACCGATGATATTGAAGCACGCCACCATTAATATAAAGGTAAGAAATACGTAGGCAAAGAGCTTTTCAATGCGCATAATGTTGAAAGTGTCGGCCTGTTGTTCGTATCTGTCCTTTACTGTAAACGCATCGCCTGCCAATTCCTGTATCTGTTTCTTCGTCTTTTCTATGTCTTCCCCTGCTTTCAGGCGAAGTTCGAGCGAGGTTATCTCGCCCTGACGGTTGAAGATTCTCCGGGCAAACCCGATGGAAGTGATGATGTGGTTTGCGTATTTGTTGTTTTTTACCTGAAATATCACACCCGGCGAAATCAAAGAGTCTGCCACGAAGGCATTCGTCGGGTTCGACATATCGTATTGCCCCTTGCGCTGTGGCGCGTAGATGCGCAGATAGTCGCGCCATTCAACAGTGGTTCCGAGCGATTCTGCCACGCCAATGCCGACGATGCCGTATTCAAGATTGGCAATGTGGAGCCTGAAATCGCCGTCGCCATAGAGAATGTTGCTGATGTTGGTAAGCGAATCGAAGTTGTCTTCCACTCCCTTTACCGTAACCATCAGTTGCTTGCCGTTGTAGGTAGCCATAGCCTGATCGGAGACACACTTCGTGGCAACGGCTACGGATGGCAGCGACTTGATTTTCTCCAGAATCGGGTCGTCGGCCGCTGCTGCCTTTCCCTTCGTTGCTTCTATCTTCAGCTGTGGATCGAAGTTGGTAAAGAACGAGGCAAAGAGATCCGAGAAACCGTTGAAGCCACTCAGCACAACCACCAGTGCCATCGTAGCCACGGCAACGCCTATCACTGAAATCAGACTGATCACATTGATGGCGTGCGTGCTCTTCTTGGAGAGAAGGTAGCGGCGGGCGATGTAGAAGGGAAAATTCATTATTTCTTCAGCAAATCGTCAATTCTCTCGATGTAGTCCAGCGAATCGTCGATGAAGAAACGCAGTTCGGGAATGATGCGCAACTGATTGTGAACACGCTGTCCAAGCTCGTAGCGGATGGTTTTCTCGTTGGCATTGATGTTCTTGAGGATTTCCTCGCCGCGTTCCGATGGGAAGATGCTCAGATAGGAAGTGCAGATACCGAGGTCGGGGCTTACCTTTGCGCGGGTAACACTCACGAGGACGCCGTGCATTGCACGTGTCTGGCTCTGGAAGATGCTCGCCAGTTCCTTCTGAAGCAGGCGGGCTATGCGATTCTGTCTTGTTTCTTGCATTTGATAAATGTGTTTGAAGCTGCCTTTCGATGTGCGTGCATTGCCGGCAGCCGTTGTTTTGAATGTGCAAAGTTACTGATTCTTTGCCAAATAGCGAAACTTATTTCTTCCGAATGATGGTAAGACCGTCGCGGAGCGGGAGTATGACCTTCTCCACACGCTCGTCCTTGGCTACGTGATCGTTGAAATTGCGTATGCCTAAGGTCTGATGATCCTTGTCGTAGGCAGGGTCGATGACGTGTCCGTCCCACAGCGTATTGTCGGCAAGGATATAGCCTCCCGGGCGCAGAATCCTCATCGTCATTTCGTAGGTTTCAATGTAGGTTCGCTTGTCGCCGTCCACGAAAGCCATATCGAATACCACGCCGAGTTTCGGTGCTTCCTCGTTGGCATCGCCTATTCTGAAGTCTATCTTGTCGGCAACGGGCGAACCCTCAATCCACGGACGCGTGAAATCCTCCATTTCGTCGTTGATTTCAAATGTATAGAGCTTGCCCCCTTCTGCCAGTCCTTCGGCAAGGCATATTGCCGAATAGCCGCTGAACGTGCCCACTTCGAGGATATTCTTCGGCTGAATCATCTTCACGAGCATTTTCAGCAGTCGTCCTTGAATGTGTCCGCTCGCCATTCTGCCGTGAACGGTGTGAATGTTCGTGGCTCGATAGAGGCGATAGAGATAGTCGCCCTCGTGGTCGATGTGCGACTGGATGTACTGGTCTATGGTTTCGTTTCCGCTCATTTTCTTTTCAATTCGTTTCCTGTTTCCTTGCACCCTTACCTTGTCGCCAAGCCCAGAAGGCTCTCAATGGCGAGCCGGTAACTGTCGAGACCGAATCCCTGTATGGTTCCTCTGCATCCGGGGGCAATCACTGAGCGGCTGCGGAACTCCTCACGGCTGCTCACATTGCTTATATGCACTTCCACGACAGGCGTGTGAATGGAACGGATACAGTCCAGAAGTGCAATGCTCGTGTGCGTATAGGCACCGGCATTGAGCACGATTCCGTCGTAAGAGAAGCCCACTTCCTGCATCTTGTTGATCAGTTCGCCCTCCACGTTGCTCTGATAGTATTCAATTTCCATATCGGGATAACGCTGCCGGAGCTTTGGAATGTAAGCCTCCATCGACTCGCTGCCGTATATTTCCGGTTCGCGCGTCCCGAGCAGGTTGAGATTGGGACCGTTGATGATGATTATTTTCATATTCTTCCTCCGTGATTGAATTAAATCCATAAAATATTGATAACGGAAAACTGTACGCATCGCCGGACTTCAGCCGTTTTTCGGCTTGCCGTCTGCACAGTCTGTGCTGCCGATGCTGCGTACAACTTCGTTACAAAGTTCCGAAAAATCCTTGAAATCTGCAAACAATAAGCGGAAATCAAGCAGCAATGAAGAAAATATTATCCGAGTTCGGGACCAATCTTTTAAAAGATATTCTGCAACACACATTCGCACACGGAAATCAAGCAGCAATGAAGAAAATATTATCCGAGTTCGGGACCAATCTTTTAAAAGATATTCTGCAACACACATTCGCACACGGAAATCTGTGCCATCCTTGAATGCCTTGCATTCTCTGTGGTAAAAATGAATTCTGTGCTTCTGTGCAATCTGTGAGAGATAAAATAGCAAGGCTGAGAAATTATTATCATTCAACTCCTGTAAGTGTTTGATAATCAGATACTATTTCTCTGCTTTCCATTCTTGCGAAGAATGCGGCGCAATCTTCGCAAGAATGCGTTGCGTTTTTGCGAAGAATGGAATGCGTTCTTCGCACGTTTGCAAACCAACTGAATTTCCTTCCTCATCCGCTTGCCATTTCCTGTATTCCCATTCCTCTTTTGTGGAATTTTGGTTTATGTTAATATGGTTGTGGAAATCGCATAAATGTGTCAGATTGTAAAAATAACAAAAGAAATGTTTGATTTTTAATTAAATGTTTCTATCTTTGCATTCTGTCGCTAAAAATTGCAATACAGACGCTGTTCAGCAGATTTATGTTCCATCGCTGTATGTGTGCGTAGACAAGCGATAAGCAAAACGAATCTATTTTATAACATTATTATTTATAGACCTATGATTAAAAATCTACTTTTATCGGCTTTTGCCACTGGTTTTGTGGGATTGGCATCGGCTCAGACTATGCCGGCAGAGAAGATAGTATTGATCGTTGCGCCGAATGCTGTAAATGTATCGTTCGCCGTAAGAATGACAGAGGGTGCCGGACCGTTGGTCTGCGACTTCGGAGAAGGCGTGAAAACCTACGACAATGTGGGCAAGACCAAGGTGGAATCCATCAAGTACACCTTTGCAACTCCGTCTGCCAATGAGCGCACGATTGAGATTGCCGCCGACGCACTGACCACTTTCCGTGTGGTATCGAGCCGTTCAATAAACGGCGTTGTTTCCGTAAATTCATCCGTATTGGAGAATCTCAACATCGACTACACGTCGCTTACGGCTCACAACAAGATAGACGTTACGAACTGTTCAGGTCTCGTTTCGCTCACGCTGACAAGTACCGGTATCGAGGAAATCGTGTTGCCGCAGAGCAGCAAGTTTGAATCTGTTCAGGCTTCGCCTACCGATTTGGGGCAGGGCACGCTGAAAAAGGTAAATCTCGACGGTGTTCCCAACTTGAAGGAAATAGGTTTCGTGGGTGCTTCTATCGACACGCTCGACCTCACGAAGACTCCGAAACTGGAAACGCTTGTGTGCAGTCTGCCCCAAAAGCCCCTGCGCGGCATCAAGGGAGCAAAGAACCTGAAGTTCCTCAAGACGTTGGACGTGCGTGCAAATGCACTCGGTTTCGACCAGATTCCAGACCGCTATATGGTGGAAGAGCCTATCGAGAATTTCCGTTATTCCTCGCAGACAACCTATCTCGTTGCGAAATCCAAGATTAAGGACTATACTGTGGATCTTTCCCATCTGAATATGGCGATGGGAATTGCCACCACTAAGCAGCAGAGCGAGTTTATATGGAAGTACAAGCCCAATGCCACTGCAAAATACGTGGTGGTGCCGGCAGACAAGATGACCAACGATAAGGGCAAGTTCACGTTCGACAAGACGCTTTCCGAAGACGACACGCTCCGTGTTTACTGCACGATGAGCAATCCGGGCTATCCCGGAATCGGCAAGAAGAATGCAAACACGGTGGGCACTTATATGATTAAGCTCACGGATACGGCTACCGGTATCAGCGCGGCAAAGGCTGAACAGACGGGGAATATCAGCGTGATGAAGACCGAAAACGGTTGCCAAATCTATGCAGACGAACAGGTTGAGGCCCGTATCTACGACGCAGGCGGTAAGCAGGTGTGGGGTGGAACTGTTCCTGCAAACGTTGATTTGGGCAGAGGCATCTTCATCCTGCGCACCGAAAAGGGCGAATCGCTGAAGTTTGCAAGGTAATTCCGCTTGCCTGTAAATTCCGTTATGAAATCCACAAGAGGGTGTGTCGAAATATCCTCTTGTGGATTTTATCATTATAATGAATTTTTGTATCTTTGCAGAGAACAGAATCAGGGAGAAGAAATGACCCGATGGCGATGAAAAGAGAATGCTGAAAGGCCAGCGATGTTGGTGTGTCTGCTTGCCAACATTCTCACAGGCAGATGCTTTCCTTGTAAACTGGTTCTCTTGTCCTCTTGTCCTCTGTATTCTAATCAGGGTAGAAATACACAATGAAAATGGAAACAAAGAAAGATACATTTTCTGATTTTAGGCAGAAATATCAGCGTTATCTGAAATTGGAGAAGGGTTATTCGCCCAACACTCTGGACGCATATATGCGCGATTTGCAGAAGTTGCTGGTATTTCTGAAGGGAGAAGACATCTCTGTCGTGGACGCCAAACTGGAAGACATCGAACGCTTTGCCGGTGCCGTTCGCGATTTGGGCATCGGTGCCCGTTCTCTGGCAAGGATATTGAGCGGCGTCAGGCAGTTCTACAACTATCTGGTGCTCGACGGCTATCTCGAAAACGACCCCACGGAACTGCTCGAATCTCCCAAGCAGCCGCAGCATCTGCCCGAAGTGCTTTCGACGGAAGAGGTGGATATGCTCGAAAAAGCCATTGACTTGAGCAAATGGGAGGGACACCGCAATAAGGCGATTATCGAGGTGTTGTTCTCCTGTGGGCTTCGTGTTTCGGAACTTACGAATCTCAAGCTCTCGAATCTCTATCTGGAAGAGCAGTTCGTGCGTGTGATGGGAAAGGGCAGCAAGGAACGCCTCGTGCCTATTTCGCCTCGGGCAATAGAGGAGCTTGGCTACTGGTTTATGGACCGTAATGTGATGAAAATAAAACCCGGAGAGGAGGACTATGTGTTCCTGAATCGGCGTGGTGCCCATCTTACCCGAACGATGATTCTCATAATGATAAAGAACTATGCAAAGGATGCGGGGATTCTGAAAACTATTTCCCCTCATACGTTGCGCCATTCCTTCGCCACTGCTTTGTTGGAGGGAGGCGCGGACCTGCGTGCCATTCAGGCAATGCTCGGACACGAAAGTATCGGTACCACAGAAATATACACGCATATTGACACCACGACGCTCCGGCAAGAGATATTGGAGCATCATCCGAGAAACATTCGATACAATTCGTAGGTTGGGTCTCTTAATCCTAACACAGTCATAAATTTCCATTTAAACCGTGGAAATCCACTTTCTATATGTGTTTTTTCTAATAATAATGTGAAAAAAATACGAAAATATGGCGATGTTGGAGGAATTTATGTACCTTTGTCTCATTGATAATAAATTATTGATTTTAACCTGTAATAAAATGAAAATTAAACATTTATTTTTGGTTGCCTTTCTTTTTGTTGCCGGAATGGTGTCTGCTCAGCAGATGGGACCAATTCCTGTTAATAAGAACGTAAGGCAAGGTAAGCTCAGCAACGGCTTGACTTATTACATTCTGCACAATGAATGGCCTGAAAAAGTAGCTAACTTCTACATCGCTCAGCGTGTGGGTTCTATTCAGGAAGAAGAACATCAGCGTGGTTTGGCTCACTTCCTTGAGCACATGGCGTTCAATGGTTCCGAGCACTTCCCTGATTCAACGCTGTTGGAGTTCACCCGTTCTCTCGGTGTTGAATTTGGTAGCGACCTGAATGCTTATACAAGCATTGACCAGACGGTTTACCGTGTTTGCAATGTGCCGACGACACGACAGAGCGCACTCGACTCTTGTTTGCTGATTATGAAGGACTGGTCAAACGGTCTTACACTTTCAGACAAGGAAATCGACAAGGAGCGTGGCGTTATCCATCAGGAATGGCTGAACGGTCAGTCTCCGATTATGCGAATCTACGACCGTGCTTTGCCAAAGCTCTATCCGGGAGCTAAGTACGGAAAGCGTCTGCCAATCGGTCTGATGAGCGTTGTCGATAAGTTTGAGTATCAGGCTTTGCGCGACTACTATCACAAATGGTACCGTCCGGACAACCAGTGTATCATCGTTGTAGGTGATATTGACGTGGATCACACCGAAGCGGAAATCAAGAAACTCTGGGCAAACGTTACTGTTCCGGCAAATGCCGCTCAGGTGGTTGAAGAACAGGTGCCTGACAACAAGGAGGCACTCTACGTATTCGACAAGGATAAGGAAATGCAGCGCACTTCCATCGGCATTGCTATGAAGCACGACGCCACTCCAAAGGAAATGAAGAGCGATATGTTCTATCTCCTCGACAGCTATCTGAGAGATATGATTGCAATGATGCTCAATCAGCGTTTCAGCGAGATGGTTCAGAAAGCTGACTGCCCATTTATCAATGCTTATGGCTTTGACGGCGACTATATAATTTCAAATACAAAGGGTGCATTCCAGTTGTCTGCTACGGCTAAGGAAGGAAAGGACATCGAAGCACTGAAAGCTCTGTATCGTGAAGCACAGCGCGCGCGTCAGTTCGGTTTCACTCCGGGCGAGTTCGACCGTATGAAGTCTGAATATCTTTCACAGTTGGAGTCTCAATATCAGAACCGCAACAAGATCAAGAACGATCAGTACGGCGATGAACTTCGCGATCACTATCTCGCAAACGAGCCTATTCCAAGCAAGGAAGACGAATATCAGCTTATGAAGCAGTTCATCGAGATGCCGCAGATCGGCGTTGAAATCGTGAACGAATACGTTATGGACCTCATTACCGACGTTGACAGCAATCTCGTTGTTTATATGTTCGCGCGCGAACAGGCAGGTGCAAACTATGCTTCTGAGACTGCTATGGCACAGGCTATCAAGGAAGTTCGCGGCGAAAAGCTCGAGGCTTACGTTGATAACGTGAAGAACGAGCCTCTGCTCGACGTAACAAAGTTGCCAAAGGCCGGCAAGATTGTTAAGGAAACAGCCAACAAGACATTCGGCTACAAGGAACTCACATTGAGCAACGGTGCCCGTGTTATCTTGAAGAAGACTGATTTCAAGGACAACGAAATCCGATTCACAGCTAAGGCTAAGGGTGGTTCAGGTGCTTACGGCAAGTCAGACTTCGCCAACCTCGCTCTCTTCGACGATGTAATCTCTGTCAGCGGTCTTGGAAACTTCTCTAATCAGGAGTTGAAGAAGGCTCTCTTCGGTAAGCAGGCAAGCGCAAGTTTGGGCTTGGGTGGCTACTATCAGTATGTTTCCGGCCAGTCAGTACCAAAGGATGTTGAGACAATGCTTCAGTTGGTTTACCTCAACTTCACAAGCGTTGCAAAGGATCAGGAGTCATTCAATGCCTTGAAGACTCAGTACGAGCAGGCTTTGAAGAACAAGGATCTTTCTCCTGAAAGCGTATTCTCAGATTCTCTCACCTATTCTCTCTACAACCACGAAGACCGTCACGCTCCGATGAGCATCGAGAGATTGAACAAGGTGAACTACGACCGCGTGCTCCAGATTTGGAAAGAGCGTTTCGCTAACCCCGGTCAGTTCGTTTACTATTTCGTAGGTAACTTTGATGAGGCTACACTCCGCCCATTGATCGAGAAGTATATCGGCAGTCTTCCAAAGGGTAAGGCTGAAAACTGGACAGAGACTCCGGACGTTGCAAAGGGCAAGGTTGTGAACGAGTTCACACGCAAGTCTGAAACTCCGAAGGCAATTACGTTCGACTTCTGGCACACCAATATGCCAATGACAGTTGAAAACTATGTTCTTGTTGATGCTGCTTGCCAGGTTCTCAGTATGGTTTACCTGAAGGACATCCGTGAAGATGCAGGTGCTGCTTACTCAGTAGGTGCTTACGGTGGTTTGAGCCGCAAGGGAGACAAGACCGTTGCTGCCGTTCAGGCATACTGCCCAATGACACCAGAAAAGGCTGAACAGGCTCTGAAGCTGCTTCAGGAAGGTATCAAGAAGACATCTGTAACAGTTGATGCAGATAAACTTACGAAGGTAAAGGAGAATATGCTCAAGAATGCTGACCTTGAAGCAAAGAGCAACGGACACTGGATGGGTGTAATCGACGAGTTTGTTTGGGGTGGTGTAGACCTTCATAACGGCTACAAGGCTGCCGTTGAAGGCTTGACAACTCAGAAGATTGCAGGCTTCTTCAAGAGCTTGCTCGCTTCCGGCAACCACGTTAAGGTTACTATGACACCGGCTAAGTAAGCCAGTCGAATAGTCAGAACATATATCAATGCCCACGGATGCGCTGCGTCCGTGGGCTTTTTATTTGTAAACCGGTGGATTTCCCCGAATCAATATTGTCAGTAAACCGAATTCGGAGTCAGCCCGAACCAAGAAACATAAGGTTATTCTGTCCTTCTTTCTTCGTTGTTTATCACTAACCCGAGTTGTTTGACAAGAGCGCGTTTTCAATTATGCGAAGAATGCAAGCTAAATGACGTAAGTATGTTATGTATCTGTAAATCAGGAATTTATGAATTACAGACTTTCGCAGTATAAAAAGTATGATGTAAAGTTTTTTCGTGGTTCTATGCAACTGCACAGATAGCGTATAAAACAAGAAAAGATGGGACGACACCGATGTTTGAAATGCCGAACCATCTTCTCTTATTCATTTTTCAACTTATTTTCTTTGCAATTCTTCCTCCCTCAAACTGCCTGCCTCAATACACGCGCAGCACTCCGTTGGGTCCGGTTGTGGATGCACGGTAACGCTCAAGGGGCTTGCCGTGGTCGCCGGTCATAATGTTTCCGCCCGTATTCAGATTATAGGTGCGATGACAGGTGTTGCAGGTGGCGATGCCCGTACCACTCAATGACAATTCATAGGAACGGAGGGGAAGAGCCGAAAGGCTGAAGCAATTCGGGCATTGGAGGTCGTAGGAATAGAAGACGGCAGGGTTATCGAGATTGCCGAAGCCCACGATAAGCCCGTTGTTCATCCCCACGTGCAGATAGCTTTGCAGGCGAAGGTCTATTGCCGTGAAGCGTTTCTCGGACGACTGTCCCTGATTGTTGCGGAAGACAAAGTAGTTTGCTCCGTCCTTGAACGTTGTTTTTACAACCGTGAACACACCGGGCGAGAGCGCATTCATCGCGCTCGCCAACGTTTGGTCGAGATGTACGCTGTTGTCGATTGTCAGGTTCGGATGGAACTCGCTGTACTTGAAATCAAGGCTGTCGCCACAGGAAGCCAACAGTCCGACAACTGCCAGACAGAGCGGCAATGCCTTGCGCCAAATCTTGTTTTTTGCCATCGTGTATTCCTTACTATGAACTTATTCCTGATAGGGAATCATTGCCAGCGCATCGGCTATCTTCTCGATGCCTTCCTGCAACGGACCCGACACCATAGCCTTTGCGAAGAATGGAATGTCGGCATCTATCGTCAGGCGCATCTTGGAATTAGCCTCATCCGTCGGCAGCACCTGAATCCAGAAGTTGAAAGACAACGGCGAGTTCTCGCTCGCAAACTTGATCATCTTCGGTTCTTCGCGCTCGATGATACGCATCGTTATCTGTCCGACCGGCGGCACACTCACGGAAATGGTGTCCTTGTCGAACGTCAAATCGTTCAACTTGTCTTCCGGCACCTTGTCTTTCACACGTTCTATATTCGTCAGATCGCTCAGCATATTATATACATTCTGCTGAGGATAAGCAATCTGCTTTACGCTACTTTCAAATTTACTCATAAAAACAACAAGATTATTTCTTCCAGTTTGCAGGATCCTTGCGCCATTCGTCGAGCATAGGAACTTCATCTGCCTTGATATAACCGATTTCCAAGGCCTTCTCCACCACGCTCTTATAGTCCGTGAGCGTTACGAGTTTCACGCCGGCTTCGCTGAATGCCGCTTCAGCTACGGGGAAACCATAGGTGTAGGATGCCACCATACCCACTACTTCAAAACCGGCTTCGCGCAAGGCGGCAACGGCTTTCAGCGAAGAGCCGCCGGTGGAAATGAGGTCTTCCACCACCACTACCTTCGAACCTGCCGGCAACTCGCCCTCAATCTGGTTCTTCATTCCGTGGTCCTTCGGCTTCGGACGAACGTATGCGTAGGGCATTGCCAACTCATCGGCCACCAGAACACCCTGCGCAATGGCACCGGTGGCTACACCTGCAACGGCCGTAGCTTCAGGAAAGTGAGCCAAGACGGCGTGAGTGAGTTCCAGTTTTACGAATGAACGTACATCGTGGAACGATAATGTCTTTCGGTTGTCGCAATAGAAAGGAGACTTCCAACCGCTCGCCCACGTGAAAGGGTCGTTCGGCTGCAACTTGATAGCCTTGATTCCGAGCAGTTTGCCTGCAAATGTTTTCTTCAAATCTTCCATTATATCGATATAAATTTCTTCTGCAAAGATAATTAACTTTTGGCGAATCCCAAAGCAAGGATGCTGATTTTTACGTTCTTAGCCTTGGCTATTTCCTTTCCGAATGCCGACAGCGTGGCACCAGTCGTAATCACGTCGTCTATCAGAAGCACGTGCTGGTTTTCCAGAATGTCGGTGTTCAACAGCTCAAAGTCCTTTTCTACGTTCTCATTTCGCTGCCATCGGCCTTTTCTCGTTTGGCTTTCCGTGAAGTTTCTTCGCCTCACGGCCTTCTCGCAAATGGGCAGTCCCGTAACTTTTGCCACGCCCTTGGCTATCTCCAGACTCTGATTGTAGCCCCGCTGACGGATGCGCTTGCGGGCAAGAGGTGTGGGAAGAATCATCGTGATACCGTCGAAGAAGCCCGACGGCAGGTATTCCTCGGCGAGCATTTCGCCCAATTCCTCTCCTATCTCGGGATGGTCGTAGTATTTCAGTTTGTAGATGAGATGGCTCGAAGGCGAATGGGGCTTGTAAAAGAAGAAAGTTGCACACTTTTCCACAGGTATTCTGCCCCAAAAGAGCCGTGCCAGTTCGTTGTCAAGTGGAGATTTCTGATAGCCAGTTCTCGGCAGCGTGAAGTTGCAGGCACCACACAATGCCACTTCGGTAATGCTCATCCGTCTGCCGCACACGGGACAGGCACGGGGAGCAATGAGGTCGAACAGGCGCGACCAAACGCTAATCGTCTTCTCCATCTTCAAAATCAAGGTCGGCATCGTCCACTAACGGCGCATCGTCTATGCACTTCCGTATCAGGTCGAGTGTGAAACCACGCCCCATAGCAAACTTAATCAGCTTCACGGAACGCTCATAATCGGTCTCGGCTTTGATTGTCGGATACTTACTTTTCAGCAATGGGCGCAAGACTGCAAGGTATTCGCCGTCTTCCACTTCGTCGAGAATAGGCCGGGAAATGCTCTCCGGCACTTTCTTCAGCCACAACGCCTGCTCAATCTTCCTGCGCCCCCATTTGTTGTAAACGATTTTGTCGTGTACAAAAGACTGCGTGAAGCGCGAATCGTCGATATATTTATGGTCAATGAGATAGTCGAGGATGCGCTCCTGAGCGTCTTTGGCAATTCCCCACTTGCGCATTTTCTCTGCCATTTCGCCCGAACAATGCTCGCTTCTCGCACAGAGGTCGCCCAGTTTCTTCAAAGCTGCCGCCTCGGTCATCGGTTTCTTCTGTATCATAGCATTATGGCTTTGGTGAATCTTCGCTTGCCGAACTGGTCTTCCCGCATTTCAATCAGAGAATATCCCAATACTTTCATCATATCGACAACAGCATCGATATGCAACGGATTGGTTTCAAAATAGAGCGCACCACCCTTTCGCAATGCCTCCGTTCCGTATTCGGCAATCGCACGATAGAAGAGCAACGGATTATCGTCGGGCACAAACAATGCCGTTTCAGGTTCAAAGTCCAATACGTTCCGTGCCATATCCTTTCGTTCGTAGTCGCAAATATAAGGAGGATTGCTCACAATAATATCCACGGAATGGGCATTTTCCGGCGCAGAAAGCGCATCTTGCAGTTGAAAGTTCACGCTTGCGCCGAGACTGATGGCATTGTTGCGTGCAATCAAGAGCGCATCGCCGGATATATCCCACGCCGTTACTTCGGAATTGGGAATGTCCAGCGACAAAGATACGGCAATGCAGCCGCTGCCTGTCCCGACATCGAGTATCTGCAATGGCGCAGGCGGCTGAAGAGCGCAGTACGGACGATTGCAGTCCGAGGCTATCCAACGGCAGAGTACTTCCGTTTCGGGACGAGGAATAAGCACGCCCGGCTCCACACGGAACGTGCGATTCAGAAACTCTGCCTCGCCGAGAACATACTGAACCGGCTCTGCCTGTTCCAGACGGAGCATTATTTTTTCGAGTTCGGCAGCATCTTCTGAGGATAATTCATTAACTTTGCCTGTATAAATATCGGTCAGCGAGAGTCCGAAACGCATATCGAGCACAGTACGGACGACGGCTTGTGCCTCGCCTTGTGGATAAACGTTCGACAATCGCTGGCATAATTCCTGATATGACATATTGCAAAGGTAGAAAATAAAACGAAATGAAACAAGAAGAAATAGACGAAATGTATATGCGCCGCTGCCTGCAACTGGCGGCAAACGGCGAGCAACTGGCAAAGCCTAACCCTATGGTGGGTGCCGTAATCGTGAGCAATGAGGGGAGAATCATCGGCGAAGGCTACCACGTGCGCTGCGGCGAGGGACACGCAGAGGTAAATGCGTTTGCATCCGTGCGACCCGAGGACGAAGCTCTGCTTGCAACGTCCACTCTATACGTGAGCCTTGAACCTTGTTCGCACCACGGAAAGACACCACCCTGCGCCGACCTGATTATCAGAAAAGGCGTGAAGCGAGTGGTCTGTGGCTGCATAGACCCGTTCTCCGAAGTACAGGGGCGCGGCATTCAGCGCATTCAGGCAGCGGGAATAGAGGTTACCGTGGGCGTACTTGAAAGAGAATGCCTCGAAATCAACAGGAAGTTCATTACCTTCAACACGCATAAGCATCCCTACATCATACTGAAATGGGCGCAGAGCAAGAACGGAAAGATAGGACACACATACCTCCTTTCCTCCGAAAAAGAGCAAACGGAAACGGCCGACAACGGCAAAGCGTATGAGGCGTTAAGGCTGTCTACGCCTTTCACAAAGATGCTGGTACACAAGCTGAGAGCCGAGAACGATGCGATATTAGTGGGCAGAATCACGGAAGAATTGGAGCATCCACAGCTCAACGTGCGCGAATGGAGCGGCCCAAGTCCACAAAAGATAGTCCTTTCCTCCTCACTCCCAGTCTCATCCGTCCCATCCGAATCCTCCGTTCTCCCCACGCCACTCGTCTTTTCTTCTATCGAATCGCTGCTGAACGACCTTTACGAGCGAAAGCTGCAAAGCCTCATCGTGGAGGGAGGAGCAAGTGTTCTCCAATCCTTCATCGATAAAAGGCTATGGGACGAGATAAGAGTGGAAACGGCTCCTTTCATCGTTGCCAACGGAATTGACGCACCTGTATTGCCCGAGAATATAAGGATTGCGGAAACAGTAAACTACGGAAACACCATCATTACCTATAAACCGGAGGATTGAATTACCCGAATCGGGGGACGGGCAAACGAGCGCAGACAAACCTTTCCGCAAACAGGGCACGCCGTTTGCCTGTCATTTCAGTTCTCCTTTCAGTTGTCTGCCTGTAATAAGATGAATTTATAAAGGTATACCATATCCTATGGTCAATAGGATACTTCTGTTATTTATATTGTCGTCTACATATTCATAGACTTTGGTCAGTCCTATATTATACCTTAAATCGAAAGAATAATTCTTATATCTATATTCTACTCCAACAGGAATTGACAAGTTTAAATCTTTGTACGCAGATTTAACATTCCCACTTGCCCGTCCGCTCTTTTCCTTATCAAGAATCCATATATTATCTTTCTTATTATACACTTCTGTTTCATTAGAGTTTCTTGCACTTACTAATATACCGGGCTGCACACCAACCTTTATAGAAATACCCGAATTTCGCCATTTTACTATGTCAGCAGTTGCTAAAAGCGGAAGATGCAGATAATAAAGACTTGTATTAGAATCCTTTATCACATTCTTTATACGCTCCGTTTCTTCGGAATAATCAGATAGCTTGCCACCCTCACGTGCAAAAAGCAAACCTATTGATGCTCCAAACCTTTCATCAAACTGGCGATGCAGCTCTATACCTATATCATAACCGAATTTAAAGACAGGCTTAGTCTTATCCTCTATTTGATTCTGATATTTTGCATACGAATAACCATCACTAAATTTTGCAAAGTTTATTCCCAAGCGTGGATATAAAGTTATGTCTCCTGCAAACCTTTGTGCGTTTGCAGAAATCGCACATATAAATAGAAAAAGGAGAATAATATTTTTTTTCATTCTTAGCAACAGATTGTTTTTCATATTAACGTAAAAAGCAGCAGTATATTTTTCCAACACCTGAAAAATAACAACAAATTTCTGATTATCAGTGGATAATTATTAATTCCAAGCTCTTATAAAGCCTACTTTCTACCAAAATCCGCGGGAATCTCCCCCCACGTCTTCGTTTCCCACTTAATGAGGGGAACCGTTACGGCGTGGGCACGGAGCCATTGTTCGGCACGGGCGATTACCTGATAGAGTTCCTCGGTCTTCGGGGTTCGCTCCAAGGTGGTCTTGCATTTCTTCTTCTTTACCCAGAGAATGGCATTGTAGGAGTCGCTGTATATAACCTTGTCCCTGATTCCCTGCTTGTCCATCAGTGCCAAAGCGTGGACGATGGCGAGAAACTCGCCGATATTGTTCGTTCCCCACACAGGACCGTAATGAAACACGGTGGCACCGGTAGCCAAATCCACACACTGATACTCCATCGGACCGGGATTTCCGGAGCAACCGGCATCCACAGCCCACGCATTCGCCTTTACCTCGAGCGGCAAAGGCAATACGGTGTCGTGGCGATTGGATGGTGGATTCCGGAGCATTGGCGTGTGGATGCGTGGAGACTGGGCATTACATACGTTCGGGAACCTCGATTCCCAAGAGTGCCATACCGTTCTTTATGACCTTGGCAACGTTCTGCGCGAGCACCAGACGAACGATTTTCTCGTCTTCATTCTCTGCATTGAGAATGCTGTAATCGTGATAGAACTGGTTGAACTCCTTGGTAAGCTCGTAGCAATAGTTGGCAATGCCGCTCGGACTGTAATCAATTCCGGCCTGAGCCACCACGCCCTCAAAGTCGTTCATCTTCTGAATCAATGCCACTTCCTTCTCGTTGAGCGGAGCATCGTCCGCCAATGAAGCCGGAACGGCGATGCTCTGGTCGGCTGCCTTGCGCAGAATGCTGCGGATGCGGGCGTAAGTATATTGGATGAACGGACCGGTATTTCCGTTGAAGTCGATTGATTCCTCCGGATTGAAGAGCATATTCTTACGGGCATCCACCTTGAGTATGAAGTATTTCAATGCGCCGAGGCCCACCACACGGGCTATCTCGCTCTTCTCTTCCTCGCTCATATCCTTGAATTTTCCGAGTTCGTCGGATGTCTTCCGGGCATCGGAAATCATTGCTTCAATCAGTTCGTCGGCATCGACCACCGTTCCCTCACGGCTCTTCATCTTTCCGTTAGGCAGCTCCACCATACCGTAGGAGAAGTGGACGAGGTCCTTTCCCCACTTGAAGCCGAGACGGTCGAGGAGGATTGAAAGCACTTGGAAGTGATAGTTCTGCTCGTTTCCCACGACGTAGATCATCTTGTCGATGGGGAAATCCTTGAAACGCATATCGGCAGTACCGATGTCCTGTGTCATATAGACGGATGTGCCGTCGCTGCGGAGCAACAGCTTTTGGTCGAGTCCCTCGTTGGTAAAGTCCGCCCATACGGAATTGTCGTCCTTACGGATGAAGAGTCCCTTTGCCAAACCCTCCTCCACCTTCTTCTTTCCTTCGAGATAGGTGTTGCTTTCGTAGTAAATCTTGTCGAAACTTACGCCGAGAGCCTTGTATGTCTCGTCGAAACCTGCATACACCCAGTTGTTCATCATTTCCCAGAGACGGCGCACCTCGGGGTCGTTGGACTCCCACTTCACGAGCATTTCGTGGGCTTCCTGCATCAGGGGAGATTCCTTTTCGGCACGCGCCTTCGCCGCTTCCTCGTCCAGACCCTCGGCAATGAACCTGTCGGTAAGCTCTTTCAGCTCGGCACGGTAGTGCTTGTCGAAGGCAACGTAGAAGTCGCCGATCAGATGGTCGCCTTTCTTGCCGGCCTTCTCGGGCGTGATGCCCTCGCCCCACTTCTGCCAAGCGAGCATAGACTTGCAGATATGGATGCCGCGGTCGTTCACGATGTTGGTCTTCACCACCTTGTAGCCGTTCGCTTCCATAATCTTTGCGAGCGACCAACCGAGCAGGTTGTTGCGCACGTGCCCCAAGTGCAGAGGCTTGTTGGTGTTCGGAGAGGAATATTCCACCATTGCCAGCGGGCTTTCCTCCGTTACGCTCTTCTCGCCGAACTTCTCGTCAGCGTGTATTTCGTTGAGCAAGCCCATCCACGCAGCCGGTGCGATGACGAGATTGAGGAATCCCTTGACGACATTGAAATCAGCAACAGCCCCGCAGTTCCGCTTCAGATACCCGCCTATTTCCTGTGCCGTGTCTTCGGGCTTCTTGCGCGAGGTTTTCAAGAGTGGGAAAGCCACGAGCGTAAGATTGCCCTCAAAGTCGGTACGGGTTTTCTGCAACTGAATCATCTGTGCCGGTACGTCGGCACCATAGAGTTCTTTCACGCCAGCGAGTACTGCGGTTGTTATCTGATTTTCTATCTTCATAACGTTGTTTATTATTCTGGATGCAAAGGTAATAAAAAAAAAAGGAATATAAAAATCGGAGGATTTCCGGAGAAATACATCGCACGGGCGATGCTGTTTTCCTGTCGGAGATTGGGAAAAGAAGCAAAGGAGTTGGGAGAAAGCCCCGTGAGAGAGCGGGAAACAAGGGAACAGACCGACGGACAGAACGCTCACAAGCCCTGCGTTCTCGGGTCTGCATCGTTTCTTCCCTTGTATTCCGATTGTATTTCCTACGTACTTTCATTTGTCGCTATACTGTTCCGAGAATTGTCTCAAAGCTATGAAACTATTGTCTCATAATTATGAAACAGTTGTCTCAAAGCTATGAAACAACTGTCTCATAGCTTTGAAACTATTCTCGGAACGGTGTATAAATAAATGCAGATACGAATCTTAGTTCGTGATAACCCTGATGAAGAAACATAAGATTGTGCTGAAAAGTTATCAATCTTCTTTTGTTTTAACCTCTCACAGAGAGCACTGAATCACAGAGATTGTTTTTGGAAGAGTAGACGTTAATCTGTGAGTCTGTGCTCTCTGTGAGAGATTTTTGGTTTATCCTATCCCGAACTGGCGTAGGTATAGGGAAAGCAATGTCTTCATCGCACAGGGGAAAGTCTTTGGCATATAGAAAAACCCGAGTTCAGGCTTGTTCTGAACTCGGGTTGAAAGGTAATGGGCGGCATCTGCCTTACTTTAAATGCTCTTCTATGCCGTTTTTCGGATTGTATTCCAGTCCCAGATTCTTTGCGCGCTCGGCGTTTCTGCTGCGCTGTTTCTGTTTTGCGTCGCCCTTCTGCTTGGTTATATTGGCCGGTTTCTGCCTGTAAAGCGGCGTGCTGTGAGGATTCCACGTGTCGCGGAACTCGCGCTTGGCCTGACATTCTATCTCCTTGGGGTAGTAATATACGGCTTCTGCCTGACGCTGCCCGCTGTAAAGCCCGGTGTCCCATCGGCCGTTGTCGTTGTCGTCCACTATCATCCGCATATAATACTTGCCGGGTTTCACATAATAGAATATGGCGGCGTTGTCCTTTGCCGCAACGGTCTTCAATGGTTTGTCGCTCGCGTTCATCAGTTGGAGCAGACAATTCTTGCCGTCCACGCCTTGGAGGGAGAATATCAGCGTGCTGAACTCCTCCAATGCGCGCACCTTTATGCCCTGTTTGAACTTCTTTGAAGGACGTCCGTAGACATCGACGAACGCCATTGAGTCGAGCTCAAGGCTGTATGTGCTGCCCGGATTCCAGCCTGCAACGAGCTTGTATCGCCGAGGGTGGCTCGGGTCGGCTCCGAATTGGTATTGGGCACGATACCAGAGGGTGTCTATCTTTTCGTAAAGGTGTATCTTCGACGTGTCGCAGACGGCCACCGGCGCGGGAATGTCGAAGGTGGGATTCTCATCAGGTGCGATGCTCGATGCCACATTGTAGCGCACGTCGAGCAGTTCTGCGGGATATTCGGTTTCATATTCCCGTCCGCGCTCCTTGTTCTTGTCCTGTTGCTTCTTCCATTTGGCGTATTCCTCCTGTTTCTGCTTCATACGCTTGGCGTAAGGATTCTTCGACAATACTTCCAGCGTGTCGGTCTGCGGCACGAGACTGCCGAGCGAGTCGGTCGCCATATACTGGAGTTCCATTTGCAGCGTGTCCTGATTCACGAGCATTGTGTCGCGCAGCCAGTAGGTTATCGTGTCCTGATTCATCGACGGTTCCACGATAAAGGCATCGTCGGCATTGAAGTTCAGCCCCTTGATTGTCGGCAGGTCGGCGTGCCCGTAGCTGAAGAAGAGCGAGAAATGGTCGGCCTCACGGCGTTCGGCCTTCAGGAAATAACGGTCGGTAAGCACTTCCGTGAAAGCCGTGAGCACCACGTCGTCCGGGAGGAAATGCGTGTAGGGCGTCTGCCTGATGTCCTGAATGCGCAGCGAGTCACGCCAGATCGTGTCCTGTCTGATGTCGGGTTTGGACGAAGGCATAATCACTTCGGGCGTGAACGCCAGCTTTTCGCTCGGCTGATTGAACATATAGTTGCCGTCGGCATCCTGAAGGGCGTAGATTCTGTAATCGCCCTTTGCAACGCCCTTGACGGAGAAGTGGCCGCGGCTGTCGGTGCGCGACACACGGAGCATCGGCAGTTTCTGGAAAGCCGTGTCGGACTGGTTGCTGTATAAGCCCACGAGTATGCCCTTGATAGGCTCGAGATTCTCGGCTTCCAACACATATCCGGCTACCTCCATCGTGTCGATGTGGTCGCCGGTGGAGAAGGAATAGGTGTAATTTCCGAGAGGATTGTTCTCGTTGTTGTCCGAAATGGCGTCCGAGAAGTCCACCGTGTAGGTGGTGTTGGGTTTCAGCTCGTCTATCAGCTCAATGGAAATCTTCTTTCCCTGTCCCTTGATTATGGGTGCTTCGAGCTGCGGGGGCGACACGACCACCTTTTCCGTAGGATTGTCCAACTTGATAAATTCATCGAAAAGAATGGTTATCTTCTTGCTGTTCACGTCCGTTGAGCGGTCGGCAGGCGCAGAACCCAGTATCTTCGGTGGTGCTTCGTCGTACCATCCACCGTCGGGTTCGCCCATTTTTGCACAGGAAGAGAGGAGGAAAAGGAAAAGAAAGAAAACAAAAGTCCCTTCAAAGCCTCCCCAAGCCCCTCCGAGGGAGGGGATGTGTTTGAGGAACACCTTTATATTATTTGATAATCTTGAAAACATAAGCTCATCTTTACACATTACTTTGCCAACCACATCCCTCCCTTGGAAGGGCTTGGGGAGGCTATTTTATCTATCTTGCCATCTACTTCCTTTCCTTATATAAAGAATTTAAGTAAATCCTATGTCTCATTTTGCCAACCACATCCCCTCCCTCGGAGGGGCTTGGGGAGGCTCTGAACGGACTTTGGAAAGGCTTTCAATTCATCGCCAGCATCTCCTCGATGTTCTTTCTGCTGTTGGAAAGTCGGGGAACCTTATGCTGCCCTCCGAGCTTTCCCTTTGACTTGAGCCAGTCGCTGAAAAGATTCTTGCGGGCAGGGATGATTTCCAGTCGCTGCAAGGTTACGTCGTGGAAGCGTTTAGCCTCATAGTCCGAGTTGATTTCCTGAAGTTTCGAGTCGAGAATTGCGGTAAATTCCTCCAAACTGCAAGGCTCTTTTGCAAATTCAATGAGCCACTGATGACGGCACTTTGCATTGGCATCCATAAATATTGGGGCTGCCGTATAGTCGAGAATCTGCGCACCCGTGGCTTTGCAGGCTGCATCAAGTCCCTTTTCGGCATTGTCCATTATGAGTTCTTCGCCGAAGGCATTGATGAAATACTTTGTGCGACCCGTGATAATGAACTTGTATGGGTCTTTGGATGTGAACTGAACCGTGTCGCCAATCTCATAACGCCACAGTCCGCACGCCGTACTGATGAGCATTGCGTAGTTCTTCCCTATCTCGACGCCGCCCAGCGGAACGATGTTCGGGTCTTCCCTTTCAAATTCATCCATCGGAAGGAACTCATAGAACACGCCGTAATCGAGCATCAGCAGCATACTCTGGTCGTCAGGGTCGCTCTGAATGCCGAAGAATCCTTCCGAGGCATTGTAGGTTTCCATATAGTTCATACACGACTTCGTGATCAGTTGCTCGTACTGCTCACGATAGGGTGTGAAGGCTATGCCGCCGTGGAAGAACACTTCCAGATTGGGCCACACTTCCTCGAGATGCGTCTTTCCCGAAAGTTCCATCACACGCACGAGCACGCTGAGCATCCACGACGGTACACCGGAAATGTTCGTAACGTCCGCATTCAGCGTTTCCTGCGCAATACGGTCGCGCTTTACCTCGAAATCGCTCAGGAGAGCCACCTGCTTGGAGGGCACACGCTTCAGGTTTGCCAGAGGATTGATGTTCTCTATGAGGATAGCACTCAAATCGCCGACGAGAGAGTTCGGAAGATTGTAGTTGGGAGAATGGCTTCCGCCGAGTATCAGGCTCTTGCCGCTGAACAGCCGACTGTCGGGATTGTTGGCAAGATAGAGTGCCACAACGTCCTTTCCGCCCTGATAGTGTACGCTCTGCAATCCTTCGTTCGACACGGGAATGAACTTGCTCTTGTCGTTGGTGGTTCCCGACGACTTCGCATACCATTTCACCTGTCCCGGCCATAGGATATTGAGCTCGCCGTGGCGCATTCTGTCTATATCGTTCTTAAGTTCCTCGTAGGTGTTTACGGGAACGTTCTGCGCGTAGTCTTCATAGGACTTTATAGTAGAAAAAAGATGATTTCTTCCGTATTCCGTATCCTTGGCACGCTCTATGAGATATTTCAGAACTTCCGCTTGAATGGCTTCTCCATCGTGTTCGTAACGGTCCAATTCACGGCGACGTGGTTGAAAATACAACTTATTTACTATGCTGGTAAGATTCATTATAATCCGGTTGTTTTAAACTACAAAATTACTGTAAATAAACTGAACAAGCGTGGTTTTTACTTATTTTAAGAAAGACGAAAACCACAGATATGTACCTGTAGAGTCAACCAGCAAGTGCAAAATTACAACACATGTTTGAAGAACTCGCACTTTGGTGTGGAAAAGTTTAGTTTTTCCCTTGGTCTTTCATTCAATTTCTTCTGTATGGCCATAATCCTCTTGTCCGTATAGTTCTCAAAGGAATCCTTTTTAGGTATATATTGCCTGATTAACTTGTTTGTATTCTCAATGGCTCCCTTTTGCCATGGACAATATGGATCTGCAAAGTACACAGGCACGCCCAACCATTTCGTGATATCCTTATGTGCGGCAAACTCAGGTCCGTTGTCAGTGGTAATGGTCTTCAGTCTGTCCTTGTATGGCAGCAGCAGTCTCCTGACTGCTTTTGCCAGAGGCTTCGACTGCTTCCCAAATGGCAGTTTCCGCATAAGCAACATAATTGGTGGATTTCTCCACCAGTGTGAGTATGGCCCTTTGGGCAGGGTCGACGATCAGGTCCATCTCAAAGTCTCCAAATCTCTTCCCGTCCACTTCCTTGCTTCTCTCATGGATGCTCACCCTGTCCTTGACAGGAAGATGCCCACCCTTGGGGTGATGCCTGTATTTCATCTGATGTCTTGTGTGCCCGGCAAGTTTCCCTGTCGGGTCATCGTGGATGATGTTGTAGATGGACTGATGGGACACCCTTATCCCCTCATTCACACGCAGATACCCCGATATTTGTCTTGGAGACCATTGGTCATTAACGATATATTCCTTGATTCTCCAGACCAATTCGTCGGAGAGCCTGGAGTTGCTCACCGTTCGCCTCCTTTGCTCCATGGCCATGTCGTGCGCCTTCGTCCAGATATACTTTCCCGAGGGCGTGCTGTTGCGTTTGATTTCACGTGAGAGTGTTGCCTGACTGATGCCGACGATGGCGGCAATTTCTTTTCTTGCGGTTTTCTTTTGAAGTAAGGCGAAAATTTGCGACCTTTGCTCCGAGATTAATTGATGGTACATAAACAATACAAAGTTAGTTAATCTTGGGGAGACTTCGGTCTCCCTTTTTTAATTTGTATTGCCGGTTGTTGCTTTTTCCTCGGCGAGAGATGCAGACAACCTCTCGCTACGCTTCGAGAACGTCTGCATCTCTCGGCGAGGGCTACTCTTTTTTGCACTTCGATTTGGAATCTTCAGTACCAATACCCGGTGGGATGGCTGCCGTTGCCTAAATGCAGAATAAGTATCGGCAGACTGCGAGCAGAACAGGAGCAAACTGAATGTGCTTCAATGCTGAATTTTGTTTACAAAATGGTCTAAAATAAGCCCATATTTTGAAAAAATATTTTTTTATTCACTAGTGTCCACTAAAAATAGACGAGTTTAAAAATTAAATAAATTAGGTTCACCTGAACCGCTTCGGTCTTGTCATTTTTGAATATAGTTTTGTCGAAGAGATCTCTGAGATTTGTTGTGTCTGTAAGTGCCTTGCAGCACCTCATAAGTGCTTCTATCCAATCGCATATCATATTGCACAATGGCAACGAGGCAGTAGGCACAGATGGCGGAGTAAATCTGTATTCTGACAGCATTCTCAGTTGTTCCCCAAAATTTCTTGATTTTGAGGTGCTGCTTGAGCCACTTGAAGAAAAGCTCTATCTGCCAACGATTCTTGTAGAGGTCGGAAACCTGCAGTGCGGTCAGTTCCATTGCGTTAGTCAGGAACATGAACTCACGGCCTTGCTCCTCATCGAAGAATCGTACAAGCCTAAGATGTTCTGGATAGCCTTTCTGACTGCCATAGATGGTCAGCTCTATCTCAGCATCTGTCATTATTCCCCCGGGCAGCCTGCGTCTCCACTTGATGCACTTGTACTGCAAATTGGTCTTGGCCCTGACAACGAAGAACGACTCTGCACGATGTATGCGATAGAGCTCATTGAAGTTGTTGTAGCCACGGTCAAAGATGTAGTAAGCACCAGTCTCAATGGGGATTTCCCCCATCGCCTTGGAGTCATGCACTGATGCTGTGGTGATATGAAAGAAGGCGGGAATCTGAGTCTCCAGGTCATATAGGGTATGTATCTTGATACCGCCCTTATGCTTGCGGAACTTGGCCCACCAAAACACATTCAGGCATAGCGAGATGGTCGTGGAATCGAAAGCATAGACATTACCGTCAAGTTTGAAGATATTCGCAGCCCGTTTGCGCCTGGCCTTACTCACAAGGTAGTAGGCATACTGCTCGAAGATGCGATAGTCACGATTTGTATTGGCTTTAGCCAGATTACTTCTGGTCACGTGCTTGCCAAGTCCGAGATGATAGCACTTCTGGTAATGTGCCTCTATGGCGACAATCAAGTCTCGCATGCTCTCACGATTGCTCAACTGCCCAAACATGAGTGTAAGGAGCTGGTTCCAACATGTGAAGTGCTTCACATAGCGGTTACCGCCATACTTATCAACGATGTGACGAAACTTGTCTGAATCCATAAAAGCGACCAATTGGGAGAAAACGTATTTGGGCTTGTTCATATGCAGTCATCTGTTTGGACTGCAAAGATACAAAATCAAATCGTCGCACCTTGAAAATCTCTGTAACTAACTATATTTCAAATATTTCAAAGAACGCTTAGCGATTTTTAGTGGACGGCAATGTTTTTTATTTTCAAATATGCGAGTTATGAGTGTTTTAGTAAACTACTGATAATAAGAAAGTTACAAATATCCAACCATAAAGGATGATTATTTAAAAAGAAATTACCTCTTAAAAAGACCAATTATCCTTGTTAATTGTCCTGTTTTTACGTCGGAAGATGATTCTGCAATTTTATCCTATTGAAAATAAGGAAGTTACCATTTGTTGAAGATAGAATTGGTAACGATTTGGAAACGAGCGAACTACATCAGTTTGCTGTTTTCTGCTAAACAAAGAACGCTTGTCTGTCTGTTGCAAAGGTACTCTTTTTTCGGCTGGACAGCAAGCGTTTTTGAAGAAATCTTCTTGTTTTTGCACTTTTTCTATTGGTCATGGGCTATAACCCTCTTCCTCGTTTTTTCTTTTTGTTGACTTGGTTTCTGAGTCTTCGTTGCCATGCCATCTCGGCATAGTCATCTCCATGCACCTGAGGTGTAACTATTCCCCCCAATCCCGCCAGAACCTCCCCTGCAATGGACATTGCAGTTTCTACTGTTGAGCCAGTGGTTTGTGGCACTTGCAGTTTATCATTGGCAGACGATGGCGTACAAGAAGAATGGCTTAGAAAAACAAGCGGTCTGTCGGTATCCAAAGGACGCTTCTTCTCCATCTCCTGAGGTGGCGACGAAGCCTGCTGCTTCCCCTCTGTGAGGTCGTCTGTATCAAAGTTCTTTTGCAAAGAATGATAACCGAACTTCCTGCCGATTTCAGAAGCCTTGAAAGTATGTCCGCCATATGAGAACTTCAAGCCATATATCTTGCCTTGCTTGTTCTTCATCCGCTCTATGCCTATACTACTTCTATGGAGTTCATACAGGAACAAAGAGTGTCCTAACCTCCCCATCTCTCTATACTTTTCAAACGCCGCATGGCAGATTTTCTGTACCTGTTGCTTGGCGGTTTCTCTTGCAGGATTGGCTTTTGCCTTCTGATATTTCCTTTCCGCCTTGATTTCCTTTGCAATGGTCAAGCCATATTTACGGCTAAGTTCCTCCGCCACCCTTGCTGCCCTGTTGCTTACGAAGGTAGTGTCATAGACGGAGCCATACAGACTGATGCGGTTAGCTATGATATGGATGTGCATATTGTCAGTGTCCTTATGTGTTACCGCTACCCATTGATGGTCGTCAAGTCCCATGCGCCTCGCAAAGTTTGAGGCAAGGTTACGGACTGATGTGAAACTCAATCTTGACTCATCCTTCGGTGCAATTCCTATTTCGATACGAAGGAACTTGTTCCTGCACCTGCTGTTGTAGTCGTTGACCATTCTCATTTCCTCGTAAATCTCCTTCGGTGTAGTTCCGCAGAGATTGTTGGAAACAAGGTTTTGCCCGAATTTACCCTCTCTGAAAATATATTCCAATGCCGTGCTTCCGTGAGCGATTGCCTTACATTTTCCTATCATCTTCCATAATATCTAAGAGCTTAAACGCTTCTCCCTGAATGCGGTATTTGGGGTTAAAAAATCGCTTAAATGCCTCTCTTGACAAATAAGAAAGGCTCTGGGTAATCACTACCCAACCATCATTCCTTGTCTTGATAAGGCTGGAAATACGGGTAAAGAATCGTGCGGTTCTTTTCAATACATCGACGGCTTCTCTCTCATTGTCCGTCATTTGGGGAACTGCAAAAACCGCTCCATCAAGGAGCGCCTCACGGCAATAGTCTGAGAACTTCTTACCCGTACTCTTCGCTTTTTCTCTTATTCGTATTTTCTCTTCCAAAGTACATCTCACTTTGATGAACTCCGTCTTGTTCATCTTCTGTTCTTCTTTGTCTTGTTGCAGTCTCTTGACTGCTTTATGGTATCTTTCCATATAAAAGTCCTCTTTTCGTTGTTTCTTAAAATCTGAACGCTGACTGATGAGAACGGAGTGATTACAGTCTAATCTCCCCGATAGTCGAATGAGGGGAGCAAGCGCAGTTTGTGGGTACAAACTGACGTCTTGCAATGTCAGCTAACGAGACGTTTACGCATAAAACGTTTTGTAGTTGAAAAGTGAATGCCGTGCATTCCATTTCTAACTGCGTTCGTGGCGTTCCCTCCATTCAGTATGTTCAGTAAAAGTTTGTTGCTACGTTCATCAGAAAGGGTTGAGGGTTTTGGATGGAAAGGTTGTCCCTTTTCAAGAAAACCCTCGTCCTTTTCCTGCGATTTACAGTTTTCTCCATTTCTCTATATCCTCACCGTACTCTTCCAAATGAATGCGCACGATGTTCTCCACGAAACTTGAAAGGTTGCTCCCCCTGTCGCCCAACCTGCGGACGATGAAGTCGGCACGTTCCTGTGTCTCCTTGCTCAGATAGACCGCCTTACGGTTGCTCAATTTGGTCGGCATAAGATAGGCTTGCTTGTAGGCACCAAGTGTTTCCTTTCTCATCTTAGCACTGATACGTCTTTGAATGGTTGCGTTCTCTGTGTGCCTTGTATGCTCGGATTGCCCTGAAGCGATGTCTGTTTTTCCATGAATAATACTATCATTCTTCATTTCTATGTCCGTTGTTGTTTTCTCCATTTGAACAGGTTGTGCTTCCGTTTGTGAGATAACCTCATTGTCTGCCTCATCATCTTGGTTTCCCAAAAACCATGAAAGCTCTTTGTCGCTCATCATTGTATTCTTTTCCATTTCTCTATCTGATTTTATGTTTTACTTGTCTGGGTTTTATTGTTATAGGCTCTGCCTGCCTTTGCTTTTTTCTCTGCTCACGGAAACGAGTGACATGAAACTCGTTAAGGTCTTTGAACTTTGCGTAATGCACGGACATATCCTCTACATTAATCCCTGCCTGCACAAACTCCCGTACGGCTTTCCGTCCGGCATCGTCATTGTCAAGAAAGGTGTGGACAGAAGTCAGGTGCCTCTCACAGAGATAGCGTATAGCTCTTGCCACATTGCTCGCGGAGTTCATCACAAGGCAGCGGTTGGTTACTTTCTCTTTCATTGAAAGAAAGGAGAGGAAATCCATAAACCCCTCAAAGATACATACCGGTTCTGTGCTGTCCGTGAATATGGGAGTAATGTCTTTGGGGGCTATCGTTCCCTTGAACGAGTGACTGTCCCGAAGTTCATATCCGCCTGACTGATTGGCAAAGCCGATGGCTTGGTGGCATTTTCCTCTGACCTCATAGCTGATACAACACAGAAAGGGCATTGCCTTTTCCAAGTTGATACAGCGTTCCCTCGTGAGATACTCCTGCAAATGTGGCGGTAAGGTGTCTGATACCTCTATCAGTCTCCTTGCTCCATTTGCCATTTCTGTGGTCGGTGTCCTTTTATATGCTGTGACACTTGAATGCTCATACACAACATTTTCGGAAGATTTCTGCCCCAAACGGCGGATGGCTTCCGACAGTGTACAGCCCTCCAAACGCATACAAAGGTCTATGATGCTACCGCCTCTGCCTTCTGCATAGTCAATCCAAAGGTTCTTCTGTGTGTCCACCTTAAAACTCGGATGCGTTTCCTCCCTGATCGGTGAGCGGTACATCGCATAGGCTGCCGTTCTGCGGACAGGGTTGAAACCTTTCACTTCGAGATACGCCACGATGGGGTATCGCTTGATTGCTGAAAAATCTTCTTCTTTCATTGCTGTAATATTTAATTGGTCGTACATTTGTACGTTGGTCGTACATTTGTACGTTGGTTAATAATTCGATAATTTATAACTTTGATATAGGCATGGACAAAGACCGATTAATTGGTGGCTCATGAAGCCGGGTTCAACGTTCAGTCCCCATGCCTTTACATCTGAAATCTGGATAGTTCGTTGGGACTCAGATCCCGTGTTAGCGACGATAGGTTATAGGATGTATTCAACCAAATTAAAGACGTTATGACTTACATTGGAATCGACATCGGCAAGAACAGCTTCGTAGCTGCTTTTCCGACAGTATCGGGTTATCAGACCCAAACTTACCCTAATACCGTAAAAGGTATCAGGAAGTTCATCGGCTCGCTTTCCGTAACAGAACATCATTGTGTGATGGAAGCCACCGGCAATTACGGCTTTCTGCTCCTTTATCTGCTTGACAGGCAAGGAATAGCTGCCAGCATGGTAAATCCCAAACAAATCAAGCACTTTTCACGCATGATGATGACCGTCACCAAGACCGACCCCAAAGATGCCTGCATGATTGCCATGTACGGGGAGAAAATGAATCCTCCTGTTTACAAGATGCCCTCTGAAACCGTCATGCTGCTGAAGCAGAAGAAAACGATTATCAGGCAGTTGAAGAAACAGCTTACGGCGAGCAAGAACCTGAAAAGCTCTCTCGTGGTGCTTCCGTTCCAAGACAAGAACGGGATGAAAGCCTTGGATAAGACTATTTCTTTTTTGGTAAGCCAAATTGAGTCTTTGGAATCTGAACTTGCAGACTTGGCTTCATCTGAGTTTGACAGGCAGGTTAAGCTCCTTACATCCATCAAAGGGATTGGCATCACTTTGGCTACAGCTTTGATTGTGGCTACCGGAGGATTCTCCTATTTCAACAATGCAAAGCAGGTTTCCCGTTTTATCGGGATATGCCCGACTTACCAGCAGTCAGGAACATCCGTACACATCAAAGGTGGGATAAACCGTAATGGGGATGCTAACCTGCGCTCATTGCTTTATGTCGCTTCATGGTCTGCTTTACGTGGAAACACTACTTGCAAAGAGTGTTATGCGCGATTGAAAGCCAATGGGAAACCTTCCAAGGTAGCTCTTATTGCTGTCGCAAACAAGCTCGTCAGACAGGCTTTTGCAGTAATAAAGTCAGATGCACCTTATGTGGATGGATTCGTTTCTACCCATCAAACAAAATAACTTATGGTGGAATTTTTGCTCTCATTTTATTTGCTTATTAATATAGTTTGTTGAATTATAATGGTTTTTATAGTGTTCTAGTTTGGTTTTTTAAAAGTTTTTCCCTCCAAACTTTTTTCATCTTTCTTCTTACTACACGATATTTTATTGTAATCATCTGATAGCCAACAGCTATTTGTAGTCTTGAACGACACTGCACATACTACTACATTTGACTACTACAACTACCCGGTAGTGGACAAGGAAGTATCTTCCTTACCTTGTACACATTAGATGGGACTGTCCCCGTTCCGCCTTTTGCTCATTTTCTCGAATCCTGTTCTTTTCAGAGCCTCGCCCATGTGTTTCAAGGACAGGGGCTGACGGGTGTATAGTCCCAAATAGGTCAGAATCTCGGTGGTAGTCATATAGGAGCAGTGGCTATCCTCCATCGGTTTCTCAAAACAGCGCAACAGGAGTTCCATTTCTGCGGTTTGCACTTGAAAGTCCTCGCTTTGCCTGTATAGTTCCGTTATCTCGTCATCGTCAAACCAATAACGGAAACCTGATTCAAGCAAGGTTTTCGCTTCGGCATAGACTTCATCCATTGATACCGTCTTTGCCCTCTTGATGTCGATGGACAGTACCTCAAAGGGCAGGAAACGTCTGCTGCCTGTGGGGTCTGTCAGAAAATCATTGCCGTTCACCGACGCCACGAAACTCGCTAAGTGGGGATGTTCCTCCACATACTTGTCATACGGCATACGGTACTTGACCATCGGGCATGTGATAAGATTCTTCAATTCGTTCTCGTCCCGCTTGTTGAGGGCTTTGAGCTGGTCATCGATGTTCACGATAAGGTTCTGACCGATATAGGTGAGCGTGTCTTTTTCCTGCGGATATATCTTGCCTGTGTAGCTGTAACCGTGCAGTTTGGGCGGACATAGCAAATCCAAAAACGTGGTTTTGAACTTGCCTTGCTCGCCTGTCAGTACAAGGCAGGTATGGTTACGGCACTCACGGTCGTCCATTGCGTTGGCTACCACTGCCACGAGCCACTTGGTAAGGTATGGCAACCATTTGTCGGGATTGCGTACGACAACGCAATCAGCCAATTCAGAAATGGCTTTCGGTGAAAGGGAAGAATCTTCGTCCATATCCATCAGGGGAAGTTCCTTGAAATACTCCTGTATGGGATTGACAGGTGGAGAGAAACTGCTCTCGATGATGGAGTAGAGATTATCGGAAGAAGTAACAATACCCACATCGTTGTCAAGTTCCCTGCGGAGCGTGTTGATTTCATAGCGACCAACTTTTGAAAAGTAATCACTGTCCTTGTTTCGGTACTCGGTTCGTCCCAATACCGTGTTGTATCTGAACTCATGGCGCATACCAAGATAGGCTTCTATCTCCTTGTTCTTGGAGGAAGCGTTCCTCCTGTTTGATGTATTGTTTTTATCCTCCATTTTGCTTGAATCTGCATTTGGTTTCACTATCAGCCCATTTGGGTTTCCAAGAGTGAAGTTAAGGTAAGAACAGGCTCATTCCAAGCAATCAGAGAGTGCTTGCATAATGTTGCTTTCATCTGCAATAAAGTTCATACGGATAATTGTCCGAAACAAGGGAGAATGTGTCGGATTAAGTCGAAAACAGAGGGAGGAAAAGCGAAAAAGAAAAAGACGGGCATGTATGATTTTACGTTCGTTCGCTGCCTTTTTCTTCGATACGGGAAACTATGAAAAAGGCTTCCCCAATGGAGGTGTCTGTCCGAATGGAGAGAGCCACAAGCTGCCACTTAAACAAAAGGTGTCGGATTTGGATAAGAGCAGCCATATCTTTGCACAAGAGGACGGAATAAGGAAGCATAAGGAGCTGTTAAATGCGGATGGCTACAGGTGAATCATCTTGCCTTTTTCCTCAAAGTTCCCGATGTTTCCCCGCTGTTCCCTGCTGCTTTGAAACATAGCAAACACGCCATAAATTTGCAGGCAGAAACGTGCTACAAGGCGTAAAACAAGACAAAGAATTAATAAACAAAATAGTATGAAGACTATGGGATATTTTATCATTACGGACTCGAATTGGGCAAGGTTGAGGGACGAGATTCTGAGCCTCGCCGAAACCTGCCACAAGGCTTTCGGAGAACAGTGCAAGCACACTGACTGGCTGCACAACGGAGAGGTATGCAAGTTACTGAACATCAGCAAACGTACTTTGCAGCACTACCGAGACACAGGGGTACTGCCGTTTACGCAAATCGCACATAAGTGCTACTATAAGCGTGAGGACGTGGAGCGGTTGCTCCAAATTAAATCAGAGAAACCTAAAGACAAAAGAAAATAGTGGAAATCGGAAAAGACTTGAATATGGAAGCGGACGACATGCAGGTCCTGCTGTCCGCACTCAGAGGCGTAAGCAAACGGATAAGGGAAGTGGCACAGACACACAAACCGCTCTTTGGCGGTGAGCATTTCCTCACGGGAAGGGAAGTGTGCGAGCGGCTCTATATCAGCCCTCGCACCTTACAGGACTATCGTGATAGAAAGATTATACCTTACAAGCACTTTGCAGGGAAGATTCTCTACAAGGCTTCGGATTTGGAAAGGATGCTGGAAGAGAATTATAACTCAAAATAGGAATATATTTGGGGTTATTTAAAAAATCAATTATGACTTCCTATAGTTAAATAAATCATAATTTGAGGAGGATGACTGTACGATAGGGATTAATTTATCCAAACTTTGTAAGATGTATTCTGCCTTCTTTTTAGACTCTCAAAAAAAGCTCTATCACTCTTGCGAAGTGGTGATATTATTACATTCGCACAATTGAAATTTATCATATCTGCATCAATCTTTTCCAACCAGCCGTTCCATACATGATAAATTCCTTTAGGAAAGAAATTGCTTTTTCATCGAAAAGGCTCTCTTGCATACAGAGTACACTAAGCATGGACACCCACATGGAACATAAAAAATGCAAGAATAAGGGCGATATCCCATTAATGATGTGAGGGTATTTCTTTTTCATTCCTTCCAAATAAGTTTCACCGTATTCCGCCTGTTTTGCTATAAGTGTTTCTCGAAAATTCTCCAATGATGTTCCTGTAGAATGGAAAAGCAGGAGCCTGAGTTCATTCTTATGCTTATGCACAAAGTTCAAAAGGATATCAACCATCTGCTGCTGATATTCCTCTGCTGAATAAAATTCAATATTCAGTCCCTTTTTTCCATTATATCTCTCTATAAATTTATAGAGAGCCTTTATAGTTGGTTGCATCACAGCGCAATATATTTCATTCTTATTATGGAAGTAATGGTAAATATTTCCCACGGCAACGCCCGAACTTGTAGCGATTTGCTTTATGGACGTTTTTCTTACACCGTTGTTTACAAATTCCTGATGGGCAACTGTGAGGATAAGTTTCTTTTTATCGTCTTTCAATTTCTGCATATATCCTGTCATTTTATTAGAATAACGTATGGGAGGGAGCATTATTGCATATGTGAAATTTTATATCACACCAAGTCAACGCACCTATGGTGGATTTATCTATTCCGAGCAATGGGCATAACTTCAATGGATTAACGGCAGACACTTCTCCTCATATATTGTGAGAAGCGCCTGCCGTTCATTTATCCCTCGCAAAAGACACTATTCTTTGGAAAAACTGTAAAAGAATGAAGGATAGCCTTCCACACTCACGACGGGTCCTGTTACTTTCTTGCTCTCCGGGTCATAGGTGTAAAAGCCGTTATGGTCTCTGTTTGCACTGCCGAATACAATCACTCCTTTGTGCCTTCCGATGGCTTCGCCGAAAGGAGTAGATACCGGAAATCCCTCTATCTTTTCTATTGTCTTGGCATTCAAGTCAATAATAACTGGCACTCTTGATAAGGTCGTGTATGGATTTTTGCTGTGTGTGTCAAGGGCGTAAGCATTGGCATAGGCATAGAGTTTTCCGTTGCCAGCATAGAAGACGGAAGGCAGATAATCGGCATAATTCACGGGCAGCCCCGTGACCTTTGTCTTGTCAAGACGGATGCAGTAGTCCGAGTCTATCTCATGCGTACCTTTCTTAATGCGGATAATGCCCGCAGGATATTGCTTAGTGTTGGCTCCAAATCCCGATATGCAGTTGATATATATGTTCTGATGCTCATCCATAAAGATGGACTTGGCATCTGTCGGACGCGTAGGTACGCTTACACCAAGTTTATCATTTACGATAACTTTTTCCAATTCGTCCTTTGCCGTATTTATCAGGGCTATCTCAACCTTATTCTCGCGCGGTTGCCATTTGCTATCAAATTGCGAAAGTCCGACATATAAATATCCGTCACGGATAATCATGGCAGCAGGAGACACTTTGGTATCAGCATGGCTAAGTTTGTTGAGGTTAATTTCTTTAAGCAATTTCATCGTCTCAGGATTGAACACATATATCAGTCCCAAATTCTGTAAAGTGAGATACGCTTTCTGTGCATTTAGTTTGACGATACAGGATGCTCCAGAACCAGCAGGCAGGGCAAGTGTACCCTTGCTTACAAAACGGTTCTGCGTGTTGAGTCGGTAACGAACCATTTCCGCCTTTGTATTTCCGCTGTATGCCGGCAGTGAATAAATGTCCCCGTCAGGAAATGCTATCGGAGTTGCAGCAAATCCTGTCGGAATACTGTTTTTGTTGTCGTATTTGGCAGGATTGAGATTGGGTATCGCTTGCAGATATACACTTCCGGTATTACCTTCAGGATTGGGAATACTCGTGGCAAAGACTACAGACTGAGGTGCTACTTCGGGTGTAGGGGGCATGGGAGACGGATTGTCATCGTTGTTGCATGAAACACAAAAGGCAACGAGTAGTATTGCCGAAAATAATTTTCTGACATTCATAATTTTACATTTTAAATTAAACAGTTATTTTAATAAATATCTTATCTTTAAACTGGCAGAACGCCTTGGTAAGGGACGGTTCAGTTCTGACCAAACCTCCCTGTCGGTCAGGTTTTTCAGTTTTATGGAAATCGTCCATTTGTTATTCATAAAACTATGTTCTATACCTGCATTCATTGTGAATGATGTGGGAATTTTGCGATTTTGATTGACACTTACTTCAAAATCATAGAAATATTGGTGAATGTATGAAGCATCAAACAGAATACGCGTATTCTGCCCTTTCCCACCGAAAAGATTCTCATGGTGAAATTCCATACCAAAATTTCCCAACATATATGGAATGTTCGGAATACGTTTATTCTTGGTGGGATTAGATACATTCGTCCCGGGTATGTTTTTACGCGTATCTCTTAAATCCTGATATGTGGCGTTTGCATATACATAAAGGTACGGCAGAACATCTCCTTTTATTTCTCCCTCTATTCCATATGTCTGCACACTTCCGAAGTTTCTGTATCTTGCCATAGAGGGCAAAAGGTCTTGGGTAAACCGTATCATGTTACTGAGATTATTGTAAAAGCCGTTTATCTCCGCTTCCATAAAACCACCAGATTTGCGAGCTTTATGATAAAGAAAACCAAGATTGCAGCCTGTAGTTCTCTCAGGTTCCAATGCGGTTGAAGGAAGAATAGAGAAACCGTTCCCCAACAATTCTTCACTTGTAGGAATCCTTATCTCAGAGTTAAAAGAACCCTTTACAAGAAAAACAGAAGAAAGTCTATAACGCAGAGATCCACTCCATCCTATATGGTTTCTGTTGAGACTTATAGTCTGCAACTCGTTTATATTGTAGCTTTCCATAACTTTTGAACGGGAATAGAAGAAAAAGTCTTTTAATGTAAAGGCACTTTGAAAACGATTGTCAAAAAGTGCGAGGTCATATGAGAAACCTATGGCAAAACTGTTCATATTGCTGGGATGGTTTGCGGCATATCCAAGAACTTTATCCATCAGTTCGTTCTTAGGTAGAAGTCTGGTATGGTTTGCGTAGGCATTCAGGTTTATGGAATGATGTTTGTCCAGCGTATAGCAAAGATTTAGTTTCCCATAAACCTCGTGAGATTTATTACGTCCATCTGATGGAAAGTTTCCCTGTTCCCCTCCGTATGTGGAAACTGCCGGGTATTGTTTTCCATTCCAATCATAACGGTACTTTGCAGTGTCTTTTAGTCCATACCGACCGTAGTTATATACTAAATCAAAATCGAAGTCCACTCCATCTGCGAAGAAATTCTTACGCTTCATGGTAAGTCCCGTGATGATGGATGAGGAATGGTTGAAAGCCTCCCTGATGTCCATATCTATGCCCTGTATCTCCTGCCGGGTGCGAGAGAACAGCAATTCATACTTCAACTCATCAAACCACCATTTTGTTGCCTTCAGGGATGCCCCGACAAGCACATTGCTGAATTTGTCATGATTTCGCCTGACTATACGGTCATCAAGATTAATCAGACGCATATTGTAATTATTGTCCGAGTAAGTGTAATACCCTCCTATGCCCAATTGTATGCCTGTCTTTGAGTCGGTATGTTTCAGAATAGTACTCAATCTGTGAGTATTGAACGAACTTATTTCGTAGGCAACATCAAAGTAAAACGGCGGATACTCTTTCGTAACAATATTCACGGCTCCCCCAAGTGCAGAACCTCCGAATTTATACGGAACGATACCTTTATAGACTTCAATCCTTTCTATCATATCGGTTGGAATGTCGTTCAGACTTATGAAATTGCTCATCTGTCCCATTGGCGATTCGTCCATGAAAAGTCCCATGCGCTTTCCCTCCAATCCACGTACCGATATGCGTGATGCGCTGCCAACTCCGCCTGTATTACGTACAGTTACGCCTGTCGTCCGTGCCAGAACCTCATTAACTGACGATGCTGTTCCCTGAAGTTGGTGCTGTGAGATGACAGAAATAGGCATCGAGCTTTCCCGCAGTTTCCGCGCCTCACTGCGAGCTGTCACAACAACTTCTTCCAATGGATTTTCAGATATAAACAGGATGACATCATGTCTTATACTATCGGGGGCTGATGCCTTTTTTATGACATTCTTCGTTTCATACCCTAACGATTTGAAAGCAATATTGACAATCTTACCTAATGGGAGTCTGATAGTATAAGTACCGTCTGGTAGACTTATCGCTGCAATATTGTTATTGGTCATGACATATACACGACCAAGAGCCTCTCCTGTATGCCCATCCGTAATCCTACCATGTACAATACATTCCTGAGCATGGGAAGACAACGGAATAAGGGCTGATATGAATAGGAAGAGACAAAATGCCCGCCCCTCCAATAATGAATATAATGAAAAAATATTCGAAAAAAAAGAGTGCCACATACAAACATGGCACTCTTTTGAGATACTGATAGAGGCAATCTTCCTCTTTATTTTTCTTTCAATCATAACACTATGTATATTAATTTCGCAAAGTTAGTATATATAACCTGCTCACACAATACCCACAATTGGGTATTTTAAAATTATGATATGAGGACTCTCATAAATAAAATAATTATCAAGCGTTCTATCCCTGCATGAATCAAAACAATGAATTGAAAAAGTAGTATGTAGTTAATTGTTGGTAGTGTAAAATATCTATTAATTACTACATTCAAACACTTTCTCTTTCATTTCATTACCTATGTTGTAGTTACGTAGTAAGATAATATCAGTGAAAGAAAAAGAGATATCAATTATACTTATTACCTATCAGTAAAATCGGTGTTATGGCGGATGTGGGTCGTTGCATCGCTGTGCAAACATATTTTCTGAACAAATGGGCTTCCATACTATCCAACTGAAAGGACAGGGCAATGATGATAGAGAGCGAATAAAGCGGTGCATAGCCCTGCAAGCGTCCGTTCAAGAAAACACCTTCTTCACCTGCCTCCCTCTCATTGGGATGCAGGTTAGAGGACTTCATAAGCAGTTGCAGTCTGTGGTTGAGTTTCTTCCACGTTACACCGAAGAACCTCACAAGTTCGCTTTCTGTCATGACTATATCACCATTGCCTTTACGGATGACCTGCATATTGTTGCCCCAATCAAAATAACTGCGTTGATTGAGCGTATTCACTTTCGTTGGAGAATGACTGTTCCTCCTCATGCCGTAACCTCCTTTCTTAGGCTTGGATTGACGATAAGCGATATTGCCTTTACATCTGCCATATCTTTGTCCTTAGCCTTACATTTGGCAATAAGCCTGTCCATATCCTCAGAAATCTTGTTGTCCGTTATCTGTGCATAAATCTGCGTGCTTGATATGGAGGCATGCCCCATCATCTTGGCAATACTCTCAATGGGTATTCCTGCACTAAGTGCCATCGTGCCGAACGTGTGGCGAGCTTGATGGTAGGACAACCGACCTCTGATACCGCAAGCCGTGCCAACGATGCTCAGCATATGACTCATTACGCTACGGCTTTTATCACAATGGAAGACAAGACTGTCGTCCTTTTCTTTCATTGTCTGTTTTGCTCTGCAATAGTTGATAATGGATTCTGCAATCGGATGTAGCGGTACGACAAACTCCACCTTTGTCTTTTGACGTTCCTTACGGATGTATTTCTGTCCGTCTGCAGCAGTTTGGATATGTTGGTATTGCAAACGTTCCATGTCAGCGATAGCTATACCCGTGAAACAGGAAAAGATAAACATTAGCCGTGCCTGCTCCGCTTCCTTGTCCTCCATTTTCATTGCCATGAGTTTGACTATCTCGTTCTTCTGCAAGAAGCGTATCTTCTTTTCCTCTTTTTCATACTTGGCATTCTCAAAGGGATTGTAGCGGATGATTCTTTGGCTGACAGCTCGATACATCAGCCGACTCAGCCAACAGAGATAGCGATTTATGGTTGCTGCTGCATAACCACGTCTTTTCAGGAAGAAGCGGAAATCTTCAAACAATTCTTCTGTAATAGTGGCAATGGGTATATCCTGTAAGCCTTTATCATTGATAAACTCCGTAAGCAGTTTGTCCGAATAAAGCAGATTCAGATAAGTTCCCTCTGCCTTTGATTTGCCAACGCTCTCCTTGATGGATTTCAGTTCCTGCCTGCTCATGGCAAGGAGGGATGTGGGAGTCGTGGCTATTCCATGCAAACGGTTCTTGAGTAGTTCAACGCTTACCATTCCGTCCTTTATCAGTATATCCTGATAAGTCCTCTCCACAAGTTCTCGAAATTCATCTATTCTTTGGTTTGTCTTCTTATTGATACTCAAGCCTTGCTTGCTGTTCCACTCGGATGGCTGGCATTCCTCTCCTGTGGTTATGGCTGTGTTCTTTCCGTCTATGGTGATACGGCAGAAGATAGCTGTCCTGCCGTCTGTCTTTATCTTTTGTCTGTTGATATAGAACAATATCTTGAATGTACTTCTCATAATGGTCTTGATTGAATATTGGTGTTTATATAAAAAGAATTGAATTGAAATGAATACATGGCAATCGCTCAGATAGCCAACTGCATATCTTCTGTGAAAGAAAAGAAGCGTTCAAACTCGCCGAAGAGTTTTTGGGGTGTAACCTTTGCGTACTGTTCCGTCATGCTTACATTGGTATGTCCCAACATTTTGCTTACCGTTTCAATAGGCACACCCTGTTCAAGCGTGATGAGCGTGGCAAAAGTGTGCCTTGCGGTATGTGTGGTAAAGTGAAGGGAGATACCAGCCCGAAGTCTGAGGGCTTTCAAATATGATTGATAAGAGGCATATTCGATGATAGGGAGTAACGTTTCCCTTTCATCGCTGTAAAATTTCTCTATTAGTCTGAGGGCTTCAGGTAACAGTTTGACACGGCAGAGTACACCTGTCTTCTGACGGTTGAACTTCAACCACATTTTGCCTTCATCGTCACGAAAAAGGTGTTTCTTGTTCAGATTCATCAAGTCACAATATGCTGCACCCACATGACAGGCAAAAAGAAAAATATCCCGTGCATTTTCCATTTCCTCTTCCAAATCCTCAAAGCTGAGTGCCTTCAACTTCTCCAATGCCTCCTTGTCAAGTGCCTTTGGAGATTTCTTGTTTCCTCTCTCTATTTTGGCTTTGTCAAACAGGAGCGTATCTGCAATTCCCTCACGGTATGCCAATTTACAGACTGTTTTCAAATGGGATGCTATACCATAGAAAGAACTCTCTTGAAAAGCAAGTTCTCCCAAGAAATACTGACGGAACTCATAAATAAAGTTCTCTGTCAGTTGAGAGAACGCCAAGTCCGACACATTGTACTTCTTTTGAATAAACTCCTGCAAGTGGATTCGGGTAGAGTGATAACTGGATATGGATTCTTTCTTTATATCCACCCCGATATGACTCTCCTTTTCCTTGATGAGTATATCCAACCTTTCGATAAGCATACACCGTGTCTGCACACTACCTTGAAACTGTTCCTTTACATCTGTTGCACTGAATGAACATCCTTTGGATAGCAGAGACTTATAGGCTGTTTGAATGGAAAGCAAAAGGTTCTCCAACCTGCCATTTATCTCCACCGCTTCACGGCTCTTGCCATCCATTCGACTTTCCCGAGAATTCCATAAATCAGGATTGCAAGACAACTTACAACTGAACTGTGCGATGGAATGTCCAATGGTGATGCGTCCCATTATCGGGGCTTTACCCGACTTGTCCAGACCACTCTTTTTGAGGTAGAGTAATACCTTCATTTTTTCTGTTTGCATACGCTTTAATTTTTATGGGCAAAATTACCCGAATTAAAGCGTCCTTCACTTATGCAGAAAACTGCCGACCGAAGCAACAGCCACACGAGTGGAAATAATTCAGTTACCTGTTTTTACTCCATCGTTACCTATGCCACAACAGGGTAACATTTTGGTAACTGAATTTCTGCTTAAATCTACATATTTCTGCCCTTTACGAATAGAGCAGTTTTGTGCGAATCATTCCATTCCTGCCTCATTATCAGCCTGTTCTCTTCAACTTGGAGTTTTCTTCATTTTCAAGTAGAAATTACGTTTCATTCTTCGCAGCTTTGCACTCCATTTCTGCGATGATTGCACGGCATTCTTCGCACAAATGTAAATCAATCTTGTGAAAAACGAATTTCAAACAAACTGAAATTGGTCTGAAATCTCGGAGTTATTGCCTTTCAAACGCTGGAATGGAAATCTTCAAGCATCGTTTTTGAGTAATTAATATTTACATACTGACGACAGAAACTCCCTGAAAGTCCTGTTCTTCTTTCATTCATTGAAGAGGCTTCAAGCAGATGCTCATAAATAATTGCCGCTATATTCATCATCAAGAAAGACAGAAACAAGAAACTGCCCACAATGTAAAGACCTGCATCTGAACATTGTGGGCAGACTGTTTACGGAGATACGCGGCGGCGGAACATCCGTCGGCTGTTAATACTTGAACGATGAGCCACCAAGGAACTCGCGGAGGAGCGAAGTTGGGGGAAGGCTGCGGTACGGAAGCGTGGAGAAATACTTCAGGAACTTGCGCAGACGATAGGCTTCGGCGTATTCATCGCAGTGTTCGGGCACTTGTTCGAGCACTTCCTCGGCCTGATTCTTGATGACGGCAAGCTCGAAAAGCATTGCACTGTTGAACATAACGTCGGCGTTTTCCTGATAGGGGAATATCCATTTCTTCTCGCCTGCACGCACGCTCGGCCACCGCCTGATGGTTTCCTCTGCCGAACAGCCCCGGTACTTGTAGTCGCGCACGATGCGGCGGAGCAGTCGGTTGTCGGTTGTGGGGATATAATTGTGGTCGTCCAAGAGGATGGTCGTCAGCGCGGAAGCGTATATCTTGAACTTCTGTTCGTCGGGAATCTGCTCCGTGAGCAATGGGTTCAGCGCGTGAATGCCTTCAACAACGAGTATATTGTTGTCCTGCAACTGCAGTCTGTTGCCACTCATCTCGCTCAGTCCCGACTGGAAATTGTATTTCGGCAGTTCCACCTCCCCGCCGTTGAACAAAGCCGTGAACTGTTGGTTGAGCAAGGGAATGTTGAGTGCGTATATGCTCTCGTAATCATACTCTCCGTTCTCGTCCTTCGGCGTCTTCGCCCTGTCCACGAAATAGTCGTCGAGCGACACCTGCACGGGTTTTATGCCGCAGGCGAGCAACTGCACGGAGAGACGCTTGCAGAAAGTGGTCTTTCCGCTCGAAGACGGTCCCGCAATCAGCACCACCTTGGTTCCTTTCCTGTTGGCTATGGTGTCGGCAATCTGCGAAATCTTCTTCTCTTGGAGTGCTTCGCTCACGTTGATGAGGTCGTTTGAGAGTCCGTTCTTCACAGCCTCGTTGAAGTCGCCGACGGTACTTATGCCGAGAATGCTCTGCCAACGGTGGTGTTCCTTGAACACCTCGAACATCTTGTCCTGACGGATCAGCTCGCCCAACTGTGAAGGGTCGTCCGTTGATGGGATGCGGAGAAGGATTCCGTCGAAATATTTTTCTATGCCGAACAGATAAATCTGCGATGTGTTCGTGAGCATCGAACCGTAATAATAGTCCTTGTAGCCGTCAAGGTCGTAATATATGGTGTAGATTGAGCCGATACTCTTCAGCAGTTTCACCTTGGCCTCGTCGCCCAGTCGCTCAAACATTTTCACGGCTTCCTCCGTCGGAGTCTCAAACCTTGATATCGGCATCTTTGCATCAATTATTTCCTGCACCCTCTTGCGTATTCTCGCCACGTCCTCGGCTTCCACGGCGTGTCCGAGCTTCAAGTTGCAATAGTAACCGTTCGACACCGGCACGTCGATAACGACTTCGCTGCCCGGATAAAGGTCGTGAACGGCCTTGCAGAGCACCAGAAAGAGCGAGCGCGTATAGGTACGGATGCCCGAAGAACTATGCAGGTCGAGGAACTCCACATCCTTGTTATGGTAGACGCGGAAGTGCAAACCTTCCACCTTATTATTTACACGCGCACTTACCGGACCGTATTCCATCTGCAAGTCATTTGCACAATAAATATCATAAAGTGTGCTTCCGATTGGGACTTCTAGAGTTTTTTTATTATTTTTGCAACGGATTTGTAATACTTGTTTCATTTCTATGAAATTTATTCAGCTATTAAGTTGTGGCGATAAAGTTAGCAAATTCCATTCAGAATGCAAAAAATATCGCATTACAATAATATTAATTTATGAGTACAAGTAGTTATTTTGCTATTTTTTTTCAGATTGTCGGCTCGTTGGCACTACTGATTTTCGGTATGAAGATAATGAGTGAGGCACTGCAAAAGATGGCAGGCTCACAGCTGCGCCACATTCTCGGCGCAATGACAACCAATCGTTTCACAGGAATGCTCACAGGAACGTTCGTAACCTGTGCCGTTCAATCCTCCTCGGCTACGACGGTTATGACCGTTTCCTTCGTGAACGCGGGCTTGCTGACGCTGGCTCAGGCCATATCCGTGATTATGGGTGCCAACATCGGTACTACGCTTACGGCGTGGATTATGTCCTTGGGATACTCGGTGGACCTGATGACGGTGGTTTATCCGTCGTTCCTCATCGGCATTATTCTCATCTACAACCGTCGGGCACGCTACATCGGCGACTTCCTGTTCGGTATAGCCTTTATGTTCTTCAGCCTTGTACTCCTGAGCAAGGGCGGAAAGGATCTTGATTTGGGCAACAATCCACAGATTGTAGAGTTCTTCAGCTCGTTCGACATCAACAGCTACTGGACCATTCTCGCTTTCCTCGCCATCGGAACCGTCATTACCTGTATCGTTCAGTCGTCGGCTGCCGTTATGGCGATTACGATTCTGCTCTGTTCCACGGGCGTTCTGCCCATCTACTTGGGCATTGCGCTCGTTATGGGCGAGAATATCGGCACCACGGCCACGGCCAACCTCGCCGCACTGGGCGCAAACACGCAGGCACGACGCACGGCGTTGGCTCACCTGATGTTCAACGTCATCGGTGTGATCTGGGTACTGATAGTGTTCTATCCTTTTGTAAACACGGTTTGCAAACTTGTCGGTTTCGACCCAGAAAGCCACGCCGAGACGCAGCAGCAACTGGCATTGCGCCTCCCGATTGTGTTGGCTGCATTCCACACTTGCTTCAACGTCATCAACACCTCCATCCTTATATGGTTCATTCCACAGATAGAGAAGCTGGTTTGTATGATTATCAAACCGGGAAAGAAGGAAGACGAGGAAGATTTCCGTCTCCGTTTCATTCAGGCGGGCATTATGAAGACTCCCGAACTCTCCGTTTTGGAAGCCAGCAAGGAGATACAGTCGTTTGCAGAACGCCTGCACCGTATGTTCAATATGGTTCGCGAGCTGCTCACGATAAAGGATCCAGATGCGTTTGCCAAGCTCTTCGAGCGCATCGAAAAGTATGAGGGAATCTCTGACAATATGGAAATAGAGATTGCAAAGTATCTTGACCAAGTAAGCAATGCCCACCTGAGCGACGAAACCAAGGAGAAGGTGCGCTGTATGCTGCGCGAAATCTCAGAATTGGAGAGTATCGGCGATGCCTGCTACAACATTGCACGCACTCAGAATCGTCGTATCACGGCTAAGGAAGACTTTACGGAAGACCAGTACAACCACATCTTCCAGATGTTTGAACTTACTGACGATGCCCTTACGCAGATGAACAATATACTTGTAGGGCACAAGCACGAGAACAACATCAACCATTCGTTCAACGTGGAGAACGAAATCAACAGCTATCGCAACCAGCTCCGCACGCAGAACATCGCCGACGTGAACGACCATAAATACACTTATGCCATCGGCACGATGTATATGGACATCATTCAGGAATGTGAAAAGCTCGGCGACTACGTGGTAAACGTTGTTGAAGCACGTATGGGTGTCAGACAGAGTGCCGTGCAGCAAGTAAGGCATCTACAAATAAAACATAAGAGAAATGTCAGGATTCGCCATCATAGAATCCTGACATTTTTTATTGATAGCGCAAAGAAAGTATTTAGATTCCTGCACAAATAAGTTATGACTGCATTATGTTCAAACTCCCTGCTTGCTGTGAATTATCTTGACAACCCCCTCTTCATAATTCGTTTATTTTGAACAAAGGATTTTTTATTTTCAAATACGCGAATTATGAGCAGGATTATAACAATCTGACTAACAGTGAATTATCAATTTTATACTATTTGACATACTGCCAAAGAAACGATATTGTTCGCAAAACGACCTGAAAATAAGAGAAATATAACAAGATTCTGCCTTTCATTCTTCGCAAGCCGGCAATCCATTCTTGCGAAGATTGCACTGCGTTCTTCGCAAGAATGATTTGCATTCTTCGCAAAAATGCAAAACGGTCTTCGGAGAATTGAGAAATGAGTATGGGAAAACGAGGAGGAAATCGTTGGATTATTGGCTTTCAAACTCTGGATTGAAAATTTTCAGGCATCGTTTTTCCGTCAATAATATTTACAATTTGATTCACTCCTTATCCTTCATCTTGCTGATGAAATCGTCCAAGACGGGAATCATTTGCGTCAATGAACTTATGTCAATCCCACACTCACAGAGCGTTTCGCCCATACAGTTGGGAATCTTTGCCGCTTCTTTCTGCAAGTCTTTTCCTTTCTGCGTCAGGTAGACGAACTGCTGCCGCCGGTCGGTTTCGCTGTCGTGGCGCGCCACAAGTCCCAGTTTCTCCATACGCTTGACGAGCGGCGAGGTGGTGTTGATGCCCAGAAGGAGTTTCTTTCCGATGTCGTTCACGGGCTGGTCGTCTTTCTCCCACAGCACGAGGAGCACCAGATACTGCGTGTAAGTGATGCCTAATTTTTTCAGAAACGGTTCGTAGCCTTGCGTTATCAGTCTGCTTGCCGTGTAGAGACGGAAACAGAGCTGATTTTCCAGCTTCAGTTGATCGTATGACATAAGTATAATGTATTTATTCCATTGGTCCGGAGGATGGGACTGATTGCCATTTCCGCGCCTTCGGACACGAATAAAGGCAGAAGAACAAGAGTACAAGGGGCAGGGAAGTACATTGAATGGATTGGTTATCTATTGTACTAAGCCCTTTTGTTCTCGCATTCTTCTGCCTTGCTTTTTCTGTTCTAATATCTGAATGAGGGGATCAGAGCAGGGTCTCGATGCAGCTTTCCACTTCCTTCAATGCCACCGTAGGCTCGAAACGAGCTACTACCTCTCCCTCACGATTGACAACGAACTTGGTGAAGTTCCACTGAATATCGTCCTGCTTGCGTGGTTCCGGGTTGCTCTCATTGTAGAGTTTCTCCATCACGGCTGCGAGCTTGTCGTCGTAAGCACCACCAGCGTAGCCCTTCTGACCCTTCAGCCAAGTGTAGAGAGGCAATTCGTTGGCACCGTTCACATCGCTCTTCTGGAACTGTGGAAAGTCTGTTCCAAACTTCATTGTGCAGAACTCTGCTATCTCTTCGTCGGAACCGGGTGCCTGATGGCCGAACTGGTCGCAAGGAACATCGAGGATTTCCAATCCTTTTTCCTTCAGCCGCTTGTAGATAGCCTCCAATTCCTCGTACTGTGGTGTAAATCCGCAGCCTGTCGCCGTGTTCACGACGAGGAGAACTTTGCCCTTATACTCTGAAAGGCTCACTTCGCCACCCTTCTTATTCTTCAAGTTGAAATCATAAACTGTTGCCATAATTTTGTTTTGTTTGATATTTTGCAGAACTTATGGAGCAAGTTTTTCAACCGTATGCCCCTCGGTTCCTTTACGTTAATATTATTATTTTGTCGTCCTGAATGGGGTTCAGCCCGTTTTCAATTCATTAATACCTAAAAGATTAAAGCTGTTTTACCAACCAATTCTCACGGCCGATCATTTCAATCATCTCCAATGCGCCCTGACTCCAATAGAGGTCTTCCTCCTCATCGGCGAGATAAGCCTTGAGAATGTCGTATGTCGTGGGGTCATCCTTCAGGTCTGCAACGCATTTGTAAAGAAGTTCAATGCCCTTTTCCTGAATGGCAAGGTCTGCTTTCACGTATTCCACGGGATCCTTAACAAGTTCGCGGCCTTCCTGATTCTCAATCTTCACCGTGCCGCCAAGGTCGTTGATGCGGGTAATGAACTTCTTTACCCATTCCATCTCCTCATTATAGTGCCCGATATACTTTTCAGCGAGCTTGCTGAAACCCAAAGCCTCAAAGTGCTTGCCCTGTACCAAGTGTGCGAAAGCACCGTTTGTCAAACCTGTTGTGAAGAACTGTAAAGCCTCGATTGATTTCTTTGCATCCATAATTGTAGTTTCTTAAAATTGTATATTTCGTGTTGTTGTTTGCGTTTCACTGTCGAATCATTTCTGATTGACGATGCAAAGGTAAGCAAAATAGTTAATATCGCAAGCGATATAACTTTCGTTTAACTTCATTTTAACATATATCGCCGGCGATATATTCTCGTTTCACGTCTATTAACGCTTATTGTGGATGGAAAAATGCCGATCAACGCAAAACAAAGAGGCTGTTAATGCGTTCCGAGGCTGCAATGATGAATTTGCACTGCCGTATCTGCCACAATCCGAAAGTTTTTTAATATCTTTGTGCAATATATTGTATATAATCTGCTTTTAATGAAGAAAGTATTCAATTATATGGCTTACGGACTGGCTTACGGCTTCTGGTATCTGATGTCGCTGCTGCCATTCCCGGTGCTTTATCTGCTATCTGATTTCCTCTATCTGCTCGTGGCAAGGGTAGTGAAGTATCGCCACAGGGTAATATGGAAGAATCTCACGGAGAGTTTTCCCGAGAAGAGCGAGAAGGAGCTGCGCGATTTGGAGAAAGGTTTCTATCATTGGTTCTGCGATTATCTCGTGGAGACCATCAAACTGATGACGATGTCGCCCTCATCGCTGCGCAAACGAATGAGATTCACGGGTATGGAGCAGTTCAATGAGGTGCTGAACAATGGCGAATCCTGCGCCATCTATCTCGGACACTACTGTAATTGGGAGTGGATAACGTCCCTTCCCTACTGGATTCCCGAACACGTGCAGTGCTGCGAGCTGTATCATCCGTTGGAGAATGAGTATTTCGACAAGCTCTTCAAGTATGTACGCGAGCGACAGAACGCTCTCTGCATCCCGATGCAGGAATCGCTGCGCAAGATTCTCGAGTTCAAGCGCGGCAATAAGTCGTTGGTTGTGGGCTACATAGCCGATCAGGTGCCGCTGTGGTGGAACATTCATCACTGGGTGGACTTCCTTCATCACGACACTCCTGTACTGACGGGAGCCGAGCGCATCGTAAAGCACACGCGTCAGGCGTGCTTTTACGGCGATGTGCGCCGAGTGAAGCGTGGCTACTATGAGTGCGAGATGAAGCTGATGATGCTCAACCCGAAGGAAGCTGAAGAATTTGAACTTACCGATATCTACTTCAGAATGCTGGAAAAAACCATCAGGCGCGACCCGGTCTGCTATCTGTGGAGCCATAACAGATGGAAGAGAACGCGCGAGGAGTTCGACCGCAACTGGGAAGTAGTGGACGGAAAGGTGCTCAGAAAGCAGAAAAACTAATCTTTTAAAGATATGAAAATAACAGCTATTGTAGTTACTTACAACCGTTTGGAGCTGCTGAAGAAAGGCATTGACTGCTTACGGAAGCAAGCCCGACTGTCGGACATCCTCGTGGTGAACAATGGCAGCACCGACGGAACCGATAAGTGGCTCGACGAACAAGCCGACCTTACCGTGATTCATCAGGACAACGTAGGTGGATCAGGAGGATTCTATACCGGCATTAAGGCTGCATACGAAGACGGTGCAGACTGGCTTTGGTGTATGGACGACGATGTTTTCCCACGCGAAGACTGCTTGGACAGGCTGCTCGCACAGGTGGAAGTAAACGTTGCTGCCGACGGCGGGCAGCCATTGAGCATACTAAGTCCCCGCAGAATGATGGAGGGCAGCGTGTTCACGCACGAGTTCCGTCAGTTCAACTTCACGAATCCAATCGGAAGTATGCACGGAAAGAAACTCAACGGTACGGAAACCGAACCGACGGAAATAGTAGGCTGCGACTTTGAAGGACCCTTCATCAGCCGCGAAGTGGTGGAAAAAATAGGATTTCCCAACAAGGAATTCTTCATCTTCTGCGATGATACGGACTACTGTCTTCGTGCCCATCTGGCGGGATTCCGTCTGCTTTACGTGCCGGACGCACTGATGGACAAGCACAAATTCTTTTCCAACGATTCGTGGACGACACGCAATCAGAAGAAAAAATGGAAGCGTTTCTATCAGGTTCGCAACGAAGCCTATATGAACCATCACTACGGAAAGAACTGGGGCGTGCGCTATCTGCGCAGTTGGATCGGCGCAATGGGCTACGTTGTTCCCGCCATTCTCACGATGCCGTTTACCAAAGCTTGGCAAATGAAAGACCTGATGATGCTCCATCGTGCTTATTACGACGGCATTGCAGAGAAACTCGGCAAGCGAGAAATGAAGAATTAATCCACCACAGAAGAAGAAATGAACTTAGTTAAAGTCATTATTCCCATTTATACGCCCACGTTGCGCGGCTTTGAACAGGCTGCTCTCGACAACAATATGAAGTTGCTGAAAGGCTTTCCCGTGGCATTCCTGAAGCCCGAAAGCGTAGACGTGAGTGCCATCCACGCACAATATCCCGATGCCGAAGTGATGAGCGTCAGCGATGACTGGTTGGGAACGAAGCGAGGAATACAGGGCTACAATGCAATGATGATGTCGGAGAAATTCTACGAACTCTTTTCCGAATATCAATACATATTTATCTGCCACGTAGATGCGTGGATCTTCCGAAACGAACTCGCGGCGTGGTGCGGCAAGGGCTACGACCTTGTGGCTGCGCCGTGGCCCACCCGTCCCCGATACACGCGATTCCCGCTGAAACAGTATCTGAAACTGAAGATGCTGCTGAAGCCCCAAAACAGAATACTGCACTGCCAGATGTTCGGCAAGATAGGCAACGGAGGACTCTGTCTCCGCAAAGTTCAGACCTTCAGAGAGGCGTGCATCCAGTATGCCGACGAGATAAATTATTTCAACAGTCAGACCGACGACCTGCACAACGAGGACCTTTTCTGGGCATTGGTGCCAAAACTGCACGTTCCTTCCGTGGAGGAGGCACTGACTTTCTCGTTCGACTTGAAGCCGGAACTCTCCTATCAGCTCAACAAGCATCAGTTGCCGATGGCGTGCCACGGTTTCAACAAAGCACCACGCATAGCCTTCTGGCGGCAGTTCATCCCGGGAATATAACATAGACAAGACTTACATAAACCATTAACCACGTATGAAGATAGTTCATATCAGTATGGCAGACTTCAACGGCGCAGGTCTCTGCGCTTACAGAATCTGCAAGGCGCAGCGGGCATTGGGGCTCGACAGCCGGATGGTGGTGCTGCGCAAGAAGCACAACGACGGTTTCATAACCGAATATGGAGGAATGAAATACTTTCTCCACAGCGTTCTTCACAAGACGAAGAAACTGTTCTACATACACGACGACCTCAACGCTTGCAGGGCATTGGCAAAGAAACACAATGCCGTCTACACGCTTCCGGTGTCGCCGATAGACCTCACGAGCCTGAAAGTAATCAGAGAAGCCGACATCATCCACCTGCACTGGGTGGGAGGATTCCTTGATTACAGAACCTTTTTCGACTATTTCAAGGACAAGCCCATCGTCTGCACGCTCCACGACCAGAACCTTCTCTACGGACTGGCGAACATAGAACAGCAGCGACTGGCCGACAATCCCTTGGAACGCAAGTATTACAATATGAAGCTCGAGCAACTGAAGAAGGTAAAACGCCTCGGCGTAGTCTTCCTTTCAAATATGATCTATGACCTTTTCGGCAAGCACGAAATGATAGACTTAGCAAGGAAGCGAATCATCTACAACCTCGTGGAGCACGAAGAATACCAACCACGCCCGAAATCGGAAGCGAGAAAACGGCTCGGACTATCGGAAGACGAAAAGGTTTTCGCCTTCTGCGCCTGTAACATCCACGACCCTCTCAAGGGACTTTCCGTACTTTCGGAAGCTCTTCTGTGCATAGACGCAAGCTATAAGATACTGGCAATCGGCAAGAACAGAAGCAAAATGGTATGGCCCAACGTGATGGAAGTAGGCCGAATATCCGATCAGGAGGCTATGTCGTGGGTGCTTTCGGCTGCCGATTACTTCTGTATGCCCAGTTTTAAGGAGAACTTTGCGCAAGCCCCTATCGAGGCAATGGCGTGTGGATTGCCCGTAATCGCCTTCCCTTGCAGCGGCACATCCGAACTTATTACGCCCGTCAACGGCATTCGCTGCGATGATTTCACCGTTGATGCGTTGGAAAAAGGCATCCGAAAGGCATTGCAGACCGAATACGATGCCGCTGCCATCAGAGAGGATGTAATCGCCCGTTTCTCGCCCAAAAAGATAGCAACGGACTATCTCGACTTCTATAATGAACTGTTGGAAATAGAATAAAGAACCGAAATGCTTGTTCGCTTATACCAAATCTACATATATAATAAGGTGGAAAACGACGAGTTTTCCACCTTATTTATTTGATAGGTTGCAGAATATCACGTGATATTTGAAAGAATATTACGTGATATTTGCTTCCCACTCTTGTAAAGACAGGGAAGCTGTTTTAAATCGATCAATGTTTAATGATTTATAAACGGTCTGGATAAATGGCTAAGAAGGTAAGCCAACTTAGTTTGAACTCATAGCTGCAAGAGAACAAATGGTAAGTTTAGAAATATAGTTTATCCCGGATTCGGGCAAGAGTGCATTGCTGTTCTACAACTGTCCCGCCTCCACCTGCAACACAATTCGCTCCGTCAGCTTGTCGGCTCCTTGGGGATTATACCTTTTCTTGAGGCTTGCACCGAAGAGAACGGCAAACGCCTGATAGAATCCTGCGCGCACCGGACCGAGGAATGCCTGCACCAACTCGTAGCCCGTGGAGCTGGTTTCGCGGTCGATGAGTTTTATGAGCAGCTTTCCCTGAGAATAAGTGAGTTTTTTCATTCGGGGCGTGTACTCCTCCTTGATGCTCTTTTCCACGAGTTTCATATGCGCCTCGCGCTCCTTCTTGGTCGGCAGCGTCTCAAGATATGCGCCTGTTTCAAGAATAATTTCATTGCATTCCTTCGCTATGGGCAACACCTTCTTTATGTTGTAAACCAATCGGTTATAGGCTTGTTTCTGCTTTTCGTTCTTGAATTCGAGCTGTGGAAAGATGTATATCTTGTTCGTTTTCACGTATTGTATGCTGTCGTTCCCCACCTTCGTCTTGCCAATCTGCACCATCGGGACGAACGTCGGAGAGTCCATATCAACCACTCTGTCCTCTGGATTGATACGTTCCTGTGCCGTCATTGCAACGGAAATGACGGAAAAACCTACTGCAAGAAATATTCTGTTGAATCGCATATCAGCAGCAAAAATAATTATTATTTCCGAACCACTCTTCTTTTTTAATATTAATTTGTCTTTTTGTTTGTTTTTCTGCGCAAGATAAGCTATATTTGCAATTAACTGAAATGTAAACGAAAAAGAAATCTGACATTATGAAACGCACCATAATAATATCCATTCTTTGCGCTATTGCCGTAACTGCCGCCGCACAGCAAGAGCACTCTTGGGAGCGAGTTTTCGACGAACTCGTGATGACGGACGACGAAAACAGCACGATGAAAGAAGAAGCATTCGACATTCTCTGCGAACTGGAGCAGCATCCCCTCAATCTCAACACGGCAACAAGGGAAGACTTGGAGCGCATTCCTTTCCTTACGGCACAGCAGATAGAGGAGATTCAGGCTTACGTGTACCAATACAGGGGGATGAAAACGCTGGGCGAACTGATGATGATCGAATCGCTGGATGCCAACAGACGGAAGCTGCTCTGCTATTTCGTCTACGTCTCTTCGGAGGAAACTGCGCATTTCCCATCGATCGGCAACATATTGAAATACGGAAAACACAGCATTATGTTCACGGCGAAGCTCCCTTTCTATGAACGGAAAGGCGACCAAAACGGCTATCTCGGCTACAAGTATCAGCATTCGCTGCGCTATAAATTCCATTACGGCGACTATCTGCAAGTGGGATTGGTGGGGGCGCAGGACGCCGGCGAGCCATTCTTCGCCAACAGAAACTCTCTGGGCTACGACCATTACAGTTTTTACGCATTGGTGCGCAAACTCGGCAGCATAAAGACGCTGGCAGTAGGATGCTATAAGGTAAGAATAGGCGAGGGACTGGTAATAAACAACGACTTCAATTTGGGAAAAACGGCTATGTTCTCCACTTTCGGGCGAAGGAGCAGCACCATTCGTGCCCATTCCTCACGCTCGCAAGCCGATTATCTGCAAGGTGCAGCGGCAACCATTCAGCTTTCAAAGCGCATTGATATGACGGCATTTGCGTCGTACAGACGAATAGACGCAACGCTGAACGACGATGGAAACATCCAAACAATATTGAAAACGGGCTATCACCGGACGGAAAAGGAAATGGAAAAGAAGCGAAACGCCTCGCAGACCACGGCCGGCGGAAATCTTCAGTGGGCAGGCAACGGATTCCATATCGGGCTGACGGGGCTTTACACTCGCTTCTACAAATCCTTGCGACCGAACACTTCGCAGCAGTATCGGCTCTATTATCCACAGGGAAACGATTTCTGGAACGTGAGCGTGAACTACGGGTTCATCAACCATCGGTGGAACTTCAGCGGCGAAACGGCAACGAGAGGCAGCGGCAGCATTGCAATGCTCAATTCCCTTTCGTTTCAAGCCACGGAAATGCTTTCGCTGATGGCGATTCAACGCTTCTACGGCCACCGGTATTACTCACTCCACGCCGCAAGTTTCAGCGAAGGAGGGCGCACGCAAAACGAGAACGGTCTGCTCTTGGGTGCAAACTGGAAGGTTAATAGCTGTCTCTCGCTGACTGCCTACACCGATTATGCCTACTTCGCAAAGCCCCGCTATCAGGCTTCCATTGCAAGCGATGCGTGGGACAATCTGATAGCTGCCGTCTATAATCGTGGCAACTATACGCTTTCGGCTCGCTACCGACTGAAAATCCGTACGAGGGACAATGCCGAAAAGACCGAACTCGTGGGCGAAACCACGCAACGGGCACGATTCGCCTTTGCTTATTCCGAAGCCTCGTGGTCGTGCAAAACGCAGATAGACCTCGCCCATAGCAACTACGGAGACGCCTCCTTCGGCTATATGGTCAGCGAGCACGCCACGTGGCAACCGTTCGCTTGGCTTCAAGCGTCGGCTGCATTGGGTTATTTCCATACCGACGACTTCGCCTCACGCCTCTATACCTACGAGCAGGGACCGCTCTATTCCTTCAGCTTTCCGGTCTTCTACGGCGAAGGCATCCATTGTTCGCTCTTTGCCCGTGCCGATGTGGGCAAGCATCTGATGTTTATTCTGAAATGCGGCACGACCCATTATTTCGACCGCGCCCATATTTCGTCAGGAATGCAACAGATAGATGCCTCTTCAATGACCGACCTTGAATTGCAGATGAGGTGGAAATTCTAACCGAAAGTACACCTACTCCCAAGCTATGGCAGGCAAACAGGAATGTGAGAAAGCTACTTTGCAAGAGAAATGATTGAAGAGAGAAACGTAGTAAATGCTCAACTTTCTGATATTTTATAATTATCTGAAAATAAGCGCATTAAAATTCGATTTCCAATCTTGCGAAGAATATAATACAATCTTCGCAAGAATACATTCCATTTTTGCGAAGAATGCGCTGTGTTTTTGCGAAGATTGCAAATCAACTTTTCAATCGCCTGAATTATTCCTATTTCATTAGGCCTATGATACGGTTTCTCCAGAGAGATATTCGAATGGATAAGGAGACAGAAAAAGATGTAGGAGAGATTAATTCAACGGACGAAATTACGTAAATGAAAATACAGGTGGATTGAGGTTTTCCAGTATTAGGTAAATTATATTGTGGTAAAACGAATAAAGGCGACCTCATAATGAAGTCGCCCTTTCCTTGTAATATCAAATTACAATTATGCGTTTACTGCGTCAGCAAGTTCAGCACCAGCCTTGAACTTAGCAACCCTCTTTGCAGCAATCTTAATCTTCTGCTTTGTAGATGGGTTGATACCTTCGTGAGCAGGACGTTCATTGACAGAGAAAGTACCGAAACCTACGAGTTGAACTTTGTCGTTAGCGGCAAGTGCTTCCTTAATAGCTTCTGTTGTGGCATCCAATGCCTTCTTAGCGTCAGCCTTGCTCAAACCTGCGCCGGCTGCGATCTTTTCGATTAATTCTGATTTGTTCATAATTTACTCAATTTATTGATTATTTTTGAATTATTTTTCCAACTCTGCTGCAAATATAGTTGTTTACTTTTATAAAACAAACAAAAAGCAAAAGAAAAGTGAAGTTTTTTCTTAAAAATGTGGCTTATGTGCTCATTTTATGCAATATAACAGGTTTTTTTCGTATTTTTGCAGTCAATAAAGGATTTTATTCTCTTTTCGGAGACCGATGCACGGAAAGTGCCTGAAATGCCGAGTTTTCTGCTTGAACGGAGCTTTTGAGAGCAAGGATTCGGCAGTCGGGACGGAAATGCTGAAAGAATGTTTTTCGATAACTATTAATAAGAAATTATGCGCAACATACCAATCGTAACAAAGAATCTTCTCATTATCAACATCGGGGCTTTTCTTGCCACCTTCATATTCGGAGGGATGGGGATTGACTTGAATGATATGCTGGGGCTTCACTTCTTCCTTGCTGAGGATTTCAAGGTGTGGCAGCTCTTCACGTATATGTTTATGCACGGAGGTTTTATGCACCTTCTGATGAATATGTTTATGCTCTGGATGTTCGGAACGGTGGTTGAGAATGTATGGGGCGACAGGAAGTTCCTCATTTTCTATCTCGTCTGTGGCATTGGTGCGGGTATCTGTCAGGAGCTTGCACAATATGGCTCCTATCTCTACAACGGCTTGAATGCGTACGATGCTGTGAATATGGGCGGAACATCATTGCCGATGAGCGATTATCTTAATCTATGGACAACGGTTGGCGCGTCAGGAGCAGTTTACGGCGTGTTGCTTGCCTTCGGTATGATGTTTCCTGAAGAACGGATGTTTATCATTCCGATACCAGTGCCCGTAAAGGCAAAATGGATTATCGTAGGTTCGATAGCGATGGAATTGTTCTCGGCATTTGGAACGAGCAACGACGGTGTGGCGCATTTGGCTCACTTGGGCGGTATGCTCTTCGGATTCCTGCTCATAAGATACTGGCGCAAGCATCCTTATTCGGGTGGAGGATTCGGAACAAGCGGCGGAAGGCAGTTTTTCGACAATATGCGCAATACGTGGGAGCAGCGCACGCGTCGCAACAGCAATGCGCAACAGGGAGGAACGAAGTGGAACTCGAGTGCCACGAACCAGCAGAGCCGTCCTGAAAGCGACTGGGACTACAACGCCCGAAAGCAAAGAGAGCAGGAACAGATAGACCGTATTCTCGACAAAATACGCAAGAGCGGCTACGACAGCTTGACGAAGGAGGAGAAGCAGCAGTTGTTCGACAGCAGCAGACAGTAACGAACTATGTTTTCTAAAGTAAAAACTACTGCTTATTGGATGTCGGTTGGTCTCAATGTCATCGCCATTGCGGCTATGTGGCTCGTTGGAAACGTTGATAGGCTTAACCCTGTTGAGCATCCGATGTGGGCGAATTTAGGCCTGGGATTCCCTGTGCTGCTTGCCGTGAATCTTGGTTTTCTTGTCTTTTGGACGTTTGCCCGCATCCGAACCGTTTGGTTGCCGGTGTTGGGATTGCTTGTCTGTTACGCGCCCGTGCGCAGGTACATACCTTTCAATTATCCATCCGACCCTCCTCAGAATGCGCTGAAGGTAATGTCGTTTAATGTATTAATGTTTGCCCCGTGGGGATTGCAGGAAGGCGAGTCCAACCCGATTGTGGAATATATCTGTAAGAGCAAGGCCGATATCGTGTGCTTGCAGGAGTCGAGTGCCTACGAAGCGGGAGCCGATGAAGTGTATAATGAATTGAAGGCGCATTATCCTCACGTCGATATCGTCAATATGCCGCCTCCCGGAAATCAGAATATGATACTGCTGAGCCGTTTCCCTATCCTGAGAAAAGAGAGAATATCGTATGAGTCGGTAGGGAATATGAGTATGGCATATTTTGTGGATTACAACGGAACGGAGATGGCAATAATCAATAATCACTTTGAAAGCTATCATCTTAGCGAGGAAGACAAGGAAGGGTATAAGGAGATTGTGAAGAAACCTTTCGAGAGGAAGGATTCCAAGGATGTGTCGTTCCGGCTCTTGAGAAAGCTCGGCGAGGCATCGGCTATACGTGCTCCACAGGCCGACGCCGTGGCAGCATTTGTTCGTAAATGTAAGGCAAAGCGACTTCCGGTAATTCTCTGCGGCGATTTCAACGACAATCCTATCAGTTATGTGCACCGCACGATGGAAAACGAACTGACGGACTGCTACATAGAAAGTGGAAACGGACCGGGTATTTCGTATCACAAGAGTGGAATGTACTTCCGGATAGACCATATTTTCTGCTCCGACGATTTTGAGCCTTACGGTGCTAAAGTGGATGATAAAGTAAAGACTTCCGATCACTATCCGATATATACTTGGCTAAAATACAAGCCAAAACCTTAAAAAATGGAGAATAAAGCGTTATAAATTTTCAAAAATGTGAAAATTTATCTATCTTTGCACGTCTGTATAGTGTCTTGTAATTAACGACTTGGCTGAAAAAACGGGTTCGTACACGGGACATTATCACAAAAAAAGACGAGGAAGTGCGAAGAAGGGCTGTTGAAAAAAATAGAGATAAGCTGCTTTTGCCTTCTCAAATTGGAAACCTGAAACAATAATTAAACAAAAAATAAAATGCAAAACAAAGGATTAGTTATTTGTGTTGCCGTCTTGCTGACGCTCGCAAGCATCTTCTACCTGTCTTTCAGTGCTATGACCAGCATCTGGGACGGTGAGATTGCAAAAATCAAAGACCCTATTGCACAGCAGGATTACAAGGATTCTGTTACATACCCTGTGTTCGGCTATTCTTATCAGAAGTGTAAGGAAACGCAGCTTGGTCTTGGTCTTGACCTTAAGGGTGGTATGAATGTCATTCTTGAAATCTCTGTTCCCGACGTGGTAGACGTTCTTGCAGATCACAAAAAAGATGCGGCTTACCAGAAATCTTTGGCAGAAGCAAAGGAATTGGAGACAAAGAGTCAGGATGATTTCATCTCTCTCTTCATCGATGCGTTCCACAAGAACGCTCCCGGTCGCCGTCTTGCGGAGATTTTTGCCACACAGCAGCTCAAGGGTAAAGTGAATACGCAAAGCTCTGACTCGGAAGTTGAGGCTGCACTTCGTGCTGAAGTAACGGCTGCCATCGACAACTCATACAACGTTGTTACGAACCGTGTGAACCAGTTCGGTGTATCTCAGCCTAACATTCAAAAGCTCGAAGGTCAGGAAGGTCGCTTGATGGTGGAAATGCCGGGCGTAAGCGACCCTGAGCGTGTGCGTAAGTTGTTGCAGGGTTCTGCCAATCTTGAGTTCTGGGAAACCTACAACAGTCAGGAAATTGCTCCTTATCTGGCCGATTTGGATCAGCGTGTTGCCAATGGCGATACAAAGGTTGAGCCAAAGGATACGGTAAATGCTGTTGCCGACTCTGCAAAACAGGTTGCTGAAAAGAAGCCTGCCGCTGATCCGGTAGCTAACAATAAGCTCGCTTTGAACAATGGCGATGCTTCATCTTCTGCACAGTTGGAAGCAGCAAAGAAGAAGAATCCGTTGTTGGCAGTACTCCAACTCACTCCCGGCGACGCTTTGAGCATCGTTGGTTATGCAAACGTTAGAGACACGGCTTACATCAACAAGATTATTTACAGCGAATTGGCAAAGCAGGTTCTCCCTATGGATCTGAAGCTCCTTTGGAGTGCTAAGCCGGCAGATGGTCTCAAGCAGAAGAATATCTACGAACTCCACGCTCTGAAGGTTACCACATCAGATGGCCGTGCTGCGCTCGAAGGCGACGTGATTACGAATGCTGAGGACAAATTCGACGAATTCGGACGTCCTGAAGTAAGTATGTCGATGAACTCTGACGGTGCCCGCAGATGGTCAAACCTCACAAAAGCGAACATTGGTAAGGCAGTAGCCGTGGTTCTCGACGGTCTTGTTTACACCTCTCCCCGTATCAAACAGCAGATCGACGGTGGTCAGTCTTCAATCTCCGGTTCGTTTACCGTGGAGGATACAAAGGATTTGGCAAACACATTGAAGTCCGGTCGTATGCCAGCACCTGCCAGAATCGTACAGGCACAGGTAGTTGGTCCTACATTGGGAGCACAGTCAATCCAGCAGGGTCTGATGTCGTTCCTCATTGCATTCGTACTTCTGATGGTTTATATGGTTCTGATGTATAACTTCATCCCGGGTATGCTTGCTAACTTTGCGTTGTTGGCCAACTTGTTCTTCACACTCGGTGTGCTTGCATCGTTCCAGTCTGCACTTACATTGCCCGGTATTGCCGGTATTGTGCTTACTCTCGGTACTGCTGTGGATGCTAACGTGCTTATCTATGAGCGCATCAAGGAAGAAATGCGTGCAGGAAAGGGTATCAAGGAAGCTTTGCGTGCAGGTTACAGCAATGCGTTCTCGGCTATTCTCGACTCTAACCTGACATCACTCATCACGGGTATCATCCTTTATACAACCGGTACTGGTCCTATCCGTGGCTTCGCCATCACTTGGATTATCGGTATCTGTATCTCATTCTTCACAGCCGTGTTCCTGACACGTATCGTTTACGAAAACCGTCTTAACAAGGATAAGTGGCTCGACTTGAAGTTCTACACAGGTTTCAGCAAGAACCTCTTGCAGAACGTTCACGTGAAGTTTATGAGTCTTTCAAGCAAGACATTCGTTATATGGGGCATTGCTGCCGTTCTCTTCATCGTTTGCTTCTTCGTAAGAGGATTGAGCCAGAGTATTGACTTTACCGGTGGCCGCAACTATGTTGTGAAACTTGAGAAGAAAGTTCCTGTTGAGGATGTACGAAAGGTGCTCAACGGCGCATTCGTTAATACCTCAGGTGAGAACAAGGGCAAGGTGGCAAGTACAAACGTTATTGCCATCGGTGCTGACGGTGACGTTGTCCGCGTTTCCACCAACTACAATATCGAGTCTAACGACCCTGCTGAAGACGATCACGCAGAAACAGTGCTTTTCGAGGCATTGTCGAAGGCTAAGCTCATCACACAGGCAGACTTGAAGACGTTCCGCGATTCAGGCATTCACGACGGTGGCTCCATCATCAGCTCTGCAAAGGTAGGTCCTTCAGTAGCTAAGGATATCACATACGGTGCTATCATCAGCGTGCTCTTGGCTTTGGTATTTATCTTTATCTACATCTTGGCTCGTTTCCGCAACGTCGGTTTCTCTGTCGGTTCAATCGTTGCGTTGGCTCTCGACGCCCTGATTGTGATAGGATTCTACTCAGCCTGCCACGGATGGATTGGATTCTCGCTCGAAATCGACCAGACCTTCATTGGTGCTATCCTTACCGTTATCGGTTACTCTATCAACGATAAGGTGGTTGTATTCGACCGTATCCGTGAGAATATGCGCCTGCATCCGAAGATGGACGCACAGACATTGTTCAATGATTCCATCAATCAGACGCTTGCACGTACTGTCAATACATCATTCTCTACATTGATTGTGTTGCTTGCCATCTTCATTCTCGGTGGCGACAGCATCCGTAGCTTCGCATTCGCAATGATTCTCGGTGTGTTCTTCGGTACACTTTCTTCAATCTTCATCGCTTCGCCGGTAGCCTACCGTGTTTTGGGTAAGAAGATTGAGAACCGCATTGCAGCCGAAAAGGCAGCTGAGGCAGCAGAAAACGCATAACGGAAGTTTCCGTTTAACATATAATGAATGGTCGGATTTCAGATTAATGAAATCCGACCATTTATTTTTTACTATCCTAAAGTCTGTTATCTGATAGAATTATTGGATAAGTGAACTGATATTGGACTTATCTTTTCACTATAATTTCTTTTCGCCTTACTCCATTTTTTTCTTCTTTTTCTGTATTCTGTTTGAAGCGTGCAGACTATCAGACGAGACACGTGTCTTCTTTGTTGAAGATACGCGTGTGTATCATTATTAAAATAGGGAACTGCATTATTTTGATATTATTCTATTATTTGCTATCTTTGCAGCACTTGTTCCATCCAGTGAAAACTGATGGATAATTTTATTGGAAATTAGCGTTTGCTATTTGTTCTTGAACATTCAGAAAACTTGGCGGTAGAATGAATGTAATACAAGAGAATGAATGTGCAGATGCCTGCGTTATGCGTGGGCATTGGTGCATCATCTTGTATTATAGGTTCCGCCAAGTACCTCTGAATGTGGATGAAGCCCTTTGTCCACGTTCGGCTTGTTAGGTACTTGGCATTAACTTTTCAAAGAATATTTTGCATCCGCATTAAAAGTTTTAATGCAATGACAAAGCAAGAAAGTAACACTATCAAGGGTGTGGCTATTTTGCTGATGATATTTCTGCATCTGTTTATGAGCGAAGATGTGGGCAAATATTGTCAGCCTTTATTTTTTATAGGTGATAAACCAATAGTCTATTATTTATCAAGAGGCTGTAGACCTGTGGATTTTTTCTTGATATTAAGTGGGTATGGCTTAAGCTATACATACAAGTATAAGACTTTGAATTTCAAAGGGCAGATGAATAGACTTGCCAAACTCTACATTCACTATTGGTTGATTTTACTTATATTTGTAGGAATAGGTTGCTTTGTCAGACCAGAAAAATATCCCGGTACATTAGAAGAGGCTGTCTTGAACATTATCAGTTGGAAATCATCTTATAATAGTGAGACGTGGTTCTTGTTGCCGTATGCTTTATTGGCTTTATCAGCAAAATATATTTTTAAAGTTGTTGATAAGTTAGGAAATATAATTTCATTCGTTTTTTTCTTGTTTTTGAATTTGGCAGGGGGATATATCATCAGTAGATATGTGGCAACGCATATAATAACATCGAGTTTGTTCAGTATGATAATTGTTTATATTGAACTTGCGTTCCCGTTTGTATTGGGTAATTTGCTTTTCAGGCTTTCTGAAGCAGGTAAATTAAGGTGCAAGACTTTTGATAAATACCCAGTATTAGCATTCTTTTTATTATTGACAGTCTTTACTTTTAAATGTTTTTTCGGTAGTCAGGCATTCGAAGCAATTTATGCTTTGGTGTTTATATATCTGTTCATTCATATTCCTTTGAACCTATGGATTGAAAAAGTTCTGATGAAATTGGGCGACCATTCGATGGTAATGTGGATGACGCATTCATTTTTCTGCTATCATTTATTCAAAGCTGAGGTTTATTCCCTCCGTTATCCAATCTTGATATTCATCGGTCTTACCGTCATAAGCTATCTGGTTTCAATTCCTATAATGTATGTTGCACGGCAGATTATCGGTAAGATGCTGCCTGAATCGGGAGGGAATCGAGCTTATACGTAAGAATGTAGTAATCGAAGAAGGCTACAAGTATATTCTTTCGTGTGTGCAGAAGAATGAGGGAAATGCGAAAGGGCAGCAAAAAGATGTTGAGTAAATAGAAGAAAGATACCGAGCAAATCCAAGATTGCTCGGTATCTTTTTTGCGCTGATTCGGACATATAAAACGGAAACAGGGCTCGGAACGAAGGAAAGTTCCGAGCCCTGATTGGTTGTTTTTGTGCGTTATTATCCTATCTGCTTGAGGAGATAGGCGCATTTTTCGGGATTTCCGAGCGTCTTTCCCTTATCACAGGAGAGCTTCACGCAGTCGTGCCACTCGCGCTTCTCGGTGATGCGCATACGGGTGAGCTTCACTACGATGTTCATAGACTTTGCATTCTCCACGTCGCAGGTGAGGAATGTGCCCATTCCGTAGCTGTCCTGCATACGGCCGTTCACGTATTTGTGGAGTTCTATCGCACGGTTGATGTTGAGTCCGTTGCTGAACACCACCTGCTTTGTGGTGGGGTCGATGCCGAGACTCTTGTATTTCTCGATGATTTTCTCCACCTGCTCTTCCTCCACGCCGCTGTCCACGCGCAGACCGGTAAACATCATAGCCATACGCTTGGACAGGTTGCTGAAGAAAACCTTGTCGCCGAAGCAGTCGTAGAGGTAGATTCCGTTGTCGCCGTCGTACACGTCGCTGAACTTCTTCATCACGTTGAAGTTGCATTCAAAGATGCCGCTGATGTTTTCCTCGAACTCGATAATCTGATGGCTCATCGTGCCGATGGCAATGAGGTCGTACTTCATTGCGAGATACACGTTGCTCGTGCCCGTGAACCGACCGGTCCAAGGATGGAATCCGTCAGCGTCCTCGTATCCACCCTGTTCATAGACTTCCTTCATTGTGCGGATGACCATATTCTGATGGTCGAACGACAGGCGGCGGCGCGTGCCCATATCGCCCAGAATCAGTCCGTTGGATAGTATGGCGCGCGTCTTTTCGGCGCAACGCTCCCTTTCGCGCTCCGGATTATAGGCGGCAATCTCGCCCCGGAGATTGTGCATCAGTTCGGAAACGATGCTCAGGATGGGCATTTCCCACATAATGGTGGAATACCATTTCCCACGGACGGAGATGTTCAAATGGCCTTCCTCGTCCTGCGTTACCGATACTTCGTGAGGGTCGAACCGATAGCCGCGAAGGAACGTGAAGTACCATTCGGGCAGATAGTACATTCTGCGCTTCATAAAGGCGATTTCCTCCTCCGTGATGATCACGCGGGGCATATAGCCCAACTGCTCGTTCACGAGTTCGGCAAAGCCTTCGGGATATATCGTCTTGTTACGGTCGAAGAATGTGTATTCAACCTCTGCGCGGGGATAGGTCTGCAATACGTAATACTGGCAGCTGAACGTGTAGGCATCGTTATCTGTCAAGTGGTGGATGATTTGTTGCATAGGATTTTCTTAATATTTTTTTAGCAGATATCTGCTTTTTGCAAAAATACGAATAATGTTTGTAATAATGAAGAAAGTTGCAGACAATTCCCTTAAAACACGATAGATTGAGACTGAAAGTCCTGTCCGTCAGCGTATGGCATAGGGTTGGAAAGTCTGCATTGTTGCGAGCTTCTGTGTCCTGTATCGTATAGGCGTAAAATTACCACAGGCTGGTAATCCGTTTACCACGGCGTGGTAATCCATTTACCATCGCTTGGTAATCTCTTTACCATCGGCTGGTAATTTGTTTACCATCGGTTGGTAATTTCACGAAACACGCAGACGCTCTCTTCAACTGTCCGATGTCCGTCCTCGTATTCTCATCATATTCGCAGCCTGGAGTCCGATTTTCCGTCGGAAACAAGCCCTTCTTTCTCCTTATTTATTTTGTGTAATTATGGAACGGATGTATATGTTTATCCGTTTCCGATACCTTTTTCTCAGTTTTTTACCGTAACTTTGCAATCACTTTTAATTCAAACGATTATGCAAAACTTGGTTATATACAACACGCTGCATCGGCAGAAGGAACGCTTTCAGCCGATTGCGGCACCGAATGTAGGTATGTACGTCTGCGGTCCGACCGTATATGGCGACCCGCATCTGGGGCACGCCCGCCCATCTATCACGTTCGACATTCTTTTCCGCTACTTGCAGCACATCGGCTACAAGGTGCGCTACGTCAGGAACATAACCGACGTGGGGCATCTGGAGCACGATGCCGACGACGGGGACGACAAGATTGCAAAGAAAGCACGGCTCGAACAGCTCGAGCCGATGGAAATTGCGCAGTACTACACCAACCGTTATCACGACGCGATGCGTGCGCTGAACGTGCTTCCCCCCTCGATTGAACCGCACGCAACGGGACATATCATCGAACAGGAGGAACTCGTGAAGGAAATCCTCGCCAACGGCTATGCCTACGAGAGCAACGGAAGCATCTATTTCGACGTGGAGAAGTACAACAAGGACCACCGATACGGCGTGCTTTCAGGCCGCAACCTTACCGACACTATCGACAATTCGCGCGAGCTTGCCGGCGTCAGCGAGAAGAAGAGTCAGGCAGACTTCGCGCTCTGGAAGCGTGCAATGCCCGAGCACATTATGCGCTGGCCGTCTCCTTGGAGCGACGGATTCCCGGGATGGCACTGCGAGTGTACGGCTATGGGACGGAAGTATCTCGGCAGCCACTTCGATATCCACGGCGGCGGAATGGATCTGGTGTTCCCTCACCACGAGTGCGAGATAGCACAGGCCGTGGCATCGCAGGGCGACGAGATGGTGAAATACTGGATGCACAACAATATGATCACCATCAACGGACAGAAGATGGGAAAATCGCTCAACAACTTCATCACCCTCGAGCAGTTCTTCACGGGCAATCAGGAAACGCTTGATCAGGCATACAGCCCGATGACCATCCGTTTCTTCATTCTCTCAGCCCACTACCGCGGCACCGTGGACTTCTCCAACGAGGCGTTGCAGGCTGCGCAGAAGGGCTATGAGCGACTGATGAACGGTATCGACGACCTCAGCCGCATTCAGCCGTCGTCCGAATCGGATGCAGAAACAGGCCGGTTCGTTGCCGCCTTCCGTCAGAAGTGCTACGATGCGATGAACGACGACCTGATGACGCCTGCCGTTATCTCTTCGCTTTTCGAGGCCTGCCACGTCATCAACCTTCTCATCGACCACAAAGCGCAGATTTCCGCCGCCAACCTGAAGGAACTCCACGACGCAATGCACCTCTTCGCATTCGACATCCTCGGCCTGATGAACGAGCGCGGGGGCAACAACGACGCCCGAGAGGAGGCCTACGGAAAGGTTGTCGATATGGTTCTCGACCTCCGTGCCAAGGCAAAGGCCGAAAAGAACTGGGCTGTGAGCGACCAGATCCGCGACGCACTTGCCGATGCCGGCTTCCAAGTGAAAGACACCAAGGACGGCGTTACGTGGAAGCTCGACCGATAAGGATAACCCAACTTTATTCCAAACCGTAGGAACAGGCATTCTCGTCTCGCCTCCGAAAAACTTCGGACAGATGATATCTCCGTCCCTACGGTTCCTCGTTCAAACAGCAACATAACTTAAACCTGACCGATATGACACCAACTAAAAAGCTTATTCTCTGCAGCCTGTTGGCCGGTCTCATTGGCGGCGGCTTGCTTCTGTGGTTGTTTTTGGGCAATAAAACTACTGCCGTATCAACAAAGAATGATACGGACAGCATCTCTATTCCCAAAGCACAGGAAGCAATAGCCGTCGATACGGCAAAGGATATTGAGATTATCAAAGCCTATTATAAACTTCTGATAGAAGATACTTCCGACTGGGAAGAAAGAGAGGAGCGAGAACATAAATACTTAACTCAAACCCTTATTGATAAACTTTCGGTTTATAATGGTGCTGATTATCTTCCTTTACTTCCGATAGACAATATTGGAGCTCTATCATCCCGTGGGATTAAGGTTCAGTCTCTCGGAAAAGAATGGTACAGGGTCCGCTTGTATGATTCTTCTCAAAAGGAGTATATAAATATTCCTGTAAGGATGGTTACCGACAGGGATGGGCAACGCAAGATCGGCTATGCCATTCCGTATAGTTGGGATGGCGCAGTTTCTGATTCTATGTTCTATAAGCGTATAATCAAGATGAAGGGAAAAGAGCAGGATGGACTTCGTTTTCTTAAAGCTTTTTGTCTTTCTTATATGTCTCTCTATCATACAATAGATCTTGATGCACCAGCATATAGAAAGTATCTCGAGACATTTATTGATAAAAAGATCTGGTATACGAAAGTAGGTAGAATGTACTTTAGAGATTGTATGGATTATCTTTGGGATGAGACCACACAAACACCAGATAATTATACCATAACGCCTGATGATAGGGAAGGCTGGTATAAATTCGGAGTAACAATGGAACATACAACAGATATTGATTATATGTATCTATTAAAATTGGAGAAGCGCAATGGGCATTTCGTCATCACAGACATTGACTGGGATGATCAAGACGCTTCGTCCGACATAGCGGTGCCCGAACGCTGCGATACAACAGCGGAATTCTACACAGTCCCAGACCAAATGCCGGAATTCCCGGGAGGCCAGAAAGCCTTGTTGGAATACCTTTGCGAGCACATCATCTATCCCAAAGAGGAGGAAAAAGCAAGAAATGAAGGGCGTGTTCTCGTCTCATTTATTGTCAATAGAGACGGCTCTTTGAGTGATATAGAAATAACAAGGTCTGTATCCAAGGGACTGGACGAGGAGGCTCTCCGTGTCGTCCGCTCTATGCCTGCTTGGATTCCGGGCAACAATGACGGGCATCCCGTGCCTGTGCAGTATACATTACCAATTAATTTCAAGTTGGAATAAAATGATTTCCCGTTTCTGTTGAATGGTTTTAACGGTAAGTTTACAGATTCACGCCTTTCTATGATAACACAAACAATCTCGTAGAAGTGGATTACAGAAGATTAGTTTAAGAATATCAAGGACGGCGTTACGTGGAAGCTCGACCGATGAGGACTATCAGATAAAACATAAATTTCAGAACTGTGCTTTCCTACCCCACGAGTGAGGTGTTGCGATACCCCACGAGTGGGGTATCTTCATATCCCACTCGTGGGGTAGAAGCATATCTTCCGGGCAATGGTTTTCCTTACGTTTTCTTAATGGCTGTCAGCAACAGCCCGAAAAGGCTTACCGACAGTCTTCACTGTCCTTTCCTCTGCGTGCTTTTCGTCTTTGCAATAAGGCACAATCTTCAGTTTTCAGAATCCATACAGTTAAATATTTGATAATCAATGTGTAAGAACTTCATTTCCATTCTTGCGAAGAATGCTTAGTAATCTTCGCACGTTTACACGACATTTATGCGAAGATTGCCGTGCAAGTATACGACAAACATTTTCCGATGGTATTTCCACCTGAAAATATTTTACGAAAATTGCACTCTTTGCAGCTTTTCAATGCTTCTACTTTGACGGTGGAAAGGAGAATTAAGGCATAGCTCTATTTAGGGATATTTGCTCGAAGTGCTGTATAAATCATAATTTTCTGCCGACAAATAATATAAAATTTGTTTTTTAGTATTATCTTTGTCTGCAAACTCAAACTATTGCAATACAAATAGAAAAATAGAATTAAAACAGAATCTATGGAACGAAAAACAATACCTTGTCCCAAATGTGGGAGAGAAAAATACTTTGAGGGACTTTGCTGGAAGTGTAAAGCTGTGGAAAATCGGCAGCAACGAGAGGCTATGAGCGAAGTTGAGGTTGAGGCCTGCATTCAGAATATCATTCAGAATATAGAGAAAGTAGGTGATTTTGAACAGGAATACGAAGACTTCTTGGATTTGTTGGCCTATCACAACATCAACACCCGACGCATTGCCGATGCTGCTTTTGAAAAGAAATTCTTTTGGCCTCCTACTCTATATCGTGATGCCTCCGAGCAAGTGCAGGAAGCAATGATACAGATGCTTGAGCAAGACGAATGCCCGGAGGCAAACCCGATTCTATGTTGTCTGGCTGTTTGCGGCAGCGAAAAGGTAAGGGAAGCCTTTTACCGATTCGAGAAAGAACCTAAAGGATGGCAACGGAAACTCTGTGTCTCTCCTTCTGTATATGCAGAAATGGGTGGTTGGTCGTTTGACAAGAAGGGCGAACGGTATAGCCTTATTCACGACGAATGCTACCCTTTGCTTCCATCAGACAGGTAAGACGACGCAGTAAAGGTGGGCGTACCCATCGAAGGAAAATGCGAAATCTGTGGATGCGACTTGGTGAATATTTTGGAAATTGACGGCGACGATTCAAGATTGTCGTTCTTGGACATTGAGGGGAAAATTAAACTTCCTATTTGTATAAACTGTGCGGGGCTGAGCGAGAAGACAGTCATTCGTTATCAAGGCAATGGAGCAGGGAGTTTTGAAATCGTAGATTCCTTTGGAGATGAGAATTACATAAGTTCCGATTCGGTACAGGCTATACAGAAGAAGCATCTGACGCTGTCCTTGCAGCCGAAACCAACGTACTATGTGTGTGGATGCGACGAAATGCCGCATCTTGGAGGACAGGCTAATTGGATACAGGATTCCCAATATGAGAAATGTCCTGATTGTGGAAAGAAGATGAAACTGATGGGTTCCATACCTTGGGAGTCTCTATTGGAAGACAATACGGAAGGAACGCTGTACCTGAACCATTGCAGTGAGTGCAAGGTGGTCGTGGCATTCCATCAGCAGACATAATGAATAAAGTATCTGAAAACCGTCCTTCTTCTATAAGGAATTGAAAGGTGGAAGCCTTGCCGTGGAGTTCAGTATTCCGAAACTATTGGCTGAATGAATGCAGCGTATGCTTTGATTCAGCCAATAGACAGCGCAACCTGTTCATCGCCATAATGCTGTTTTTATCGGCGATGAAAGAATAAAACTTACAAAACTCTTGTGATTTCCGATATTTTGAATTACCTTTGCAACGGTTTGCCGCAATGGTGGAATTGGTAGACACGAGGGACTTAAAATCCCTTGGCCAGTAATGGCTGTGCGGGTTCGAGTCCCGCTCGCGGCACTTTCAGTAAACTCTAAGTTTTTCTTAGAATCAATTCTTAAATCTTATTCACAATGAAGCAAATAGTATATGTTTTTCTTCTATCCCTGCTATTAGTTTCTTGTGGTTTCCGCAGCGGACACTTCAAGATGGAAGGACGTTTACTGCACATAAATCAAGGCGAACTTTATGTGTATAGTCCCGACGGGGCAATAGAAGGAATGGACACCATCAAGATTCAGGGTGGTCGTTTCACTTACGAGATCCCCAGTCAGCACAACGCTACACTTGTCATAGTGTTCCCAAACTATTCCACTCAGCCCATCTTTACTGAACCGGGCGAGGCTGTGGAAGTGAAAGCAGACGCTTCTCACTTGAAAGAAATGGAGGTGGAAGGCACCGACGACAACGAACTGATGACGAAATTCCGAAAGCAGGTGGCATCGGTTTCGCCGCCGGAGGAGTTGAAATACGCCATACAGTTTGTGAAAGACCATCCCGAGTCTGCCGTAAGCGTTTATCTTACGGAGAAATATCTCATACAAACAGAAGGTGCTGACTACAAGAAGGCAGCCGAACTGGTAAATCTTATGGCGAAGGAGCAGCCCAAGAACGGCACGCTGGCACGGCTGAAACTGCAACTGAAGGGCTTGAAGAGTGCCAATGTGGGCACGTCGCTTCCCAACTTTTCGGCAAAAGATTTGAACGGAAAGACCATTACCGGAGCCGAATTGAAGGATGGAACGGTAATTATAAACGTGTGGGCTTCGTGGAGCTATGAGAGTATGGACATTCAGCGCACGCTGAACGAGATGGCACAGCAAGGTCAGGCTGCCGTAATCGGCATCTGTCTGGATGCTACGACCAGAGAAGCGCGCGACGTTATCAAACGAGACAATATATCTTTCCCGAACATCTGCGACGGTCAGATGATGGAAAGTAAGCTAATCAAGACGCTCGGTCTGAACACCGTGCCCGATAATATCGTTGTCAAGAACGGAAAGATTGCAGAACGGCGTGTGAATGCAAGCACGTTCAGACAGAGGGCGTACAACCTTAATTGACTATGCTGGTAAAAACATACTGTGCTGCCGTGAACGGAATGGAGGTAACGCCCGTTACGGTGGAAGTTAGTATCACAAGAGGAGTATTGTTTCATCTTACGGGGCTTGCTGACGCCGCTGTAAAGGAAAGCCACGACCGTATTGCAGCCGCACTCCTGAACACCGGTTACAAGTTTCCTGTCGCAGACATTACCTGCAATCTCTCTCCTGCCGGCTTGCGGAAGGAAGGTTCCAGCTTCGATTTGCCGTTGGCCATTGCCATATTGGCAGCCAATGAGAAGATACTTGCCGACCATTTGAGCGAGTATATGATTGTGGGCGAGTTGAGTCTGGACGGTACATTGCAACCCATCAAGGGTGCTTTGCCGATAGCCATCAAGGCAAGAGCCAAGAAATTCAAGGGACTTATTGTGCCGAAAGCCAACGAGCACGAGGCTGCCGTCGTGGATACGCTGAATGTTTACGGGATGAACAATATCTCGGAAGTGATTGGTTTCCTCAACGATGAGCATCGGATGGAACCTTGTTTTGTGGACACACGCAGGGAATTTTACGAGAATCAGTACGTAAGCGACCTCGATTTTGCCGATGTACGAGGTCAGGAGAACGTAAAGCGAGCGTTGGAAGTGGCAGCGGCAGGCTCACATAATGTTATAATGGTAGGACCGCCGGGAAGTGGAAAGAGTATGATGGCGAAGCGTCTGCCCTCCATTCTCCCACCGTTGAACCTTGCCGAGAGCCTTGAAACCACGCAGATACATTCCATTGCCGGAAAAATAAAGAACAATACCGGGCTTATTACGCAGCGTCCGTTCCGAAGTCCTCATCACACCATCTCCGAAGTGGCACTCGTCGGTGGAGGAATGAACCCTATGCCGGGCGAAATAACCCTTGCGCATCACGGCGTTCTGTATTGCGACGAACTTACGGAATTTTCCAAACACACCTTAGAGGTATTGCGTCAGCCGTTGGAAGACCGTATCATCACGATTTCCCGAGCCAAATATACCATATCCTATCCTTGCAACTTTATGTTCGTTGCCAGTATGAATCCGTGTCCTTGCGGATATTACGGCGACCCGACGCATCATTGCGTGTGTACGCCGGGACAGATTCAGCGTTATCTCTCCAAGATTTCCGGCCCTTTGCTCGACCGAATAGATCTCCAGTGCGAGATTGCGCCGTTGCCGTTCTCTGATATTTCAAAGGCGTCTCCGGGCGAATCGAGTGCCGTTATCCGTGAAAGAGTAATCAAGGCGCGCGCCATTCAGACGCAGCGTTTCAAAGACTATCCCAACGTGCATTGCAATGCGCAGATGTCTGAACGGATGATACACCAGTTTGCCGAACCCGATGAAAGTTCGCTCAGTCTCCTCCGTTCGGCTATGGAGCGGCTGAAACTCTCTGCCCGAGCCTACAACCGTATATTAAAGGTGGCGCGAACCATTGCCGATCTCGAATGTTCCGACCGTATTCAGGCGCACCACATAGCCGAAGCAATAGGCTATCGCAGTCTGGACAGAGGCGATTGGGCTGAAAGGGGAATATAATTTCTATTCCAACAGTCCGTTGATATCGTGCTGCACCTTCGCAGCCTCCACCACTTTCAGTCCTTCTTTGTTCAGTTCCACCAGACAATCGGCAATTCGCAATGCCAGTTCGAGGTCGTGCGTGGAAAGGAATATCACTTTGTTGGTGTTCTTTGCCAGCCGATGCAGCAGTTGAAGCATCTCCACTTTCGATGGAAAATCGAGAAAAGCAGTCGGCTCGTCGAGCAGAATTACCGGTGTTTGCTGTGCCAGAGCCTTGGCAATCATCACTTTCTGCCGCTCACCGTCCGACAGCGTCTGAATCATTCTGTCCTTCAGTTTCTCTATTCCCACCATTTGTATGGCTTCGTTCACTATCATTTGGTCTTCCAAATGCAGCTTTCCCCAGAAGCCGGTATAGGGAGTTCGCCCCATTCCCACCACTTCCGACACCGTGAGATTCTGCACATCGGTCTTGTTTGTCAGCACAATGCTGATGAGTTTCGCACGTTCACGCTGCGAAAGCGAGTCAATGTCTCTTCCGTCGAGCAGCAGTCGTCCGCCCAATTTTGGCAGAAAGCCCGTCAGCGTCTTCAGCAGCGTGGACTTTCCTATGCCGTTTGAGCCGATCAGGCACGTAAGTTCCCCGCTCCGGATTTCCACATTGATGTCCGAAACCACGGGCGCATAGCCCTTATATCCCACAGCCAGTTGTTCAAGAGTGATTTTCATACGTGCAAAGATAATATTTATTATTTTATTCTGTCAAAATATCTTTAAATACTTGTTGTTCAGTTGAAAGGTGTTATATTTGCACTATGTTTGCAAACGCGATTAAGAAATACGACCAGTTGGCTGTTGATTACAGGGAACAAATCAGCCGTCCAATGGGAGAACAGGAGTTTCGGACGTATTCCGAGATTATGTTCTCTTGTCATAGCTGTGGTATTGAAGGCTCTTCGTTTTCAGTAGACGATACCAGAGCTTTGTTTGAAGAAGGGCTGGGCTATCATCCTGTCGGGAAATCCTTGTTGGAATGTCAGGAAATGGCCGAACATTTTGCTGCATACGAATGGTTGCACGCGAATCTTTCCCATCCGTTTGATGTCGAACTGCTGAAGACCGTGAATCGTTTGGTAACTCTTCATACATTGCCTTACAAAGTTCCGGGAGCCGTTCCCGGAGCATTTACAACCGTGGATATGGCAGCCGGCGATACGGTTTTCGGTGAACACAAGACTTTGATTGCCCAAGTGCCGCGACTGATGGAATCAACTTCGAGAGCAATGCAGGCGAAGGAAATTCATCCGATGATTATCGCAGCTCGTTTCCACGGCTTTTACGAATATCTGCACCCTTTCAGGGATGGCAATGGACGAACAGGGCGTTTGCTTTCCAACTATATTCTCTTAAATTTCGGACTTCCCGAATTGATTATCTGTAAGGAAGACCGAGGGGAATACATTGATGCGCTGCGGGCGAAGCGCACCGAAGGTACGGACGAATATCTGATAAACTTCTTCTTCAAGGCAGCCTTCAAGCAGATGGAAGACGCTTTGGAACAGAAGCGAAAAGGCAGCAGAACGTTCCTTTTCTTTTAGCAATCAAATCTTTGTATCTTATCTGACATCCTGATACCTTATTCTCAATTAAGGTTTATCAGGATTTACAATTGCGTTTATACTGAATCAGTAATAGTTTTATTGCAGTGAGAAAATTTTTTCACTGCAATGAAAAAGTTTTTTCACTACAGTGAAAAAACTTTCTCACTAGAGTGAAACTATTGTAAAGGTGCTGAATCGGAGAATGGAAACCAAGGAGAAGCATTCTTTCCCTTGCTGTTTGGCAATCCTTTGAACCTTGGGTTATCAGCAGAAAGCATTACGTGCGACAGGCGTTTTCTCAAAAGTAAGCCCCGATACAGACTTGAAGAAAGGGAAAGAATTGTTATCTTTGCAGCCGTTATGCAACAAGAATCACCGATACAGGCACTGCAAAGGCAGAAGCTGCTCTTGCAGATGGAATATTATGCAGAGAAGGAAACTTTCCGGAAACAGACCGAAGCAACGGGCATTCAGCGGAAAGTGAAGCGGGGCGATGCGTGGTTTCCATTGCGGGTGGGCAAGAGTTATTACAATTCGCTCAATCAGCGTGTGGTGGAAGTGTTCAGAACGCAGGACCTCGACATTGAGCACGGCTTTGAATTTGGTCGTCCGGTGGCTTTCTTCACGGCAAGGAAGGGCGATGAAAGACAGACGGCGAAGCTGTCGGGAATACGTTATTTCAATTTCACGGGCATCGTTTCCTATGTCGATGGAGAGAGAATGGTAGTGAGCGTGCCCGACAGCGCGCCTGTGATCGACCTTCAGAATGCGGCGGACGAAGTGGGCTGCCAGCTCTCGTTCGACGAAACGTCGTATCAGATGATGTTTGATGCACTCGACAGAACCATCGCCGCAAAGCACGGACGGCTCGCCTTGCTCCGAGATCTGTTTTATTCGCAACAAAAAGCAGAGAAATTCTCCTTCGCTCCCACACGCTTTCCTTGGCTGAACCCCACGCAGGAACAGGCTGTGAACGAAGTGTTGTGGGCTAAGGACGTGGCCGTTGTACACGGACCTCCGGGAACGGGAAAGACTACCACGCTCGTCGAGGCTATCAACGAAACGCTGATGCGCGAAAGTCAGGTGCTCGTGTGCGCCCAGAGCAATATGGCCGTGGACTGGATATGCGAGAAACTCGTGGATAGGGGCATCAACGTGCTGCGAATCGGGAATCCGACGCGTGTCAATGACAAAATGCTGGGATTCACTTATGAGCGGAAATTCGAGGCACATCCCGAATATTCCGAGCTGTGGTCGCTGCGCAAGGCCATCAGACAGTTGAGAACGAACCGGAAACGTGGCTCGGAGAATTACCATCAGAAGCTGGAAAGGCTCAAGAGCCGCGCCACGGAACTGGAAATACGCATCAACAGCGAACTCTTCGGCGAAGCCCGTGTGGTGGCTTCCACATTGGTGGGTGCCAACAGCCGGATAATGGAAGGGCAGAAGTTCGGCACATTATTCATAGACGAGGCTGCACAGGCCTTGGAGGCAGCCTGCTGGATTCCCATCCGTCGGGCATCGCGCGTGATTCTTGCCGGCGACCATTGTCAGCTTCCGCCAACAGTGAAGAGCATTGCATCCCTGCGGGCAGGTCTGGGCAAGACGCTGATGGAGCGAATCGTGGAGAACAAGCCCGAAGTGGTAACGCTGCTCAAGGTGCAGTACAGGATGAACGAACAGATAATGCGCTTCTCCTCCGACTGGTTCTACGGTGGGATGGTGGAGAGTGCGCCGCAAATCAAGTACCGCGGCATTCTCGACTACGACCATCCGATAATGTGGATTGACACCTCCGAACGCAAAGACATAGAGGAGTCCTCTTCTCCGGCAGCTCCTTCTCCTGAAAAGGCAAATGCCGACAAGGCCTTTCTGGAGCAGTTCGTGGGCGAGAGTTTCGGACGAATCAACATAGGCGAAGCCGAACTCACGCTGCAAACGCTTCAGGATTACTTCACGAAGATAGGCAAACGGCGCATTCTCGACGAGCAGATAGACGTAGGCGTGATTTCTCCCTACCGTGCACAGGTGCAGTTTCTCCGACGCCTGATCAGGAAACGGGAGTTCTTCAAACCCTACCGTCATCTGATCAGCGTGAATACGGTGGACGGATTTCAGGGACAGGAGCGAGACGTGATTCTCATTTCTATGGTGCGTGCCAACGAAGACGGCCAGATAGGATTCCTGAAAGACCTCCGGCGTATGAACGTTGCCATTACCCGTTCCCGAATGAAGCTCATCATACTCGGCAATGCCGCAACATTGACAAGGCACCCGTTCTATCAGCGATTGCACGAATACGTGCAGACAATCAGCAATGAAGCATAAAAGGAAAGCTCCCCATTTTGCAGATGCAAAGTGGGGAGCTTTTGTATGTTGTGGAGAACTACTTTGGGAGATAAGTCTTCAACGCCTCCACGTAGGCCATCATAGCTGCCGTTCCGTTGGGAAGAATGCTGCAAGTGGTACGGGTCTTCTTACCCACGAATCCCTTTTCCACCTTTATGTAGCCTGCTTTCTGCAATTTTTCTATCTGCACGCTCAGGTTTCCGGCCGTTGCGTTGGTCTGTTCCTTGATGTAGATGAAGTCAGCTTCTTCCACATTGCTGAGCAAAGCCATTATCGCCAACCGGAGTTCGCTGTGCAGTAGTGGGTCGAGCGGCTTAAACATAGGCTTCCTCCTTCGCGCATTCTTTGCTCTGCCGATTGAAATACAAGCCCGGCAACACCAATCCTATCAGTGCGGCAGCAGCGATAATCAGCAATTCATAACCATTGTCAATGTAGAAATCAGCAATCAGTCCACCAAATCCGACGATAAATCCAGAGCAAATCAATATATTTTTCTTGACGATGAAACCTGTTATACAGGAGGCAAACCCCATAAGGAGTGCGAGAAAGCCTGTAAATGGCAAATAATAATGGACTGGTGTGCCGAGATTTCCAACCAATGCAATACAGCCCCACATTCCAAGTGCAAAGAAACAGAAGCTCAACCAAGTTGCCCCTACCATACGGGAGATAAAACTCTGGACGCCTTTCTGTCCGATTCTCTTCTTTGCGTAATGCTCCAAAACGAAGCCGATAACTGTCATCGGTGCCCAAAGCAGATTCCATACAGGTCCTCCGTTATGAATCCACAGATGCCCGATTACCAATGCCGTTACCATAACCAGCACTCCCCAGACCAGCATTGGCGTACCCATCTGCCGGCTCATTTCCCTACGATTGGCCTCCAGACTCTTGCTGATGATTTCAAGACTGCGCGCAGCAGTCATTTCCTGTTCTTTCTTTTCCATAGTTTTCTTTTTTTTGTGTCCGTCCCGATGTTCGTCCTTTCTTTTTATAGAACTTATATCAGGTAGACTGGTTTATTTTATAAACTTTATACTTAAAATTAAAAAGACTTCATTTGTCTTTACGATGCAAAGGTAAAGTAGTTTATTTTATAAACCAAATAAACGTATAATAAATCGCAATAATTTAACTTTTATTTGCAGATACGCATTATAATTGATATTATTTACCAGCAAATGAAGCCCTTGCAGATTATGTTGATGGCGCAGAAGCCTTTTTATGGATTTCGGGATAGAGATTTATACGACAGGAATGTGCGAATGGGATAATGCCAGAATGCGAATATTATTTACAAAACAGTCTCCATAATTCGTTTATTTTCAACAAAATATTTTTCGTTTTCAAATACGCGAGTTTTGAGCGTGCAATCGTAATCGTTTGTATATCAAGGAATCTACTCGCTAAATAGCATATCTGTGCAATGAAATATTTGCAATGAGTTCGCAAATGGGACAATAAAACGGAACAGACGACCTTATTTTCCCCTCCATTCCTCGAATATTCGCCTTGCATTCTTGCGACAATCGGCAGACGTTCTTCGCAAGAATACATTGCAGTCTTCGCTTTCTTGCATTCCGAACGTCCGAAAAATCGCTTTTAAGCGTCCGGGCAAGGCTTGAAAATCTCTGGATTGAAGAAAAATAATGTGCTTTTTAGCGTAATTATTTATTACAGATTTCGGAGTTTGCGCTGAATGGAAGGCTATGCGATGAGGCGTCGCAAGGGGCGAATTGACGGCAGAATCGTTTCTCCTCTTCGGGCGAATAATGGGAGGATGAGGCTGCGATGCTGCTCGAATGAAGGCTGCCGATTGAGAATTTATGCTTGAAATATGGCTTTATCTCGTTCTTTTTCCTTATTTTTGCACCTTATATAATAAGGAGTGCAATGGTGCAGCAAGATTATTTCCTGAGAATACTGGAAGAGTTTATGGCGGCAATATCACGCTTTCTCGAAAAGAAGGAAGACAAGCGCGACGATGCTATGAAGGATCTTTACCGGCAATACGTGGGCGACTACGAACTGTTGCGCAATATGTCGGTGGAGGAACTCATCGAATATTCCTACGAACAATGGAAACCTGAAGAACGGATAGACCGTCTGGGAATGTTGGCCGAACTGCTCTATACCGAAGGCGGCTACAAGACTAATCCATTGCGGGCACTACTGCTCGACAAGTCGCTGCTGCTTTTTGAGTATGTGGATGCCAACAGCAAGACCTATTCGGTGGACAGGAAGATGAAAATACAGAATCTGAAAGCCTAATCCGCAATGCCTCCTTGGCAAAGGCGTTGTGCAATAGTTTTCCATCTTTTTTCGCATTTTGCCCTTGCGTTTCCCAAATTTTCACTACATTTGCACCGTAACTGACAATTTATACACTATGCTTGAGAAAAACATACGCGAACAAATCATTGACTTGATTCACCGTCAGGTGGTTCCTGCCGTTGGATGTACCGAACCTATGGCCGTGGCACTCTGTACCGCGCGTGCAACGGAACTGCTGGGACAGAAGCCTGAAAAGATACAGGCAAATCTTTCAGCCAATATTCTGAAGAATGCAATGGGCGTGGGCATTCCGGGAACGGGAATGATAGGACTCCCTATCGCCATCTCGCTCGGCGCACTCATCGGAAAGTCGAGCTATCAGCTCGAAGTTATCAAGGATCTTACGCCTGAAACGCTCGAGGAGGGCAAGAAATATGTGGAGGAAAATCACATCGACATCAAGCTGAAGGAGGGAATAACCGAGAAACTCTACATTGAAATCATCTGCGAGGCAGGCGGCAAAACAGCGAAAGCCGTCATTTCGCACACGCATACAAACTTTATTTATGAAGAGGAAAACGGAAACGTGCTCCTCGATGCGCAGACGGATACATCGTCGGCTACGGAGGAAGTGAAGAAAGACATCGAGCTGAACCTGCGTATGGTGTGGGATTTTGCCACCGAGACGCCCGTCGATGAGATACGTTTCATTCTCGAAGCCAAACGATACAATATGAAAGCGGCCGCAGAAGCACTGAAAGGCAACTACGGACATTGCTTGGGCAAGACGATGGACCGTCCTTTGAGCCGCGGTATCTTCGGCGACAGCATCTATTCGCACATCATTTCCAAGACGGCATCGGCTTGCGATGCACGTATGGGCGGCGCAATGGTGCCCGTGATGAGCAACAGCGGTTCGGGAAATCAGGGTATCTGTGCCACGAATCCGGTGGTGGTGTTTGCCAAGGAAAACGAAAATACGCCCGAAGAGCTCATCCGTGCGCTCACTTTGAGCCATCTCACGGCCATCTATATCAAGCAGAGTCTCGGAGCTTTGTCGGCACTTTGCGGCTGCATCGTGGCAAGCACGGGCTCCAGTTGTGGTATAACCTATCTGATGGGGGGCAATTTCAACAACATCTGCTACGCCGTAAAGAATATGATTGCCAATCTTACGGGTATGATCTGCGACGGTGCGAAGCCCAGTTGTTCGTTGAAGATTTCCTCGGGAGTGTCTACTGCCGTGCTTTCGGCAATGCTTTCTATGGAAGGCCGCCACGTAACGGAAGCCGAAGGCATTATCGATCAGGACGTAGACCGCTCTATCCGCAACCTTACGAGCCTCGGAAAGGATGCAATGTGTGCTACCGACGATATGGTGCTCAGCATTATGACCAATAAGGGTAACTGCTGATAGAAAGAAATACTGTTCTATTTAGGTTTATATAAAGAATGCGTGGAAGTATCTGATGATTCAACATCAAACGCTTCCACGCTGCTTTTTTGCCATTTCTGTTATTTGGCTGTATTTATGGGGCTGTATTCTTATCCATTTGTCAGCTTTCTGCCTTTCAAGTGTGGGTTCGGGGCAGCCCCGAACCCAACCGTTTAGAGTATAAAGCCGAACGAAAGCGTCTGGAACTTCGGCGCATAGTCGGACTTCAGCATATTGCAGGGACTGTACTTGAAGTAAAGGTCGAAGCCAGCCACGTGGAGCGTGCCCATAAAATCAATGGTAATTGGGTTTACTTTGGCATTCTTGTGTATCTCCTTGATGTCTTTCCCGTCAAGCGCATAACGTGTTTTCACGCTGCTGTAAGTGTTGAAATTCACCACGGGACCGACTGAAAAGCCGAACTTCTTTCCCTGATACTGATAGCGCAGAGGCACGTTGAGGCTGAAAACCTTGATGCGTGAGAACTTAGGGCGCACACCATCGGGATATTTATCAACCACGATTTGATTGTCTTTGGCAATGAAACGGTAGTCGTCCACCATACGGAAATTGCGCCAGTCAAGTCCTATTCCGGCAGAAAAGGCGTGATGATTGTTCCAAGGATGTATTTCCGCATCGGCTAAAACCACCCATAATTCCCACGACTTGAAAGGCTTTATGTCTACATTCTCAGGGGTTCCGAGTGCGTCTGAAAAGCCGAATGCGAACCAACTGGACACTTGATTCTTCGTTTTGGACTCTTTTTTCTTGAACGGATTGAACGATAATTCCCACGTATCGGCGTTCATCGACGACGTGCTTACGTAGTTGCTGTCTACCAGTTCCAGTCTGCTTTCATAGCGATAGTTGGGGTTTTTCTGCGTTCCCTCTATCAGAATGCTTTGCAGAGAATCGGAACTGATGATTGTAACCTTGTCAGGATGCTCCACCACGATGGTGTCGTTGCTCAGCGTTTTGTTGGCTTTGGCAGTCATACCGAGGCTCAAAGCCATAAAGAACAGTAATGCTTTCATAATATGAAATGTATTTTTATTTGATTAATTTCCTCAATTCGGCTATGCTTTCCACTTGTCCTTCCATATAGACAAGGGTAATGATGGCTGAATATCCCACTTTTTTCTTCAGATAACAGAGATAACGGTTGTTCTTTCCAGCTTTGGGAAGACTGAAAATGAGGGTTGATTTGCTCCTCGACACCTGTTCGCTGCCCGCCATATCCTTATTGATAAGCCCTTCGATGGTGTCGATCTGTGGCTTATCGGCACCGAAACGCACGCTGTGATAGTAGGACAGGCGATACTTGCTCACTGCCTTTCCTTTCACTTTTACCTCCACCATCTGCTTCTGGGGCACTATTCGGCCGAGAAAAACCTCGTTGATGTGGAGTCCCTGCTGTGCTTTCAGGTTGCAGCAGCAGAGCGTCAGTGCGAGTATGATAGTCAATCGCTGTAACATAACTTATATTTTAAGTTTATATAAATGTTTCTTGCTTGTTCATTCTGTTTCGGAAAAGATGTCGTGCAGTTGCTTTACGTGGTCTTCGCTCTCATTCCCGATTTCCTGCATCGTTGTCATCACCTCCTGCATCACCACCTCTTGGTTTGTTGTGTGCCGGTTGTAGATATATGCTTCGCAAATATTCTCCTGGTTATAGATGTAAGTGATACCTCCGATAATGATAATGGCAACTGCCGCAGCCGTGGCTGCATATCGGAACAGCACCATCTTTGCCCTTTTTCTTGCAGACTGTGGTCGTGTTTGCAGTTCCGCTTCTGCCGGAACGTCGGTTTTCATTGCTTCAAAACCGGCAAACATCGGGCGCAACGGCTTGAGTTCGTCGCTCACTTCGTCGGAAGCAAAGTAGGCATAGAGCGTTTCCTCCTCCTTTATGGATGTTTCTCCATCCATAAACCGTTCCACCAGTTGTCTTATTTCGTTTGTTTTATCCATTATCGTATTCTCCTTTTCGTGAAATTATTCAACTTTGCTTCCTTGCTGAGTTTCGAGGAATCGCCGGCGAATAGCCTGACGCGCCCTGCTGAGCGTCTGTCTGACGGCTGCCTCGCTCGTTCCCGTGATGTCGGCAATCTCCTTCATTTCCATTCCCTGAACGTGTCGGAGTTCTATTACCATCTGTTGCATTGTGGGGAATGTCCGCACGATTTTCATTACCTTTTCCAGTCTGTCGTCCGTGGTTTCGTCAGCATCAGCGAGCCTTTCGTCGAGGTCGGTGGTCGGTTTTCGCTTTCGCAATGCGTCGATGCTGCGGTTACGCACAAAAGCCGATGCAAAGCCGTAGAGCGGAAACCGAAGTTCACCGCGTATCTGCCAGAGTTTCAGTAGCACGTCTTGCACCACGTCTTCAGCCTCCTCGGCATTGCCGAGGTATCTTTCGGCAATGCCTTTCAACTGTTGGCGTATGCGTTTTACTTCGTTTGTAAATTCGTCGGCAGTCATTTCTTTTTTGTACGTTACACCCTTAATACGTGATTAGAAAGATTTTGTGACACAAAAATAAAATATTTTTTCAATTTTATGAAATTCTTTTTCCAAAGTATAGAGGATAAAGGCATTATGGCAGTAAACAATTTTGCTCTAAAACGATTGATAGATGAAGGTTGGAATTGCATTAGTGAAGTGCTGATGAAGATGAGTTGTACGTGTTGGTGTCTTTCATCAGACTATGATTCTGAATGTGCGATAGGTTTAAATCTTTCAAGATTGTAAGTGTCTGAAAATCAATGTGTGAAAAGTTGATTTCCAATCTTGCGAAGATTGCGTTCCATTCTTCGCAAAAACGCAGCGCATTCTTGCGAAGATTGCGCTGCGTTTTTCGGTCGTTTGCAAAATGCTTTTCTATCAGTCTGAAATGAAGGTTGCGTGAGTGGCGATATTGTTTCGGAATATCGCACTTTTATTTGTTTATATCTACCCGTATGGCATCGTAGAACTGCTCCAGAATGGCGAGCATATCGTCGGGAAGATAGCTGAATGCCTTTTCAATCATCCATTCGGGAATCTCATAATAAGCCTCGGCAATCGAGCCGGCAATGCACGCCTTGGTGTCGGTGTCGCCGTCGCAGAGCACGGCCATACGGATGGTTTCCTCGAAGTCGTTGGCATCCATAAAGCAGCGCAACGCCATCGGGACGGTTTCCTGACAGGTTCCGTCGAAGTGTCCTTGTGCGCCTATCTTCAGAATGTCCTTCATCGGAGGAAGTTCGTAGCCATAGAACTTTTCCACTTTCCTTTCAATGTCGGGTTTCGTATAGCGCATATACCGCAACCAGCAGATAACCTCTGCCGTGCATTGCGCTCCCTTGATGCCTTCGGGGTGGTTGTGGCTCACTTCGGCACTCTTCTTTGCCTCCCCGATAACGTCCTGCCAATCCGTAAACAGCCATCCGATGGGACTCACACGCATAGCCGAGCCGTTGCCGAATGAGTTCATCGGCTGAGGATTCCGCGAATGTATCCAGTCGTAGAAACAGTTGCCGTAACCGCCCATAGGGTCAGGATAACGCCGGCACCAGTCCAGTAATGCCTCCTGATAGTCGCGGTGGTTCAATACGGCATCAGCAATGGCGACGGTACAAATCGTATCGTCGGTGTATGAACACTGGTCTGTGAATAATTCAAAATCTTTCTGTGGTGCAGCTCTAAATTCAAAGCGTGAGCCTGCAATGTCCCCGATGATTGCTCCAAGCATAGTAGTAAGTTATAGACAAAGTTTTCTCATCTCTCCCCTTGTATAATGGAAGTGTGTGGGAGAGATTTTTGCTTTGTGCTCCGACCGGGAATCGAACCCGGATCAAAGGTTTAGGAAACCTACGTTTTATCCATTAAACTATCAGAGCGTTGTTCATACCACGCAGAATGCCTGTTTCCATAAATACAAACCAGTGCTTCATCGGGAATGAAAAGCGTGTTTGCAGGGTTGAAATCGTTCTATGGCGTGAATTCTGATTGCAAAGATAGTTAAAAAATATCTATCTGCTGACAGAGAATCGTATTTTTTCATTTTACCGTTAAACTTTTTTCGTCTCCCGTTGTCTTAAACTCAGTTATGTATAGGCTAATTTCATTATCGCTGTTTATCGTATTAAATACGGTGATAGCATTCGCACAAGGTTCAGTTAAAGGAAGAGTATTGGACAAGAAAACCAATATGGGTTTGGAATTTATCAATGTGGTGGTCCGGAAAGAGGGCGACACAAAGATTTACAAGGGTTCCATATCGGATATGGAGGGCAATTTCATCGTCGATGGTCTGCCCAATGGTGCTTATACGCTCACTGCGACGTTCCTCGGATATAAGGATTTGGAGAGGAAATTCACGGTCTCCGCTTCCAAACCCGACCATAATTTCATCGCGCTTTATATGACCGAAGACACCAAGGCTTTGGACGAAGTGGTGGTTACGGCACAGAGGTCGGAAATGAAACTCGAGGTGGACAGAAAGACGTTCAACGTGGATCAGCAGATTGCAAACGCAGGCGGGGCAGCATCGGACGTGTTGGAAAACATCCCGAGTGTGGAGGTTGATAACGACGGACAGGTGTCTCTGCGCGGCAACACAAGCGTGGAAGTATGGATAAACGGCAAGGCTTCCGGGCTAACGAGCGACAACCGTGCCGAAATTCTGCAACAGTTGCCTGCCGAAAGCATCGAGAAAATCGAGGTAATCGACAATCCTTCCGCCAAGTTCTCGGCAGAAGGATCGGCCGGTATCATCAATATCGTGCTGAAGAAAAACCGGAAAGCAGGTTATTACGGCAGCGTTCAGGCAGGTGCCGACACACGGGGTGGTGCCAATTCATCGGTCAATGTGAATTATAACAGCTCTCTTATCGATGCGTACGTGAATGTAGGATATCGCCATCGTAAGAACGAGGGTGGTGCGTGGAGCCGTCAGACCTATACAAACTCAAACACTTATCAGAATTATGAATCGGTGAACAGAAGTCAGGGAAACAATCTCTTCACCCGTGCCGGGCTTACTTTGCACGCTACCGACAAGGACGACATTACTCTCGGTGGTATGTTTATGCTCGGTAAGCGCAATACGGACAACAACACACCTTATCATTATGGAAGCATCGGTGCGCCGTTCGACTCGCGCGTGATGTACCGCCACACGATGGGTGGAGGAGAAATGCGGATGATGCACGCAGACTTGGGCTACCGTCATAACTTCAGCGACAAGCATTTCATTGACTTCAACGCCAGTTACGACCGTTGGAAGCCTAACCACGAAGACATTTATCAGGACTCTACGGCTTATTTCGATGCGAACGGCGAGCCTGTTTATTCCTCAACTCCTTCAGCATCGTATCAGTTCCGACCGATGCGCGTGAACAGCCGTTCGATGGAACTGAAACTTGATTACGAAAACCAGATTACCAATGCCTTTAAATTGCAGGCAGGCTACCAAGGAAACTTCTCAAAGGAGAATACACCTCAGGAGAGTTTCGTTGATAACACCAGCTGGTATGGCACGAATCTCGTGGAAGACAAGGACTATTACAACAGATTTATCTATAAAAACAATATCCACGCATTCTATACCACAGCCACTTACAACGCCGGCAAGTTCGGTTTGATGGCAGGTTTGCGCGGAGAATACTGGAAAGTGAACACCGAGAGCTACTCTTGGGCACAGGAACGAGACGCAACGCTGCGCGGCAAACCGTTCAAGAAAGACTATTTTCAGCTCTTCCCGAGCGTGTTTATGAGCTATCAGCTTACCGACAACGACCAGTTGCAGCTCAACTATACGCGCCGTCTGCGCCGTCCTTGGGGTGGTCAGCTCAATTCTTTCCGTAACACGAGCGACGCAACGGTTATTTCATACGGTAATCCCGAGCTTACTCCGGAGTACAGCAACTCGTTCTCTCTGAATTATCTCCGCACGTGGACGCAGCATTCGCTGCTCGTATCGGCATACTATCGCCCAACTTCCGACGTGATGGAGCGCATTACGTATCGCAGTTCGGCTGATGGATTGATGTACCAGACTAATTTCAACGTGGCAAAGAGCACATCGACAGGTCTTGAGCTCACGGCAAAGAACAAGCTCTTTCGTATTCTCGACCTCAGTTCATCGGCCAATTTCTATTATTACAAGCTCGACGGCTTCAGTTTCGATATAGACGGACAGACCATTACCGGCGCAGGCAACAGCAATTTCACTTGGAATGCACGTGTTCAGGCGAGCCTGATGCTTCCTTACGACATTTCCGTTCAGGCAACGGGCAATTTCCGCAGTCGTCAGACCATCACGCAGGGCTACCGAAAGTCCAACGGCAGTATCGATCTCGGACTCCGAAAGAGTTTCCTTAACCGTACGCTTGTATTGTCAGTAAACTGTCGTGACCTGCTCAACAGCCGTCGCTGGAAGACCTATACAAGCAGCGATTCCTTTACCCGGCAGCAGGAAAGCTGGCGTTCAGGCCGTCATGTGCGCATCACGCTCACGTGGAACTTCGGCAATATGAAAAAGAAAAGAGACCGCGACCGTGGCAATGATCAGGAAGAGGATTACGGAATGGACTCCTACAATGGCGGAGGAGAAATGTAATACCATATCTGGCAATCTATGCACGCAGCATATAAGATAAATAAGTGCAGCTATGAAGTCTTTTCGTAGCTGCACTTTCATTTCTGGTGTGAAGAGCTTCCGTGCGATGAATGATGGTAAACTGGAATATTTTTTCTTATCACTTAATATTTGGCAACTGTCAGGCTTAATTATCTGGCAGTTGTTTTTTATTTATTCCAAATGGGAAATTAAGATTAAAAGGATAGAAAGCACAGCGCGAGACAGGCTCGATAAATATGTCGAATCTTGTAAAACATTTTCAGACGGAAATACTATCGGAAAATGTTTGTCGCATACTTGTTCTGTAATCTTCGGACAACTGCAAATCGTGTCTGTTATGAATGCAAAAGAGGAGTGGTTTTTCTGTTGAGTCGATACAGCCATTCTACGGAGCGAATGAGCGAAAAACAGGCGACGGAGAAAACGCACAGGCAATGCCAATTCAGCCGAAGGGATAGATAACTGCTTTTTATAGAAACATTTGTGAGTGTGCAAACAAATTCTTACCTTTGCACATCAACTTCGGATAGGGGTAAAAAGTGATGGGGAAGGACGAGCCGTGGCATTTCCGACAAGGCTGTATCGGAAGCCGAGAAAGAAGCTCATCCCTTGTTGAACCACCCCCTTGACAACTGAAATAAAATAAAACATTGATGAAGAAACTCTTTATAGAGACATACGGCTGCCAGATGAACGTGGCAGACTCGGAAGTGGTTGCTTCCGTTATGGGAATGGCAGGATACGAAGTGTGTGAGAAAGAGGAAGAGGCTGACGCTATTTTCCTGAACACCTGTTCTATCCGCGAGAATGCAGAAAACAAGATTTACAACAGGCTTGAAACGCTTTATGCCGAGAAAAAGAAGGGCAGAAACCTCATTCTCGGCGTGCTCGGCTGTATGGCGGAGCGTGTTCGCAAGGATTTGATAGACAATCATTACGCCAATCTTGTGTGTGGACCGGACTCGTATCTCAATCTGCCCGAGATGATAGCACGCTGCGAGAACGGGCACAATGCGATGGATGTGGACCTGTCTACCACCGAAACCTATCGCGATGTAGTGCCCCAGCGCATCGGCGGCAACCGTGTTTCGGGATTCGTGAGCATTATGCGCGGCTGCAACAACTTCTGTCATTACTGCATCGTGCCGTTCACGCGTGGCCGTGAGCGTTCGCGCGACGTTGAAAGCATTCTCCGTGAGGTAAAGGATTTGCACGACAAGGGTTTTAAGGAAGTTACATTGTTGGGTCAGAACGTAAATTCCTACGGACTTCTGCCGAACGGCAAGCGTCCTGAAAACGGAACTTCGTTTGCCGAACTTCTCCGAAAGGTGGCGCAGAGCGTACCCGATATGCGTGTGCGCTTCTCCACTTCCAATCCCGAGGATATGACGGAGGATATTCTCCACGCAGTAGCCGAGGAGCCGAACCTCTGCAATCATATCCATTTCCCCGCACAGAGCGGCAGCAACAAGGTACTGAAGCTGATGAACAGGAAGTACACCCGTGAGGATTATCTCGAGAAAGTGGCTGCCATCCGTAGGATTATTCCGAACTGCGGACTGACCACTGACATCTTCGTGGGCTATCACGATGAAACCTTGGAAGATCAGGAAATGACGCTTTCATTGGTTCGTGAGTGTGGGTTCGACTCTGCCTTTATGTTCAAGTATTCGGAGCGTCCGGGCACTTATGCGGCGAAGCATCTGCCCGACAATGTTTCCGAGGAAGAGAAAATCCGTCGTCTGAACGAATTAATCAAGTTGCAGACCGAGATTTCAGCCGAACAGAACAGGAAGGATGAGGGAAAGGAGTTCGACATTCTCCTTGAACGCTTCAGCAAACGCAGCCGTGAACAGCTGATGGGACGCACCGAACAGAACAAGGCCGTCATCATTCCGCGCGGCAAGCATCATATCGGCGAGACCGTGCGTGTGAGAATCACGGGTTCAAGCTCGGCCACATTGATAGGCGAGGAAGTGATATAGTTCAGGATTTACGGAGTAATATGCTCGTAAACTCGTCAGCTCGTTCCCTTGCAGCCTGTAAAATAGAGCCGGATCCGACTCAGGATGAGTATAAAAAACTGGAAAACTCTTTGCAGTTTCAGTATTAATTACTTATATTTGCAACATATATATCCAGTCAATATCGTGCTTTGTCAGTGGAATTTTACTGAAATCGGACATTTGGAATAGTGAACTGGGACAACCGATAACAGAATGAAGGAATTTATCCAAGTATTGCGCAGATTTGTTCCGCCTTACAAGAAGTATCTTGTTATGGCGGTAGTCTTCAACATTCTGTCGGCGTTGTTGAACATCTTTTCTTTTATGACGCTCATTCCGATGCTTCAGATTCTCTTCAAAGTGGATTCTGGGTCAAGCGCAACGCACGCAATGTCGTGGAGTGAAGGCTCGTTGAAGGAAGTATTGTCAAATAATGCCGATTACTACACGCAGATAATCATTACCGACTGGGGCCCAACCAACACGCTGTTGATTATCGGTCTGGCTCTGGCATTTATGACCTTCCTCAAGACCGGAGCCTATTTCCTTTCCTCGGCTTCGGTTATCCCTATCCGTACAGGCGTTGTGCGCGACATACGCAATCAGCTTTATCAGAAGATTACAAAGCTTTCTCTGGGTTTCTTCAGCGAAGAGCGCAAGGGAGACATCATCGCACGAATGAGCGGCGACGTGCAGGAAATCGACAATTCCATTATGGCTTCCTTGGATATGCTGTTCAAGAACCCGATACTTATCCTGTTCTATTTCGTTACTTTGCTGTTGGTTTCTTGGCAGCTCACGCTCTTCACGCTCATCTTCGTGCCGTTCTTCGGATGGTTTATGGGCAAGGTCGGGCGCAAACTGAAGCAGAACAGTGTTACGGCGCAGGCTCTGTGGAGCGACACAATGAGTCAGGTTGAGGAGACATTGGGCGGACTTCGCATCATCAAAGCCTTTTGTGCGGAAGGCAAAATGAAGGAGCGTTTCGATAAAGTGAACACGGCTTACCGAAACGATATAATGAAAGTGAACATCCGTCAGCAGCTCGCTCATCCTATGAGTGAGTTTCTCGGAACGCTGATGATTATCGTTGTGTTGTGGTTTGGAGGCACTTTGGTGTTGGGAGAATACCCCGTTATCAGCGGACCTACGTTTATTTACTATCTCGTAATCCTTTACAGCATCCTTAATCCTCTGAAGGAGTTTTCAAAAGCAGGCTACAATATCCCGAAAGGTATGGCTTCGATGGAGCGTGTGGACAAGATATTGAAGGCCGAGATTGAGATAAAGGACCCTGAAACGCCTCATCCTGTCAGCGTATTCGAGCACAAAATAGAATTCCGCAACGTAAGTTTTGCCTACACGGAAGACAAGAATGAGAGCGGAGAAACGGTAAAACATTGGGTTTTGCGTGACATCAACCTCGTAATTCCCAAAGGAAAGACCATCGCTTTGGTGGGACAGAGCGGCAGCGGAAAGTCTACTTTGCTCGATCTTATCCCACGTTACTACGACGTTCAAGAGGGAGAAGTGCTCATTGACGGCATCAACGTGAAGGATTTGGGCGTACACGATTTGCGGCAGTTGATAGGAAACGTGAATCAGGAGGCTATTCTGTTCAACGATACTTTCAAAAACAACATCACGTTTGGCGTGAATGCCGACGACAAAGCCATTGAAGAGGCTGCAAGAATAGCCAATGCGCACGAGTTCATAATGCAGAACGAGAAGGGTTACGACACGAATATCGGCGACCGGGGCGGCCGTTTGTCGGGCGGACAGCGACAGCGCGTGAGCATTGCCCGTGCCATTCTGAAGAATCCTCCGATACTCATACTCGATGAGGCTACGTCTGCACTGGATACGGAGAGCGAACGCCTCGTACAGGACGCTCTTTACAAGCTGATGAAGACGCGGACGACCATCGCCGTGGCTCACAGGCTTTCCACCATCAAGAACTCTGATGAAATCTGCGTGCTGCACGAAGGACGGATTGTCGAGCGCGGCACGCACGAAGAACTGATGCAGATGGACGGTTACTACAAGAAGCTGCACGATATGCAGGAAATATAGTCTTGTTTGCTAAATTAATATTCACGAAAAGACCTATGAAAATGATGAGATTTTCTGATAGAAAGAATATTTTCAACGTATCACTGAAGCCAGTATCAGCATTGATTATCAATCTGATACTGGCTTATTTTGTTTATTTTATCGCCCGACTGGCCTATCTGTTTGAGAATTACAGTGCCTTTTCGGAGGGACTTTCGTTCGCACATCTGCTGCGGATGTTCGGTGGAGGACTGAAGTTCGACACCACAGCCATCGTTTACAGCAATGCGCTTTACATTCTCCTGATGCTCCTGCCGTTATGGATGAAGGAAACAAAGGCGTATCATAAGGTTTGCCGATGGATTTTCGTTGTGGCAAACAGCCTTTGCCTCGCCTTGAATCTCGCCGATTCGGTTTATTTCCCCTTCACTTTGCGACGCACCACGACGAGCGTTTTCCGTGAATTTGGCAATGAAAACAACATTGCAGGCATCATCGGAACCGAATTTCTGAACCATTGGTATCTCGTTCTTCTCTTCATTGTCCTCACGTGGGCGATGTATAAGCTCTACAAGATGCCTAAGACAACGCTCTTCGACTTCAATACCGCACGCCGTCGGTGGCAGTTTGCCGGCATCAACTTCGCAGCCTTGGCACTCGCAGTAGTCTTCTGCGTGGGCGGAGCACGTGGTGGATTGCAGAGTGGCGTGCGTCCGATCACTATCAACAATGCCAATGAATACGTAAACCGACCCGTGGAGTGCGCCCTCGTACTCAACACTCCCTTTGCCCTGATGCGAACCATCGGAAAGAGCGTGTTCAAAGTGCCCGATTACTATTCGTCAATAGAAGAATCGGCAAAAGTTTTCAATCCTATAAAACAGCCCTTGGCAGGCTCTGTCCCCAACAAGAAGAACATAGTAATCCTCATCGTCGAGAGCTTCGGACGCGAATACATCGGTGCGTTCAACAGGCAGTTGGAAGGAGGAAAATACAAAGGCTATACGCCCAACGTGGACAAGCTCATCGCGAAGAGCTGCGTATTTGAATATTCCTATGCCAACGGACACAAGAGTATAGACGGTATGCCGTCCGTGCTTTCCAGTATTCCGATGTTCATAGAGCCTTTTGTGCTCACGCCGTCGTCGATGAACGAATACACGGGAATACCCGGCTATCTCGCCCGATGGGGCTATCAGACGGCCTTTTTCCACGGTGCCAACCGAGGCTCGATGGGGTTTCTGGCTTTCGCCAACAAGATAGGTTTCCGAGATTATTACGGCAGACAGGATTACAGTGCCGACAAGCGTTTCGGAGGCGACAAGGATTTCGACGGCAACTGGGGCATCTGGGACGAGCCTTTCCTGCAATACTACTGCACGAAGATGGGCGAAATGAAGCAGCCTTTTATGACAGCCGTCTTCACGGTGTCGAGCCATCATCCCTTTGTTGTGCCCGAACAGTACAAGGATACTTACAAAGGCGGCAGCCTTCCTATTCATAAATGCATCCAGTACACGGATATGGCAATCGGAAAGTTCTTTGAATCGGCGGCAAAGCAGCCGTGGTTCAAGAACACAGTGTTCTTCCTTGTGAGCGACCATACGAACCAGAGCAGCCACCAGCAGTACAAAACCGACATAGGAGAGTTTTCGGCACCCTTCATTATCTATGATCCTTCGGGGCAGATACAGCCCGGAATGCGCAAGGGCATCGCACAGCAGATAGACATTCTCCCCACGGTAATGGGCATCCTCGGCTACGACAAGCCGTATCTCTCCTTCGGTTGCGACCTGCTTCGCACACAGGCACAGGACACTTACGCCCTCAACTACATCAACGGCGTCTATCAATACACCAAGAACGGCTACACATTGCAGTTCGACGGCACCAAGGTTACGGGCATCTACAAGCTCTCCGACCTGCTGATGGAGCATAATCTTGTGGACAAAGTGCCTGAACAGGCGCAGATGGAAAAGGAAATCAAGGCGATTATTCATCAGTATATGTACAGAATGGTAAACGACAAGCTCGAGGCAAAGTAGGTTTCAGGGGGCATTTCCCCTGTTCCCTTGTCTCCCTGTTGGCTTGTCTCCTTGCCCACTTATTCCCTCGGCGGCAGCCTTTTTGTCTGAATAATATTTACAAAAGGCTCTCCATAATTCGATTATTTCGGAAAGAATATTTTTATTTTTCAAATACGGCCGTAATTCTTGTGCAAGTATAAATGTTTATATATCAGCAGGATATACTTATTTTGCTGATATATGTGCATAAAAGAACAGCGAGTTGATTCCCGAATAGGACAATTAATCCGAAATAACAACCTTTTCTTCGTGCTGCTTGTCGCAGATTTCTCTTGCATTGCTGCGAAAAGCGATTTGCAATCTTCGCAGAAACGCAATGCAATCTTCGCACACCTGCATTTCACGCTTCGCACACTTGCACCGAAAAGCTCCGAAAACTGCGTGCCAATCGTCCAATTATGCGCCTGTGATTTCTAAATTGAAGAAAAAAAATGTGCGTTTTTTGGTAAACGAATTTTACAAAACTGAATCGCTTCCGGGCATAGAAAACAATGCCGTAGAGCAATTTTTAAACAAAATGCACCCAATGGACACTTTTTTTATGCCCAATAGTTGCTTATTTCATTTATAATGCCTAATTTTGCTTTCACATTGTAAACAAATAACTAACTTGCCTCTAAGCAAGACAAAACCTAATTATAAATGGATAAGATAGATAAATTAGACAAGAAGATACTTGGTATTCTGTCGCAGAACGCCCGTATTCCTTTCAAGGATGTTGCTGCCGAGTGTGGCGTATCGCGCGCCGCCATTCATCAGCGCGTGCAGCATCTCATCGAAAACGGCGTAATCACAGGCAGCGGCTTCGACGTTAATCCCAAGAGTCTGGGTTATACCACTTGCACCTACGTTGGCTTGAACCTCGAGCGAGGCTCTATGTACAAGGACGTGGTGGAGAAACTGAACATCATACCCGAAATAATCGAATGCCATTTCACAACAGGTCCTTACACGATGCTCGTGAAGCTATATGCAAAGGATAACGAACAACTCTACGACCTGCTCAACAACAAACTGCAAACTATTCCCGGAGTGGTGTCCACGGAGACGCTCATTTCGCTCGAACAGAGCATAAAGCGTGAGATTCCTATCGTTTCAAACGTGGAGAAATAACCGGCGATGGAGAGTGGATGAGTTGGCAAGTCTGCTCAAAAACAATAGAAAATGACATACGATTTACAGTCGCATCTGAACGAAATCTATGCGACCTATCCCGAAGGCAACCGACAGCCGGTTATCGGTATCACGACGAACTTCTCCGAACAGGACGCTACGCTGCGCGAAGTTTACTACAAGCAGGTGGTGGCTGCCGGTGGAACGCCCGTGCTTATTCCACCGGTGGCAGACAAAGACGTTATTGTCAATACGCTCGAACACTTGGACGGACTCATTCTTACAGGTGGAGCCGACTTCAATCCGCTTTGGGCCGGCGAAGAGCCGCTGAAGAATCTGCACGGCATCAATTCAAAGCGCGACCTTCCCGAGCTGCTCATCACGCAACTGGCGTTCAATCGGCAGATTCCTATGCTCGGTATCTGCCGCGGTATGCAGACGCTGGCAATGGCTTTGAAGGGGAAGGTGCAGCAGGATATCTATCAGGAGGAATATATCAAGGTGGAAGAAACCATCGAGAAGAAACTCTCCAAGGCGAAGAGCGTTACCTCTTTTCACGCAGCATCCATTAAGCATTCGCAGGATGCACCCTTCAATGAGCCTACGCACAGCGTCAGCATCGTGCCAAATTCCATTCTGAGGAATATCTATAAGGCTGAAAAAATCTACGTAAACTCCTTCCATCATCAGGCAGTAAGCGAACCGGGCAGGCATTTCCGCGTTACGGCTACTGCTCCCGATGGAGTTATCGAGGCGATGGAAAGCTCCGAATACAAGCCGATAATGGGTGTGCAGTGGCATCCCGAATGGATGGAGGAAGAGGGACAGAAGCTCTTCAGGTGGCTCGTGGTGCAGGCAGGCAATTTCAGCATTGCCAAGAAGCTGCACCAGCGCATACTCACGCTCGACACGCATTGCGACACTCCGATGTTTTTCCCGCAAGGTGTGGATTTCGGCAAGCGTGATTCGCGCATCCTTTACGACCTCCACAAGATGGCAGAAGGCCGTCAGGACGCCGTAACGATGGCTGCCTATCTGCCCCAGCCCCGTATCGGCGAATCCTTCTCTTCTAAAATCGACGTGGAAGGATTGAAGAAATTCAATCCCGAACTCGCCGAAGTGCTCGACAATCTTACGCCGGCGAGCTACACCAATCTTATTTTCGACAAGATTGAACAGATTGTCAGAGACAACAGCCGCTATCTCAGCATCGCGCGCACGCCCAACGACCTCTACGAAGACAAGCGGAAGGGTCGCCGAAGCATAATGTTTGCCATCGAGAACGGCCTTGCGCTCGAGCACCGACTGGAAAACGTGAAGCATTTTGCGCAGCGTGGCGTTACCTATATCACGCTTTGCCACAACGGCGACAATGATATTTGCGACTCTGCTCGCGGAAGCAGTCTGCACGGAGGTGTCAGCAAGTTCGGCATCGAAGTGATTCAGGAGATGAACCGTAACGGCATTATGGTGGACTTGAGCCACGGAGGGGAGAAGAGTTTCTATGATGCGCTCGAAATCAGCTCACAACCGATTGTGTGCAGTCATTCCAACAGCAAGGCACTCTGCGATGTTCCCCGCAATCTTACCGACGATCAGATGCGCGCATTGGCGAAGAAAGGTGGCGTAGCCCACATTACGCTCTATCAGGGATTCCTTGCAAAGGGACGCGAAGCCACTATCATCGATGCCCTTTCGCATCTCGAACACGCCATCAATGTGATGGGAATCGACCACGTTGGCGTGGGAACTGATTTCGACGGAGACGGTACTGTGCGAGGAATGGCAGATGCGAGCGAGATGATCAACTTCACGCTGCATCTCCTCCGTCGCAAGTACAATGAACGGGACATCGAGAAAATATGGGGAGGAAACTGGTTGCGCGTGATGGCGCAGGTACAGGCGGCTGCCAGAAAAAAGTAAAAAGGCACGCAATGGTCTGAGCCTTGTCCTCCACAGTCCTTTCAATGAAAGCAAACAAACACAATATGAAAGCAAAATTTCTTTTAAATCTTACAGCACTCATCGCGCTGACGGTTTTTGCATCCGGCTGCAATGGGCAGAAGAATAATACAACTGCAACGGAAACAACCACCGAGGCAGAACCCGTAGGACCTAAGTTCAACCCCGATTCAGCCTATGCCTATACGGCTGCGCAGTGCGAATTTGGGCCACGCACGATGAATTCCGACGCACACGAGAAGTGTGGGGAATGGATTATCGGCAAGTTCAAGCAATATGGCTGCGAAGTGCAGACGCAGAAAGCCGACCTGAAAGGCTACGACGGCACAATACTGAAGTCTACAAACATTATTGCGAGCACCAATCCGTCGGCTCAGCGTCGCATAATGCTCTGTGCACACTGGGACAGTCGTCCGTGGGCAGACAATGATCCGGACTCCGCTAACCACAAGAAACCCGTAATGGCAGCCAACGACGGTGCGTCGGGCGTGGCTGTGATGATTGAGATTGCACGCCTTTTACAAGCAGACTCTACGCTGAACATCGGTGTTGATTTTGTTTGCTTCGATGCCGAGGACTGGGGTGTACCTACTTGGGAAACCAATGTTCAGGATTCGGGCGACAGTTGGGCGTTGGGCTCTGCCTATTTCTCGAAGAATCTGCCTGCCGGCTTCAATCCCGAGTTCGGCATTCTTCTCGATATGGTGGGTGGCGAAGGCGCAAACTTTTATAAGGAGGGGCTTTCCAACAGATATGCACCCGATATTGTGGACAGGGTTTGGGCTGCATCTAAGGCTGCCGGATACGGAAGCTATTTCCCAGATCAGGAAGGAGGAATGGTAACCGACGACCACTATCCCCTGAATGAGAATGCAAAGATCAAGACTATTGATATCATTCCTTATTATCCGGGCTACGGAGGTTCTTCATTCGGCCCGACTTGGCACACCATTAACGACACGATGGAGCACATCGACAGGAATACGCTTCAGGCCGTAGGCCAGACTGTGATTCAAGTATTGTACACATTGTAGGAAACCCACATCCTCAAGCCTTTCAAGCTCCGGTCTTATGGCTGTCGGGCAAACGAAAGCTATCCGAGGAAGAAATGTATATAAACTGCTGAAGCCTCCTTTGCAAAGGTGCAAAGGAGGCTTCAGCGTTTATCAAATGACCTGAATTTCCCGAACGATTTCCTGACTTTTTGCTGAAAACAATAATGAGGAAATTATGAGAGAAATATTAATTTTGAGCGCATTGCAATTCAGATTAGGCATACTTTCCCAAACTTCAAACGACTTCCTTTTCAAGTATAGTGATGTTTTGTAAGTAGTTGAAAACCAATGGATAAAAAGTGGGTTTCCATTTTTGCGAAGAATAGGAATACATAAATTTATCCAATGATTTTCAATAGTTTAAAAGACATTATATATTTGCGAAACTACCTAAATTCATTCCACTTTTATTGAGAACTTACCAGACAGATATTATGCTGCCATAACTTTACTTTGATATATTTTTATCGGAAAAGAGGAACAGGAATAAAACAAAACAGGGAACAAACCAAACGGCTTATTCCCTATTTCTGTTGTCCCAGGCGGACTCGAACCACCACTGACAGAACCAAAAACTGTAGTGCTACCATTACACCATAGGACAATTGCGCTGCAAAGATAGTGCTTTTTGGGTGTTTTACCAAATTTTTAATGTATATTTTAGCAAAATGTTAGTTTGCATACGCTGCGTTTTCATCACTCCCTATTGCGAAACCCATACGCTGCAAAAGCAAGAAGCCGGCTTTCCTTATTGCAGAAAGCCGACTCCTTGAATGTCAGGTTATGAACCGTTTTCTTTACTTCACGGTAACGAGGAAGTAGTTCTTCTTGCCCTTCTGAACGAGAAGATACTTGCCGGCGATGAGGTCTTCGGATGTGATTACCTGATCGAAAGCAGCGAGCTTCTCCTTGTTGAGCGACACGCCACCGCCCTTTACGAGCTTGCGCATCTCGCTCTTGCTTGGGAAAATCTGCATACCTTCCTGATTGAACAACTCTACTGCCGGCTGACCGATAAGTTCCTTAGACACTTCGTAGTGAGGCACGTCCTTGAAAACATCGTTGAATGTCTGCTCGTCAAGCTCGAGAAGGTTTTCCTTCGTAGCTTTTCCGAAGAGGATGTTTGAGGCAGCAATGGCCATATCGAGGTCTTCCTGAGAGTGAACCATACGAGTAACTTCCTCTGCCAGACGACGCTGAAGGATACGGCGTGCAGGGTCTACATTGTGTTCGGCAATGAGACTGTCGATGGTTTCCTTATCCAGAGACGTGAAAATCTTGATATACTTTTCAGCATCGGCATCGCTTACGTTCAGCCAGAACTGATAGAACACGTAAGGAGTAGTGCGGTTGCGGTCCAGCCAAATGTTTCCACCCTCCGTCTTGCCGAACTTCGTGCCGTCGGCCTTTGTTATCAATGGGCAAGTGAGGCAATATGAGTCAGCCTCGTTGCCGAGTGTGCGGCGGATAAGCTCGGTACCGGTGGTCATATTACCCCACTGGTCGTTGCCGCCCAACTGCAACTTCACGCCGTACTTCTCATACTGGTAAAGGAAATCGTAGCCTTGGAGCAACTGATATGTGAACTCCGTGAATGAAAGACCGTCGCGGGATTCGCCACTGAGACGCTTCTTCACGCTGTCCTTCGCCATCATATAATTAACGGTAATGTGCTTGCCTACGACACGGGCAAATTCAAGGAACGAAAAGTCCTTCATCCAGTCGTAATTGTTCACCAGTTCGGCTTTATTTTCCCCTGTACCTTCAAAGTCGAGGAACTTGCTCACCTGCTTCTTGATGGCTTCCTGATTGTGATAAAGCGTGTCGGCATCGAGGAGATTGCGCTCCTGACTCTTGCCGGAAGGGTCGCCGATCATACCCGTAGCTCCACCAACAAGGAGATAAGGCTTGTGTCCACACTGCTGGAAATGGCGCAACATCATAATACCGCAAAGGTGTCCGATGTGCAGTGAATCGGCTGTCGGGTCGGTACCGAGGTAAGCCGATGCCATACCTTTCATAAGAAATTCTTCCGTACCCGGCATTATCTGCGCTACCATACCGCGCCAACGAAGTTCTTCAACAAAGTTTTTCATCATTGAATGATTTTTAAGCCACAACGGGCTAATTACTATTTAATAGTGAGGGGCGTCTTTCGGACAACTTACGGAACGGGATCGTACCCACTTCCACCCCAAGGATTGCATCTCAATATCCGCCAGACGGCCAGTGCCAGTCCCTTGATCGGGCCGTGTTTCTTCAAAGCCTGCCGGGCATACTCGGAGCAGGTGGGTGTGAAACGGCACGAAGGCGGCGTAAAGGGAGTTATGAATCGCTGATAAAAGAGTATCGGCAAGAGAAGTAACCAAGTAAATAGGCTTGAAACAAAGCGAAGTATTCTATGTATCCACATCTTCTTCATCCTCTTACGCTTAGATTCTTTCAGAGATTCGCTGCAACAGATTGCATACTTTTGCCTCAATTTCTGCCGTACCGTACAGTTCGTCGGCCAACCAGATGAAGGCAAGCAAAATGTGCTTGTCGGGATTTTCCGACAGTTTGTCGAGCAAGATAGTCTTATTCTTGCGATAGGCTTCCCGCACCTGCCGCTTTACCCTGTTGCGCTTCACGGCTCTCTTGAAGTGCTTTTTCGGAACACTCACGAGCATCTGCACTTGAGGATGATGGCTTTCTGCTGCTTTTACGTCTGATGCTGCGATGGAATCCGAACTGTCTTCCGCTTCAACGCAGACTGTTTTCGCTTCCTCACAGACGGGACTTGCTTTCTCACAGGCTGTTTTCATTTCCAGATAGACTGCCCTTAGTGGAAATGCAGCGAGCGACTTGCTGCCTCCTCCACAAAAGAGCGTGTCTATGAGCTTCTTGCTGCATAGCCGTTCCTCCTTTCGGAATGTATTGCTGTGGAGAGTAGGCATAATCTGTTGGAAATTAATTGGTTTTTGAAAACAAAGAACAGGTTGGAAAAGATTCCAACTTACTTATTGTTCTTTTCCAAGAAAGCGCGCAAAGCACCGGTCATCGAAGGATATTCCTTTGAAGGAGCCTCGAGATCGAGACGAAGTCCCTGATCTATCACTTCCTTTGCAGTAGCAGGACCAAACGCCGCAATCTTAATATCGCCCTGAACAAAGTCCGGCATATTGTCCTTCAGCGCACGAACGCCGGTCGGACTGAAGAAAACGAGCATGTCGTAGTCGAACGATTTCTTCTCCTCTTCGGTCAGGTCGTTGCTCACGGTGCGATACATCACGCACTCCTTATGCTTGAGTTTGTTGCTTGTAAGCAAGTCGTTGATGGCATCGTTGTGAACGGAGCTTTGAGGTATGAGATATTTCTCGTCCTTATGCTTGACCATCTGTGGTATCAGACTGTCAATCTTTCCTGAATCGCCGAAGAAAACCTTGCGCTTTCTGTATTGGACATACTTCTGTATATACAGTGCTATCGTCTCAATAACACAGAAATACTTCATCGTTTCAGGAATGGTAATGCGCATTTCCTGCGCCAACTTGAAGTAATTGTCAATTGCGTGGCGCGAAGTGAATACCACAGCCGTGTAATCGAGCAGATTAATCTTCTGCTGACGGAACTCTTTTGCAGATAATCCCTCAACCTTGAAGAATGGTCTGAACACCAAATCAACACCAAGTTCCTTAGCAATGTCGTAGTATGGCGACTTATCGCTAGCCGGTTTAGGCTGTGATACCAAGATTTTTTTTATCATCGTATCTTAAAAATTTATAGTCAAATAGTTACCTGTATATGTCAAGATGCCCAACAATGCCGTCAATGGCATTAATTCAAGGGCACAAAAGTACAAAATTATTTGCAAACTGACATTTGTTCTTTTGAAAAAGATTACAAACCCTTGATAAAAGGTGAGTATTTTGGTCAGAATCACAACAGTTGCAACGTAAATCAGCGCATATTCTATTGATACTCCGAAATATATCAGCAGCAGAACGCCGGGAAAGAGCAGCACTCCCTCCACCGATGTGAGGAAGAGGCGGAACTGCGCCCACTGAATATTGCTCCTGCGTGGGAAATAAACCCAGTTTACAACGGAATACAACAAATACCGAATGAGAAAATAGCCAAGGAAGATGGCGAAGTAGATGCCCATGACAAGCAACTGCGAATCGAAGATATACGAACCGCCGGTAAGGCTGCGATTGTAGAGATAATAGGTAATGCTGAACATAAGTGCCGTCTGCACCACCAAAAACAACTGGAAACGCACCTCGTAGGCCGTCTCGCCCACGTTCGTGCGCCGGTGGGGAAGATGGAACAAGCCTTTCAGTTGGCGCAATATGAAGTTGCGCGACATCGAAGCGGCAAGCATTGCCAAGGCGAAACAAACGAGCAATGCACCGGCAACAGTATCATCATTGCTGACACTGTACGGTGCAGGATCGCCCAAAACGCCATCGTGTACGGTTCCCATTTGGGAACCAAGTTCGGAATCCTTGTTGAAAAACCCGTCCAATCCCTTCATTTCCTTGCCGAAAAGACTGAAACCCGGGAGATCAAAGGAATCCATAAGATGCGAGTTCGCAGACTGATATGATTCAGTCTGCGCCACACTATCTTTCATCAGCAGCATAGAGGTGGCAGTTGTGTCCTGCCCTGCTGTGCTCTCTTGCCGGTTTACACTTGCGGTATATGGCGGGATTGCTGTTGAGTCCGTCTTCGCCATAGTTTATTTAAAGACCGAAAGCCTTCTTTATTTCGTCTACCCGGTCGAGTTTCTCCCAAGTAAACAGCTCCACTTCAATTTCTTTCTTTTCGTGATAATGACTCTCGAAAGTCTTCATTACCTTCTCGTTCTTGCGCCCCATGTGGCCATAGGCAGCCGTTTCGAGATACATCGGCTGACGGAGGTTCAACTGGCGTTCGATAGCCTTCGGACGAAGGTCGAACATTGCCTTGAGCTTTTCGGCAATCTCGCCGTCTGTCATATTCACGTGTGAACGGCCGTAAGTGTTCACATACACGCTTACCGGCTCTGCAACGCCGATGGCATAGGCCAACTGCACGAGCACCTCGTCGCTCACTCCCGCCGCAACCATATTTTTTGCGATGTAGCGTGCCGCGTAGGCTGCCGAACGGTCTACCTTTGATGAATCCTTACCTGAGAAAGCACCACCACCGTGTGCTCCCTTACCTCCATAGGTATCTACGATAATCTTTCGGCCGGTAAGACCGGTATCGCCGTGAGGACCGCCGATAACGAACTTGCCCGTAGGGTTCACGTGGTATTGAATATCATCGTTGAAGAGTGCAAGCACCTTATCAGATGTAATCTGTGCCTTCACACGTGGCATCAGGATATTGACCACATCCTCGTAAATCTTATCCAACATCTGTTTGTCGGCCTTCAGTTGAGCCTCCACCGTGTTATCAGCCGGCTTGATGAAATCGTCGTGTTGGGTTGAAACCACAATAGTAACGATGCGCTGTGGTATGTTGTCGTCGCTGAATTCCACCGTAACCTGACTCTTTGAATCCGGACGCAGATAAAGCATTTCCCTGCCTTCCTTGCGGATATCAGCCAAGGTGCTCATAAGAAGGTGCGCCAAATCGAGCGTAACAGGCATATAGTTGTCTGTCTCGTTGCAGGCATAGCCGAACATCATTCCCTGATCGCCGGCACCCTGATTGTCCTCATCGCCGTTGTCCACACCACGATTGATGTCTGAACTCTGCTCGTGGATAGCGGAAAGAATGCCGCAGCTATTGCCATCGAACTGATATTCAGCCTTTGTATAACCTATTTTATTGATTGTGTTACGGGCAATCGTAGGAAGATCGATATACTGTGAAGAACGTACCTCGCCCATAATAGCCACCTGTCCCGTAGTGTTGAAAGTCTCAATCGCACAGCGGGCATTCTTGTCGTAAGCCAAAAACTGGTCGAGCAATGCGTCGCTGATCTGGTCAGCAACTTTGTCAGGATGTCCCTCTGATACCGATTCCGATGAAAATAAATACGCCATATCCTAAATTTATACTGAAATTGATTTAAAGACTACAAAGTTACTGCAAGTTAATCGTATAACAAAATAAATACGAGATATTTATATATTATTAGGGAGAAAGGGGAAATCGCCTCGAAAATTCAAGAAAACAAAGAAAAATGGTGCTTAAACGGTGGGATAAACAGTAAAGCACATTGGTTCACTTTCACTATCAACTGGCTTCCTTCTCTACTTTCTCTCTTCTCAACTTGTTTTATTTTTCACAACCACCATAAATGACTGATAATCAATGGATAAATTTTCTATTTCCATTCTTGCGAAGATTGCATTGCAATTTAAGTTCGTGTGTAAATGGTTGTAAATCAATAGGATTGCAATGTTGGTATACCTTATTGACCAATAAATGTAATGTAAAGAAAAATCGTATTATCCACGGATGGAAGTGAATAAAGGATTTGAGCCTTGACACAGTTGAGATTACACAGTTATGTACTTCAATAATTGCAGCTTGACGTCTTCTTCGATGTTACCTGTACTGGAAGAGAGTGCAAGGATGCCTGCAAAGATAAATAGCAGTAAAGTGAATGCCGTCTTCATCGTATTTAAATGATTGGTGTTTATTTCTTGAATGTGATATTAATGGAAAAGGGATGCAGGGATAATTCCCTCGTTTCTCTCCCCAAAGGAATCATCCTCATCGGCTTTATCAGGAGCTGATGAGGATGATTTTTTTGATAGAGGATAGCTGCTGTCGGGACTGATATGCCCCGGAGGGGGTAATTCCGGTGTGCTTAACCCACCTGACTGCCCGGCTTTACTTCGCCCATCGTAGTCGTTACAGTAAGCGAACCATCGAAATTGACGGCTGAAAGAATCATACCTTGGCTTTCGATGCCCATCATTTTACGGGGCGCGAAGTTGGCAACGAAGAGCACGTCCTTGCCCGTGAGCTGTTCCGGCTCGTAGTAGGCAGCGATGCCGCTGAGAATGGTACGCTCTGTGCCCGAACCGTCGTCGATGGTAAACTGGAGGAGCTTCTTGCTCTTCTTTACCTTCTCGCACTTGATGATGTGCCCTACACGGATGTCGAGCTTCTCGAAGTCCTCGAAAGGAATGTCGGCCTTGAGAGGTTCAGCCTTGTAGTTGGCTGCTTCGTTCTCCTTCTTTGTGTCCTCGAGCTTCTGGAGCTGTGCGTTGATGGCGTCGTCCTCAATCTTTTCAAAGAGGAGATGCACCTCATTGAGCTGATGTCCGGCCTTGAGCAGGTCGGTAGAACCGAGCGATGCCCATTCGTATTCCGTCATATTGATCATCCGGCGAAGCTCTTTGCTGCTGAAAGGAAGGAACGGTTCGAAGGCGATGCTGAGGTTGGCAACCAACTGGAGAGAGAGGTTGAGGATGGTCTCGACACGCTTCGGGTCGGTCTTCCACACCTTCCAAGGCTCGCATTCAGTGATGTACTTATTGCCGATACGCGCCAGATTCATCGCTTCCTTGAGTGCTTCGCGGAACTTGAACGCATCGAGATAGCCTTCCACCTTCTCCTTCACGTCCTTAAATTCCTGAATTGCCTGCTTGTCCACGTCGAGCAGTTCGCCGCACGCAGGCACAACGCCGTTCCAATATTTCCAAGTGAGCTGCAATGCACGATTCACGAAGTTGCCGTACACGGCTACCAGCTCGCTGTTGTTGCGCTCCTGAAAATCCTTCCACGTAAAGTTGTTGTCCTTTGTCTCGGGAGCATTCGCCGTAAGCACGTAGCGCAGCACGTCCTGCTTGCCTTCAAAGTCGCGGAGATACTCGTGAAGCCACACAGCCCAGTTGCGGCTTGTGGATATTTTATCGTTCTCAAGGTTGAGGAACTCGTTGGACGGCACATTGTCCGGCAGTATATAGTCGCCGTGTGCCTTGAGCATACTCGGGAAGATGACGCAATGGAACACGATGTTGTCCTTGCCGATGAAGTGTACAAGACGCGATTCCGGATCCTGCCACCACTTCTGCCAAGTGCCGAAACGCTCAGGTTCGCGGTCGCAGAGTTCCTTCGTGTTCGAGATATATCCGATAGGCGCATCGAACCATACGTAGAGCACCTTGCCCTCAGCACCTTCTACGGGTACAGGAATACCCCAGTTGAGGTCGCGCGTCATAGCGCGGGGCTGCAAGTCCATATCCAACCAGCTCTTGCACTGGCCGTAAACGTTCGGACGCCATTCCTTGTGCTCGTTGAGAATCCACTGCTTGAGCCATTCCTGATAGTCGTTCAGCGGCAGATACCAGTTCTTGGTGCTCTTGATTACGGGCTTTGAACCGGAAATGGTGGAACGGGGATTGATCAGTTCCATAGGACTGAGGTCGCTGCCGCACTTCTCGCACTGGTCACCATAGGCATTCTCGTTGTGGCAATGGGGGCATTCGCCCATCACGTATCGGTCGGCAAGGAACTGTTTAGCTTCCTCGTCGTAGAGCTGTTCGCTTTCCTGTTCCGTGAGTTTGCCCTCGTCGTAGAGCTTACGGAAGAAATCTGAGGCGAATTTATGATGGATTTCGCTGGTGGTACGGCTGTAAACATCGAACGAAATGCCAAATTCCTCGAAGGAATCCTTGATCATCTTGTGGTAACGGTCGCAAACGTCCTGTGGCGTAACGCCTTCTTTCTTGGCACGCAGCGTGATAGGCACGCCGTGTTCGTCGCTTCCTCCGATGAAGATTACTTCCTCTTTCTTCAGTCGCAAGTAGCGGACGTAGATGTCAGAAGGCACATAGACTCCGGCAAGGTGGCCTATATGAACACCTCCGTTGGCATAAGGCAATGCGGCCGTAACGGTGGTGCGCTTGAATTTCTTTTCTTCCATATATGCTTGATTATTTGTTATCTGATTGCAAAGTTAGTGTAATTCGGGGGAACTGCAAAGGGAATTTATGAAAAACGCATAGTGCAATCCGAGTTAGGGGCAGGTTGAGGGCAAGTTGATAAGCCGACGAGTTGCCGGGTTGCCGGGCAAACGAGTCGGTTTCGCTATTATCTTGCCGTTTCAGACTTAATCTGCCCCAGAACTGTAAATAAAAATGGTAGGATTTTAACACTTCCGGAAACTCTGTTCTGGAAAAATAAGGATCAGGTTCTCTCGCTTTTTTCTGCAATTCCATTACGGAGGTTTTTATTCTTGCGAAGAATGGAAATCAATCGTGCGAAGATGATAGTGCGTTCTTCGCACAAACGAAATTCATTTGTCCGATTCTCAAGATGCCGATGTGCTTCTGTTCTCTCCCAAATATCGTTTTTATGCGTCGGAATTTCGCTTTTTCTGCGATGTTTTTTTACTATATTTTTAATTCAAAATCGTAATAATTTGATTGCCAGTATATTACAAGTGAGTCTAAAAACTCGCATATTTGCAAATGAAAAATTTTATTTTTCAAATACGGGAGTTATGAAAACGGCATTGTAAATAATTATTATCCGTTTTAACATTTCGATATTCTGCTTGGAAATACGGTGCTTGCTGCGCCCTGTTTCCTACTGCACTCTGACCATTTTTCCGTCTGCATAGCAGGCAATCTTCCTGTCGCCCTTCACGTAAATGTCCTCATTGCCAGCCATATCGAGTGTAAACCCGGCTGCCTTTACCTGTGCCACGAGGTTGTCGTAGGCCTTTTGATTGAACACACCTATTATTATGGCGTTGTTTCTGAAAGCAACGTAGCTCGAAATTCCCTTTTTCAGCGGCTTAGGATAATCCTCATATTTGTCGGCTGTGAGCTTTTTGGCAAGTCGGCAATTCTTATAATAGAGCTTTGAGAACTTGTCGAGTCGGTAGATTTCGTAATTACTCGTGAGTTTGTAGCCGTATTTCTTGGCAATTTCGGCAGCTTTGTCAGGGGTTTGGAATATTTCCACAGCCTCTGCAATGCTGATAATCTCCGGTTCCGGCGCAACAGTTTCCACCACGATGGGGGCAGTTACGGGTTCGTTAGTGGTTGGAGTGCTTTTTTGCGTAGTGCCGCAACTGCCCAGAAACAGCATACCGGTTGCGGCGGCAGCCATAATCCATAGGTTTTTCTTCATTGTCTTCTATTCTTTCTAATTAGTTTTTGAGCTGCAAAGATACTATTTAAATTTGATTTTATCCGAATGTCGTTGAATGATACGCAGTTAAATGGAGTTGAGTTCTGCAAAGTTTTATCATAAATATTAGGTATCTGAAGGCTTAACCTTATGTTTCTGATAGTGTATTAACTTTTTTTTACCCATTATTGGGTATTGTCGTACTCGTATGTTCTTCCTACCTTTGCACCCAATAAAAATAATAATTGCAATTGAATTAATCATTTTATGAAAAGAATCTTTATCTTATTCGTAGGTATGCTCTGCGCTGTTGTGTCGATGGCGCAGAAGACCGATGCAATGCTTTTCGGAGACGTAAAAGCAAAGGAAAGCAATGCCCATTTGGCTTATGCCACTATTACCGTGAAAGGTACCAACCTTACCACGAAGTGTGATGCTACGGGACACTTCAAGATGGCGAACCTGCCTGTCGGAAAGCAGACCATCGTGGCCAGTCTTGACGGCTATCAGGAGCTGGAACTTGAAGTGATGATGGAAAAGGAAAAGAGTGTCAATGTGTCGTTCCTGCTCAACAAGGACGCATTGGAACTCAGTCAGGTAGTAGTTACCGGTACCCGCACGCAACACTTTGTGAAGAATGTGCCCATCCGTACCGAAGTGCTCACCTCTTCGGCCATCAACCGCAAGAATGCACAGAACCTTTACGAGGCATTGGAGGGCGTTCCGGGCATCCGTGTAGAGCAGCAGTGCCAGTTCTGCAACTTCTCTATGGTGCGTATGCAGGGTCTCGGTGCCGAGCACACACAGGTATTGGTAGACGGCGAACCTATCTATTCAGGTCTTGCAGGCGTTTACGGCTTGCAGCAGATGGGTACCAACGACGTGGACCGTCTTGAAGTAGTGAAGGGTGCAGGTTCTGCGCTTTACGGCAGTAGTGCCGTTGCAGGTGCTATCAACATCATTTCAAAGGAACCAACCTTTGAACCATCCATAACCGGCGATGTTCAGTTCGGCAACTGGGGCTTCAAGAACTATAAGGGTTCGGGTTCTATGCGCTTCAACAACATTGGTTTGATGGTAACGGCGCAGCGCACGGAGATGGATGCTGTTGATGATACGCAGAACGGTATGACACGCGATGAGATTAAGCACAAGGACGGCGTTTCAGACCGTGTTTACAGTCAGATGAACAACGTGGGAATGAGTCTCTACGTCTATAATCCGTTCGCCAAGAACGACAAACTCGTTATCCGTGGTAAGGCTATGGACGAGCAGCGCATCGGTGGTACAATGACCGACGACCTCTATCTGAACCCATTCTCAGCAGGTACGGAGAACATCAAGACCAACCGTCTTTCCGCTGATTTGGCTTATACATTGCCAATAGGCTCCCGTTCCGAGCTGAACCTCGCTATGGCGTATGTGCACCACAAGCGCAATGCCACCAACGACACGTTCCTCGGCAGCTATCAGAAGACACACAACAACGAAAGTCCCGACGTTGAAATGATGCGTCCGTATCTTGCAAGAGAAAATTCGTTCACTCCTTCTCTCACTTTCACTACCAACCTCGGCAACCACACGCTGCTCGCAGGTGTTCAGGGCTATTTCACACGCTTGCGTGAGACAGGTCTCTACTGTGTAGACGACAGCACGAGCACATACTTCGGCGAGGCTTACACATCGCTCGGAAAGAAGCACGCAAATGAGTTTGGATTCTTCGTTCAGGACGAATGGAACATTCTTCCAAACCTTACAGTTGTGCCCGGTATTCGCATCGACAGCCACAACTCCGGCGAGGAATACACTTCAAGCAAGAAGGTATTCGACGGCAACTTCCCACAGACAAAGTTCAGCCACACTTCCATCAATCCGCGTCTGGCCATCAAGTACGAGGTAAATCCTTCATTGGTGCTCCGTGCCAACTTCGGTACCGGCTACCGTGCGCCTTACGGTTTCTCTGAAGACCTGCACCTCTGTTCCGGTTCTCCACGTGTATGGAAGTCTTCAAGCCTCGACGGCGAACGCTCAATCAGCTACAACGTATCGGCTGACTACTATGGAAAGAACTTCCAGTTGAGCGCAAACCTCTTCCGTACAGACTTGAAAGACAAGATACAGTTCTCTCCGGCAAGCGACGAAGTGAAGAAACTCGGCTACACCTATCAGTGGGAAAACGTGGACGACGCCTATGTTCAGGGTGTTGAACTCGGTGCGAAGGCTCAGCTTTTCAGAAACTTTACGGCAGGTTTGAACCTCACGTTCAATCAAGGTAAGTTCAAGCACGAGCGTTCAGAGTGGTCTGACCCTACATCCGACGAATGCAAAGAAGCACCTGAACGTCTCGCATACGCTAAGGAAAGCCGTTATATCTCTCGTTTCCCATCAACAACGGGCGACTTGAACCTCGAATACACTCCGGGTACTTGGTCGTTCTCTGTTACCGGTTCGTTGCAGGGTCAGATGTATATCGACTACAACTCTGAAGATGCGCCTAAAACTTCAAAGATCAAGAAGACAAATGCCTTCACATTGTGGAACTGCCGCATTGCAAAACGCCTTGGTGCGTTCAATGTCTATGGCGGTGGCAAGAACGTGTTCAGCTATCTTCAGGATGAGAAGCACGGCGACGATGCGGCATTTATGTATGCACCGGTCTACGGCGCAACTTGGTACGTAGGTCTCAGCGTTACATTGTAATCCCGATACTTCAATCATAGTTTCTCTATAAAAAAGAGAATGGCAGTCGATTTTATCCGATTGCCATTTCCAAAAACACCGTATGGCATCTGTCTGTACGGTGTTTTTATGCTAAAAACACAGCTCCGTCATTCAAAACACGGCATTTTATTTTGTTCTTCCTTCGGTTTGCACTACCTTTGCATTCCCATCATCGGCATACGGACGCACTATGGATATATGCTCATAGCACGAGTTTGCATGAGTTTGGTATGAAAAAAACAACGACAATGCGCAAGAAACAGATTCTTCTTATCAACGATATGGCCGGATACGGCAAGGTGGCAACGGCTGCAATGCTCCCTATCCTGTCCTATCTCGGACACCCGGTTTACAATCTGCCCACAGCTTTGGTATCAAACACGCTGGACTACGGCAAATTCGAGATACTCGAGACGACCGACTACATTAAGGAAGTGTTCCCGGTATGGAAAGAACTGGGCTTCCGTTACGATTCCATCGCCACAGGCTTCATCGCATCCGAGCGTCAGGCAAAGTTGATTTCAGCCTATTGCCGCGAACAGGCCGAATTAGGCACAATGATTTTCGTGGATCCCATTATGGGCGATGAGGGCAAACTCTACAACGGCGTAACGCCGGCCACCATCAATTCGATGCGTGAAATGATCAGCGTGGCAGACCTTTGTTTCCCGAATTACACGGAATCGTGCTACCTTACTGACACGCCTTTCAATGAAAAGGGCGTCAGCGAGGAAGAAGCGAAGACGCTGCTCGGCAAACTGCGCGGCATCGGTGCGAAGTCCGTGCTCATTACTTCGATTCCCATAGACGGACAACCCTCCGTAATCGGATATAATCACAAGGAAGATTCCTATTTCAACCTTCCCTATACAGAAATTCCTGTGCATTTCCCGGGTACGGGCGACATCTTTTCGGCTATTCTCATCGGACACTTGCTCGACGACGAATCGCTCATCGACAGCACGCAAAAGGCAATGGACGGCATTTATCAGCTCATCGACCTCAACAAGGACAATGAAGACAAGAACCGGGGCATTCCTCTCGAGCGGTATTTGAATATCCTGTAAAAGCTGTTTTAAAAAGAAACAAGGAGCAAGGAAATAAAGTTTTTGATGGAATAAGGCATTATCCTTGTAGCCTTGTTCGCTTGTTTCCTTGTATCTATGAGTTCAGGATTATCCCGAACTCAGTCAATCTTCCTCCCGAGATAAAAGGTTTCAAAGGCATCTTCGGCATAACCGTTGCCGAGCACCTTGAAAGTGGATGCACTGGCATCCTTCACTTCCTTTCCGAGATAGTACACGTTGAACGCATCCTTGGCGTAGCCCTCGCTGAGGTATTGGAACGAGTTGGAACTTGCGTCCTTGATACGGTTGCCCAGATAGTATGCCTCGAATGCGTCCTTGGCATAGCCGTCTTCCAGTATCTTGAAAGTGGACGCGCTGGCATCCTTGATTTTCCGTCCGTTATAGAGTACGCTGTTCGACATTACCTGATAGCCTCCCATCGGGTATGGTCTGTCATAAGGATGATAAGTGCCGTCAGGATTGTAGCCGGGCTGCTTCAGCCGGAAAGTAAACGGATCAACGTGTTCCAGAATCAGTCCTTGGTAATATACATTGAAGCGGTCTTTGGCGTATCCGAAGCCCAGTTCGATGAAACTTCTGAAATCAACGTTCATCATCGGTTGGTTTCGGTAGTACATAACGCCGTTCTGTGCAAAATAGTCATTGTGCAGATTCTGTGCGTAACTGTCAGTGGCAGATGCTGTGAGCAAAGCAACGGCAAGTGTCAGACGGACAAATGCCCTAAGTGGTCTGTTTGTTTTCATTTCAGTAATCGTTTGGTTATGGTGCAAACGTACTTATTTTTTCGGATATATGCAAGCGAACAGGGAAAAAATATTTGTGCACAGGCATAGCCGAAAGGCGTGAATAATCTTTACAAAAGGCTCGAAAATAAGGCGATATTCTGAAAAAATATTTTCGTGTCGGCAAATATGAGCGTTATTGGACGTTTTCATAACGTGCTGATAATAAGAATACTATGATGTTTCTTGCAAACGGAGGAAAATATCCGTTCTTCTATTCTTCCTGAAAAGACCAATTTATCCTTGATTTTTGTTCTTTTTATAACCCTATTTTTCACTGAAGTGCGTGATATTCGTGCGAAGATTGTACTGCATTCTTCGCACAAACGCATTGCAACCTTCGCACAACCGTATTGTAATCTTCGCACGAATGCAGATTGTTCTTCGTTTTCTTCTTTCTCAAGCGTGGAATAATCGGCTCTTAATCTCCAGATTGAAAATTTTCAAGAGCCTTTTTTCGGTAAAGCATATTTACAAACAAACGGGCTGTAAGACGAAATAGGGTGTTTATTTCTCCCATTTCTTCACTTCAAACTTCATTTCCCTGCCGGTTTTCGGATGCACGAATACGATTGATTCGGCGTGCAGACAGAGCCGGTCGGAGCTTTTGCCGTAGAGCGTATCGCCGATGATGGGCGTGCCGAGTCCGAGAGTGTGGGCGCAATGCACGCGCAGTTGGTGGGTTCTGCCCGTCAATGGTTGGAGTTCTATCTTGACGGCTTTCTCTGTCTGTGCTTTGCCAAATGCAACTTCGCCGATGAAACGGTAGAGCGTCGTGGCCGGTTTTCCGTTCTGAAAGTCCACGATTTGTCGGGGACGGTCGTTCTCGTCGGGGCGGAGCGGCAGACTGATGACGCCTTCGCGCGCCACGTTCCTGTCGAGAACGGAGTGCGGAAGGAGTGCCACGTAGCGTTTCTTCACGGTTCGTGCAAGGAATTGCTTCTGGAGATTCTCGTGCGATGCCTTGTCTTTCGCCAGTATGAGCAGCCCGCTCGTGTCCATATCGAGCCGATGAACAATGACGGGACTATCGCAATCAGCCCATCGTTCCTTCATAATGCTGTAAACGGACGCTTGCGAACTTCGCCCGGGCACGGAGAGCATACCCGACGGTTTATTGACGACGGCGATTTCATCGTCCTCGTAAATCACTTCTAAGGGCTGCGCTTCGGCGTTGTTCTGCTGACAGACAGAGATGTTTCTGCCTTTCAGCATCCAGTCGAGGATGGGCTTGCACTTTCCGTTGCACGGAGGATAAACCTGTCCGTGCTGCCGCACTTCGTTCTTCGGCGACGGTCCCAACCAAAAAGTAACCATCTCGAGGGCTTTCATTCCGTGGCGGAAGGCATATTGGAGGAGCTTGGGTTCGCAGCATTCGCCGGCTCCGGATGGGGGCAACAGCGCATCGCCGACCAGTTTTTCATTTACCGAAGGAGCGTTGAACGGGGCGTTTTGGGCAATCCGGGTGCGTGCGGGACTGTTCTCGATGTAATAGTCGTGGAATATATCGAGGAGATTCTTGGCTTGTCCGTCGGCATTGAGAAGCACGAACTGGGAGAAAAGCCAACGCTGAAGCTGGTCGGACTTTTGTTTGCGTGAGCTTTTCAGTCGTGAGAGTTGCAGACCGAAAGCCGTCAGTTCAGCTTCGGCTTGCGACAAAAGTTCGGAAAAATGCTTTTTGGCACGGTGCACTTCGGCTTTTAGAAACTGGCTCTGTCGGGTCATTTCCCGGCTCTCCTCCTCGCTGATGCCGCCCGATTCTCGCCGTCTGTCGCGCAATGCCTTTGCCCTTGCCATCTCTTCCTTTCTTGCATTGATGGCAATCGTGGCTTCTCTCCTTGTATTTTCAAGATTGCGCTGCGCCTGCAAATACGCTTCCGACGACTCAATGTCGGCAATCCGTCTGTTGATGTCCGATATTTCCGCTTCGTGCTGCTTGAAATAGCCGTCGGGTTGCAGATAGTCGAACACCGGCGGCACGAACTCCTCCTCGCTTATTCCCTCCATTTGTCCGGAATAGGCCTGTAAATAGCCCAGTTCGCCGTCTTTCTCGACGAGCAGAATGCCGAACATCTTGCCCTCGCGCAGGGGAAAATCCACTCGGAGCAACTCTTGGAGAGCAGCCGGTCGTGCTTCTAAATGATGGAATCGTCTGTCGTTCATACGCGCTGATAGCAATGTTTTCTTGTCTTCTTATGTCTGAGGCATTGCAAAGTTAGTGATTTTCAATCGCAAATAAGTTATAAAAAACTCATTTTCCTCGGTCAGTATTGCCGAAAAGCAGTATATTTGCCCTATGATTAAGAGAATATTATTGTCGTTTTTGCTTCTTGGCTGCGTCCTGCCGATGCCTGCACAGCGGCCGAAGATAGGTTTGGTGCTCGGAGGAGGCGGTGCGAAAGGTGCCACGCAGGTGGGTGTTCTCAAGGAAATAGAGCGTGCCGGAATACCAATTGACTATATTGCAGGGACGAGTATCGGCTCGATAGTGGGCGGACTGTACAGCGTGGGCTATCGTGCGGACGACCTCGACACGCTGTTCCGTTCGCAGAACTGGCTCGCTTTGCTGACAGACCGCGACACAACGCTCGTCGGCCGCGTGCTGAAGGAGGAAGGCGGCGTGTATTATCTCTTCGGTTTTCCGGTCAGGAGAAAGAAGGGCGCGAATGTTCCCCGCAAGGGTTTCGGGCTTTTGCGCGGCGACCGTATCTACAACTTCCTTGATTCCTTGGTGGCGAATGCGCCTGTATATAGCGGAAAAGCATCCAGAAGGGAACGGATTCCCTTCCAATGTGTGGCTTTCGATGTCAAAAGGCGAAAGCAGGTAGTGTTGGATGCGGACAGTCTGGCACGGAATATGCGTGCGAGTATGGCTATTCCGGGTGGCTTCAAACCGGTTCGGATGGACTCGATGGTGCTTGTGGACGGAGGAATGATCAACAATCTGCCCGTAGACATCGTGCGGGGAATGGGTGCCGACATTGTGATTGCCATCGACCTGACGCAGAACAAGCACGACGATTACAAGTCGCCGTTCGCCTTTCTCAAGAATCTGGGAGGCGTTTTGCAATGGTTGGCAGAGCGTCCCGACATTCGGAAGTACAACGAGAATTGCAGAAATACCGACATCTACATCAATCCCGACCTCGGCGATTACGGCGTTACGAGTTTCAAGCCGAGTGCCATTGCAGATATGATTGACATCGGACGCAAGGCAGGCGAGGAAAAACACGACGAACTGATGCAGTTGAAGGAACGCCTGAAGCTACGCCAGCGTTCGGAATAAGCCAACAAGTGAGTTGCCCGGAAGGCTTGAAAAAGCATACGGTTAGCCCAAAATTTCCAACCGTATATAAATGTTTTTCTATACGGTTCCCCGTAAATTTCCGACCGTATATAAATTTTCGTCTGACCGTATGTAAATTTATGCCCGGTATTTGTTGGCGTTATCGCTTCCTTTAGAGCAAGGAAAAGACGTTATTTCCAACCATTGAAAAATTAAGGCAATTCGGATTCTTTTCACGATAGAGCTATCTTGAACTTGCATAAGGAAATAAAATCTAATTCAAGGATAGACTAAATAAAAACAAGGAAACCAGCAGACGAGAAAAATTGTAAAGAACTTGCTTTTCCTGTATTGTTCTTTACGGAATACTTGTCTGTCGATTTCCTTGTATTCTTCTGTTTCAGACTTTTGTTTTTTGTTTAAACGTTAGTCTTCAAATGCTTCCCAAGGCTTCAAAGACATATCGGTCTCCTTGCCTCCCGCTTCTATTGGACCTGACGGTGTGGTTGCCTCATCCGTGTCTTGCGTTATTGGGGAAGCTGCCATTATCGTTTCGTTATCAAGTTCCACGCATTTGATTTGCGGCTGAATATATTTTATTCTATTTTTCATCTTCATCTAAATATAATCTCTGTCTTTTTGATTGGCTCTGCTTTATGGAAGACAAGCCAAAAACATTGGTCTGTCTTCCTGAAAGCAGCTTTTTATCTGTTCACAAACTTTTTGCCATTACGGATAACGATGCCCTTGTAGTTCGCGTCTACTCTTTGTCCGGCAATGTTGTAGGTTGCATTGTCGCCCGTTGTTTCCACTTCTATGGTTGCGATGGCGTTGCTTACCTTGTCTTCGAGCACCATCTGCTTTGCGTGTGCATCCGAATTGCTGTAGAAATAGCAGACGGTAGGCTTCACGCTGATGCCGTATTCCTTGCCGGCCTTCACGAATTTTCCGTCAGCGGCATTGTAGGCAAAATAGTTTGTCGAGGCGATGGGGCGCACTGATATCTTCTCCATTGTACCCTTGAACGAGAAATTGCCTTTCGTTACGGTAATGGGATTGCCCTTCAGCCATTCCTTGTTCTTCAATGGCTGCATACTCTTGCCTGTTGCATTGGCTACGAAGATGTAAGGCTTGTATGCTTCCAGTACATCCACCTCACGGAAGCGGAGCACGCCGCTGTTCTCGCTCTCCAGTTCATACACCTTTCCGTTGAGTGTCTTGAGTTCTTCGGCAGAAAGGTTGAACGGCAGGCAGATAGTGCTGCGCTGTCCGGCTGTGAAATTGCGGTCGATGAGCGAATTGATAGCCGTAGTTTCCTCTGCTGTCAAGCCTCCGGCGTTGTAGTATCCACCGTTGATAAAGTCCTGATCGCTTGTCTTAGTCTGGTCATTTCCTATGTTGAACAAAATTTTTGAATTGTCGCTCATAGTGTCCGTATAAGTCCATTTCCAGATTTCGTAGCCTTCCTTGGTCTTCATATCCGTCTTGGTACACTTCGTTCCGGGCCAATGGCCGCCAGTATAATTGGGAGATTCGTTGTTGCCGTCCCACGCCCACGCATAGACTTCAGGCCATTTCTGATTGTTCGCAAAGTAAACGGTGTGTTCGTTTGCGTCGTAGGTGAGCAGTTTTTCTTCCGAAGCACCGTCGGCAATGTTCACTTGAGTAGCCATCAGCGTATTGTAGACTGGTACAATATTGTTGCTAAGGTAGAAAGCGTAGTTCGGATTTTCAGTTGTGCCTGTTGAAATAAGCGTGTAGCCTGTGAGATCTGCATCTGTTACATAGCCTGCAATCATCTTGATGCTGCCTGTTAATCCCTGCGTGGTAATGATGCTTCCGTTGCCTTTCTGCTCGTCATACACTTTACTTTGGTTGGTAATTCCGGCAGCCTTGCGTGCCATAATCATCTTTTTCAGTTCTTCCTTGTGTGCCTGCCAGTGAGGAAGGAAGATACAGGGAGTGCCGGGCAGAGCCAAAATAAAGGCGTTTGCCGCCAAAACGTTGTTTTTAAGCCTGTTGTCGTCTCTGTATGTATCGTGATTGTCTACGAAGGTTACGCTGTATCGGTTGATATCTTCTCTTCCGGCAAGTCCTTTATCGTAGAAGCCCGTAAAGTTATTATTATTGAAATGACTGTTGATGATGTCCTTCAATGGGAAATCGAATGCGGCAGACTGTATTGCTCCGTTAGAATTTGGTGCACCACTTGTTCTCGTAATCCATCCTTTAACAGCATCTGCATTGCCATCCCAATACTCGCCTACCGAGAACTTAGGCTTCGCAGAAGCATTGTACATTCCTACATAATAGGCTGCATAGCCCTTTACCATATCATAGCGGAAGCCGCCGTATCCGAGGTCGTTGAGCAGATAGTCGAGATAGAGCTTTATGTTCTTCTGCACATTGGCACTTGTATGGTCGAGGTCGCGAAGACCTTTGAAGTCATCGCCCTCATCATTTGCGCCGCTGACAAGAAAGTCGTGATTGCGAGTGTCGCCACCGTCGTCGTTTGCACAAATATCGGCAAGCGTCCAAGAAATTTCGTTGCCGTTCCAATGCTCGGTAGCGAAGTCGCACCAGTCTTTAACACCACCCTTATGGTTGAGCACGACATCCTCCATTATGGCAGTTCCGCGCTTCTTGTAGGCCTGAATCATCGAGCGCAGTTCGGCTTCGTTGCCGAAACCACTCGTATTGTCAAACCACCATACAGGATTGTATCCCATACTCTTGTCGTTCTGACAGTTTCCTGAGAATGGAACCCAGATGATGTCGAAAAACTTTGAAAGTTCGTCGGCTTGGCTTTCAAGTACAGTCCATTTGGAATCGGCGTGCGAGTCCCAGTAAAAACCTTGAAGCATAACGCCTCCGTAATTGCTTGGCCACCCTTGGGCAAGCATCATTAAGGGCACAATAAGCCCAAAGAAAAAGGTTGAAAGTCGTTTCATTTAAAATTTTTAATTATTTGAATTGTGATAAAAAGTGAACAAAGATAGTGAAAAATACTTCTATCTGTTTACTTCTTTTGTTAAAATGCTTGAAAATGAGCGAAATATGTATATTTGTGTAGCTGATTGCTTTTTGTTTTACACGTTTTTATCTTCTGCATCAATGAATGTCTCTCTCGAGTTCTTCATATTCCTGCACTTCGTTTATCCATTGAATATCTTATCCGACAGCAATTCAATGCCATCCTGTCTGTTGCTTGCTTTGCATTTCTTAAGTGCTTGATAATCAATAGATAAAAACTTGGTTTCCAATCTTGCGAAGATTGCAATCCATTTTAGCGAAGAATGCAAGGCAAACGTGCGAAGATTGCACGCCATTCTTCGGAGAATTGAAAATCGTGTGTTTGGATGTTTGAAAACGCTGATGCTTCTCTGCTGAATCGATAGTGCGTGAAATGCGTTGTCTGATACGGAGCGGTGAGAGGGGGAAACGGCAAAATGTGGTGGAAATGCTTGTCTGATACGAAAAGAATGGTTATTTTTGTGGTACGAAGCTATGAAGAAGAAAGTTACCATACTCACGATTACGGGTTCTGACAGCACCGGAGGATCGGGCATTCAGGCAGATATAAAGACCGTTACGGCCTTGGGAGCGTATGTTGCCACGGCGATTACGGCCGTAACGGCGCAGGACACGGAGGGGATTCAGCATCTGTACGACATTCCCGCCACGATTCTGGAGGTGCAGGTGCGCTCCGTGATGGACGACTTGCGCCCCGATGCCGTGAAAATAGGTATGCTCCGGACGGTGGAACAGGTGGCTGTCGTAGAGCAGATTCTGCGCGAATACACGCCGAGGTTCGTCGTTCTCGATGCCGTTGTCATCAGCAGCCGCGGCAGAATGCTGATGCCGAAAGACGTTGTTGAGGCTATGGTGCGCAATCTTTTCCCCCTGTGCTCGCTCGTTACCATCAAACAGGACAGTGCTTCGTATATCCTGAACGGAAAATCCGTGAAGACGAACGACGGTTTGGAGGAAATGGCGCGCGAACTGTTGGCTTGGGGATGTGCAAGCGTGATGCTGCAAGGGGGAGCCATTACGACGGAAGCACTGACGGATGTGCTCGTTGCGGCTGATATTTCAGCAGCCCGTTTCTATGTCAGACCGGGTTTTGTGGACAGAATCACGCACGGTGCCGGTGGTGCCTTCACTTCGGCACTGGCTGTTTTCCTGTGTATGGGCAATGATATTCCGACATCCATCGAGCGGGCACAGGAATATATGTCGCAACTGATACTCCGTTCGGTCGATTCCGAACTTGGAACGGGAGGACAACTGCTCGACCACAGCAGCAGCATTGCCCAGCAAACGATTTCCCCACGTATGTTGGAACTCTACAATTCTCTGATGGACGAGATTGCCGCACATCATCGGTCTACGGGCGAAGTGGGCTTCTATGCCGACCGGCTGAACGTTACTCCCCGCTATCTGGCGCAGGTTACACGGCGTGTTGCCGGCCGTACACCGAAGCAGCTCATCGACGATTACATTATAAAGGAGGTTGAAATACATCTTATGGGTTCAAACAAGAATATCCAAACCATTGCCTTTGAGTTTGGATTCACCTCACAGGTGCAGTTCAATAAGTTTTTCAAGAAGATGAAGGGATGCGCGCCTACAAAGTATCGGCAGCAACCCGGCTCCAATTCCTCCCCGAACGAGGAGGGCTTGGAGGGATAAGTTTGTGGCGAAATTGCCAGTTATGTGTTCTTTCCCTGTGAAAGGAGCAGTTCGTGGATGGCCGTATCGTCGTTCAATTCGGGATGGAATGCGGTAACAATCATATTGTTCTGCCGTGCGGCGACAATCTTTCCGTCCACCTCTGCCAGTATTTCCACGCCTTCGCCCACGCTTTCTATGTAGGGAGCACGGATGAATGTCATTGGAACGGGATGGTCGATGCCTTTCATACTGCCCATCGTGAAGAAACTTCCGAGCTGTCTGCCGTAGGCATTTCTGCGTGAATGGATATCCATTGCAGCCAGTCTTTTGTATTCACTCTTGGCATCTGTAACTTCTTTCGACAGCAGGATGAGACCGGCGCACGTACCGAGTACGGGCAGGCCTGCGAGTATGTCGTTTCGGATAGGCTCGAAGAGATTCAGCTCGTGCAGCAGTTTCAGCATCACGGTACTTTCGCCACCCGGAATTATCAGTCCATCTTTTGGCTTTTTCCAGTCGTCTGCCTGTCGTATCTCGAATGTCTCCACGCCGAGCTTCTGCATAATCTTGGCGTGCTCGGCAAAAGCACCTTGGAGTGCAAGGATGGCAATTCTCATTTGAATGTTGAATTAGTAATTAGGAATGTTGAAAAAGTAACTAAAAATGTTGAAAAAAGTCGGCTTTGCCGACCATAGATGATGACTATTGAATGTAAGAAAATGAACCGGGAATGCGAAATTGGAAATGTTGGATTACGAACAGAGACTTCAAATCTCCGTTCCTAATCCAACTTTCTCTGTTCTTTACTTTCCTCTTTCTGCCATCAACACTTCGATTTCGCTTTCATTGATGCCCACCATTGCTTCGCCGAGGTCTTCGCTCAGTTCGGCAATCATCTTGGCATCCTTGTAGTTTGTTACGGCCTGAACGATGGCACGGGCACGCTTTTCAGGGTTGCCTGACTTGAAGATACCCGAACCTACGAATACGCCCTCGGCACCGAGCTGCATCATCAACGCTGCATCGGCAGGTGTGGCAACGCCGCCGGCTGCGAAGTTCACTACCGGGAGCTTTCCGTTGTCGTGAACATACTTCACGAGGTCGTAAGGCGCACGGAGCTGTTTTGCTGCTTCGTAGAGTTCGTCTTCGCCGAGAGAGGTGAGACGGCGCATCTCTGACTGAATCAAACGCATGTGGCGGACAGCCTGAATGATGTCGCCTGTGCCCGGTTCGCCCTTTGTACGAATCATCGTTGCACCTTCAGCGATACGGCGCAATGCTTCGCCGAGGTCCTTTGCACCGCATACGAAAGGCACGTCGAACTGATTCTTGTCAATGTGGTAGATGTCGTCGGCAGGAGAGAGAACCTCGCTTTCGTCGATATAGTCAATCTCGATAGCCTGCAGGAGCTGTGCCTCTACGAAATGACCGATGCGCACCTTTGCCATAACAGGAATGCTGACAGCTTCCTGAATGCCGCGAATCATCTTCGGGTCGCTCATTCTTGACACGCCGCCCGCCGCACGGATGTCTGCCGGGATACGCTCCAAAGCCATTACTGCACACGCTCCGGCAGCTTCGGCTATGCGAGCCTGTTCGGGAGTTGTTACGTCCATTATCACGCCACCCTTGAGCATCTGCGCCAAGTTTCTGTTCAATTCTGTTCTGTTCTCTTTCATAGTGTTGTATTTATTTATTGTATTTAAAATTCTTTCATCATCAGAAAGTATGAGAGAGACCGGCAACCTGTCCTATGTTGGTAAACCTATTGAAATTGACTTATCTGAACAGGTCTGCCCAATCTCTCAGCAACTGTATTTTAATGTCTGATTTCTGAATCGTGTCAGCAAAGGTATATTCAATTCGTTCTTTTGCCAAGCGTTTGTTCCCGTTTGGGTAAAAATTGTGTACGAAATGATAATTACAAGTGCTTTTCTGTGGGAATATCATACGCCTGTGATTCTTTTTCGCTGCATTTGTCAGCTATTCTTACGCTTTTCGTGGTGTGGAAGTTTCCTCTTCCCCGTAATCTGATCCACTTCCAGACAGTAGACGCAGGTTCTTGCCATTGCGGCAGGGTTGAAATAGGCATTCTCTCCCGGATGATAGTGGTCCATCAGTTGCGTCAGGGAGTCGAATTTCTCTTCCTCCGACAGGACTCTTATTCTGCCTTTGCCCATCACGCTCTCGTAAGCATAGGTGCAATAGCCCTTGTCCTGAAAGTATTCCAGCTCGTGTTTCGTGTCCATTTCAAAAGCCACTCTCGAATCCTTTGCGATCAGATTGAGTTTCTTGCCCTCGAGCGCACTGTGGAAGTGCAGGGTTATTTTCCCATTCTGTTCCGTCATACCGAAGTTCAACGGAATGATGTAAGGCACACCATCCTCGTCGTTCATCGCAATTCTGCACACGTCGCATGTTCTGATAACGTCCAATAGTTCCGTCAGTTCGGTTATTTCCCTGTCTTTTCGTCTCATTCTTTTTTCTGTTTTTGATTCTGTCCGTTGCTCCTTTCCCTCTATATTATAATTAGGTAAGGCGCGTTTCCTACTGGCAAAGATACTGAATAATTGCTTTCCATAGCTTAAAATTTCAGAAAATAAATTGCTTTATGGCTGCCGTTTCTCATAAAAAATGATACTTTTGTAGTCGATTGCATTAAAATGCAGAAATTATTACGCATAACCTAATTTTATTGATCGTGAACTCAACCCATATATTTCAGAAAATATGCAGGAGCAGTGTGCTGAAACTCCTTGTCGCCGATGTGCTTTTGGCAGCACTCTTTTATTTTTTCCAACCGGCGAATGCAGCGAATGGCGACGAGGCTTGCTTGTTTTCGTCCTTATCCGTGGAACAGTATTTTATTATTTTCATCGGTTTGTCGCTCAATCTTGTGGTGCTGTTCTATCATCTCCACGAACACAAGAAACGCAAGCAATAGTTTTCTGATTCCAAACTCGGTCAGGGAGTTTTCCATTCTGTAAAAAACATTTACCGGAAAACGCTCATTATTTTTTCTCAATCCAGCATTTGCGAGACTTCAATTTTGCGATTGTGAGCCCATCTTTCTGTGTTTGTTCTGCGTTTTTGCGAAGATGGCGAACCGTTCTTCGCACACTTGTTTTCCATTCTTCGCAAGAACGCGTGGCATTTGTGCGAAGACGGCAATGCAAAAATCAGAGAAATTCCGAACGTTTGTCGCATAAACGCAGGCAATCGGTACGCTCGCTTTATCGTGAAAAAAATGTTTGTTGTGGATAAGGTGTTGTATATCAGTGATTTAAAACAATGCTTAAAACGACGCATATTTCCAAACAAAAAATATTTTTTTCAAAATATCGCCTTGTTTTCAGCCCTTTTGTAAAAATCTTTCCAACCTTAGTATCGTGCTTTTCCGTTGTTTTTGGAGAGCATACGAGGCAGTTTGCTCGTCTTCTCATTCGCTTCTTTCCTCGCTCCTGTGTGTTCAGAACAATTCCGAACGAGAGTAGTTAAATTACACCTTTTCCATCAAAAAAATTAGCATTGCACTTGATTTAAATCAAGAATGTGTAGTATTTAGCAGAAAAATAGTTGGAATATTTGCAATTTATAATAAATCCCCTTAACTTTGCATTGTGTTTTTCATAGTATTAGATTTAAGGTTAACAAAGGTTGGACTACAGCGGTAGTCCTTTTTTTATGTCCAATAGTGAACAAGCACAATATTCTTAACCTGTTTATATATACGTTTAGAAGGGTATTTTGCGATAGTTCTAAATATTTTCTCCAATTCTTTTTGTGATTTCATTTTGATGCTTTATCTTTGTACTCAGTCTATGAACAAGCTGATTGCGTAGTTCTAAATTAATCATTGTCTCACTTTCTGTTTTGTCATATTGGACGAATTGGTTGAAAGAGCAAGACTGAAAAACGTTTTACTATGAAAAAAGTTATTCTTTTTATAATTTGCTTTTATGCACATACATTGTCTGCACAGATTCATAGCACAGACGGTGGTATGTCTGCGTATAGAAAAATAGTGAAGGACGATTACGGGCAGGCTTCTCTGACGGCATATTATAAAATAGACTTCCTTAAAGATTCTACCCAAAGAGGGAATTACTCCGAGGCGCAATGTGTGTTGCAGATTTCCGACAACTATCTGTGCTTCGGAGATTACTACCAGTTGATAGCAGACTCTTTGGAGATAGAATTTAAGCGAAACCGAAAAAGCAGAACCCAAGCAAACAGTGATGTATGGGATAATGCTGCCGTAAAGACGGCATTCAGAACAAAAATGATCACAGACTTGCAGGCACAGACAATCAGAGCGCAGGTTTTTACGGGGCTGAAAGATTATGAATATTCTTCTCCACAACCAGTACTCGAATGGAATCTGGTGACAGGCGATTCCATAATAAACGATTTGCCGTGCAAGAAGGCTGTGTGCCGGTATGCCGGAAGAGCATACACGGCTTGGTATGCCGAGAGTATGCCAATGCCATACGGTCCGTATATCTTCAACGGATTGCCCGGACTGATAATGAAGATACAAGACACTGAGGGCAACTGGATATTCACGAACAACGGCATCTCCAAGAACAGGGGCTGCAAAGATATGTATCTTTACAAAAAAGGGTTTATCAGTGGAGGTGTAAAGACCACCACACGCGAAAAGGCTTTGGAAGCATTGCGGAACGAAACAGAAAACTTCTCCAATCTGTTGGTGGAAATGGGTAGTGTGCAGGAGCTGAGAAATGGCGTGTGGGTTACTCCCGAAGCAAACAATCCCCGCAAACCAAGTAATTTGATAGAATTGGAATGGTGATGCAGAACAGGAATATCATAATCATTTTCGTCATACTTTTTGTTGCTCTTACAAAGGTACAGGGACAGGAACATCTGTCGCAGTTTACCGGTATCGTTGCAGATAAGGCGAGCAAGGCAGTAAAGGGTGCTGTCTGCAAACTGAAGAACGAAAAGGATTCGATTATTTCCTATGCTTTTACCAATGCCAAGGGAGAATATAAACTGCCCTTCAGCAGAGAGGGAGAAATGATAGAGATTTCGCATCTTTCCTATGAAATCCAAACCGTAATACTGCGCCCCAACGACTTCAGGTATGACGTTACATTGGCTGACAAAGCCAATGAGCTGAAGGAAGTAGTAGTGTCGGTTGCTCCTATCAGCAGGTCGAAAGATACGCTGAACTACAATGTTGCCGCATTCAGAAAACAGGAGGATGTTTCCATCGAGGATGTCATCAGGAGATTGCCGGGAATAGAGGTTGCCACAAGCGGAGAGATTACCTATCAGGGGAAGAGTATCAACAAACTGAACATAGAAGGCTTGGACCTGATGGGCGACAAGTACAATCAGGCAACGCAGAATATGCCGGCTGAAGCCGTTTCGCAGATTCAGGTAATGGAAAACAATCAGCCCGTCAGAGTGTTGGATGGAAGAGTGAACAACAACCACGCAACGCTCAACATCAAGCTGAAGAAAGGCTATAAGCTTCGTCCGTTCGGCGAATTGGAGGGTGGTGTGGGCAATCATCACATCTGGGAAGGTTCTGCAACGGCAATAGAGGTTTCGCCCCACAATCAATGGCTCGTAACGGGCACTATGGATAATCGTGGAATCAGCCTGTCTGCGCTGACAAGGGAAATGGCCAACTACGACAGAATGTACACGAACGAGCCTTTGCCGGAGTCCATCCTGTCGGCGAATTCGTATAACGCACTCCCCATTTCGCCTCTGTATTTCTTGAAAAACAAGTCGTATTTCGCAGGGATAAACTATCTCCGCGCTTTCAATAAATACGCCAATATGCGTGTAAACCTGCTCTATAACCACGAGGACGAAGTGAGAACAGACAGCTTATACAACCAATATGTGGCAGCCGACACCATTACCACCTTTCAGAAGCAGTCTCTGAATGGAGAGACGGATGTGCTGAAAGGACAAATCAGATACGAACTGAATGCTCCGAAACTGTATCTTGAGGATATTCTTACAGGAGAAAGCTCGTGGATGAAGACAGAGAATCGCTACCATACCAATATCGCAGGGATTGAGGAAGGCATAAAGGTGCGACCGATGTTTCTGCAAAATGTCCTCAACGCTCATTTCAATATAGGGAGTCAGACGCTTACCCTGTCTTCCATTGCCCGTACCTATCGCACAAAAGAAACATTGGGCGTGCTGTATGGAGGGGAAGGCGAAGAACGGCAACGGACAAAAACAACTTCTTTCTTCTTGCGCAATCGGGTAGGAACGGCATTTAGCCTGTGGGGCAACAGCCTGAGCTTGGCTTTTATCTCCGAGCATAAGAGAAACAAACTGAGCATCTTTGAACAGAATAAGGATAACGCAAGCCACTATTGGCTCAATACCTTTGAGCCTTCCTACACGATGAACCTGAACAGGGCAGAGCTTATATTGTCCTTCCCAATGGAACACATCAATTACAATGTGTGGGGAAAGGCGCAAAGCAAGTTCCTTATTGCGCCATCAGTAGATTTGAACTGGAAGCTGACTCCTTCGCTGACAGCCAACATTAATATCGGATATAATCAGGATGCGAGCACCACAAATATTATGTATAATGGAGTGGCGGGCAATAATTACCGTATGTTTACAGCAGGTTTGGACAGTTTGTCGGTCAATAAATCTTTCATTTCAAACTGCCGTCTGTCCTATCTCGATACATCGCGCCTATTGTCTATGAATCTCTTTATGGGATGGGTACGGCAAAACAGAGATTATCTGATGGAATACCGGTATGCGGAAGACCTGACACTGGCAAGCTCCAAGTGGAAAGAAAACGTTGCAACGATGCTTAGTGCCGCATACGACATTAAAAAGATATTTCGCAATGAAGGACTGTCTCTGAAGTATTCCGTCAGTTATGCAGATAATGGACAGGATATTTCGCAAAACGGTATGGAGGGTAAGGTCAGATTCCACGCCTTGTCCAATACGATAAAGCTGGAATGGAACAAACTGCAATGGATTCATACTTCAGCAACGGCAGGCACCAACATTCATTGGAAAGAGTGCGACAGATTTTCTGACAGCCACAATCTGCTCAAGGATTTCAGCTATACCCTGAAGATGGATATTTTCCCGATTCAGAAACTGCAAGTGTATATGGACTTCTCACAGATTTATCGTGAAATCGTCCATAGCAATTATGCTACGGTGAGTTTCTTGAATGCGGGACTGAAATATATGTTGAGCAGAAAAATACAGCTAAAGGCTTCTGCTATCAACCTGCTGAACAATAAAACCTATATTGAGTCTGCCTATAACGGAGTCAATTACACTTATTACGACATTGCTTTGCGTGGAATGGAAATGTTGCTCTCTTTCAATCTGCGATTCTAAAAGGAAATAAAGTTTCTTAATCAGAATCATTTTTTTGAGTTTACAGATTCTGATCCGTTTCCATTTCTAAACATACTGCATGGCGTAGCTCGCCTTTCCGCCCCGCTCTGTTATGAAATCTATCAACTCTGCGAACAATCCGTTTTGCCGAAGTGTAGGTTCGTTTCCTGTGAGGATGAGTTGCTTTCGGGCACGCGTGATGGCAACATTGAGCTTACGGTCTATCTCTTTCCCGTCCTCGATGAAGGTGTTGGCGGTAAGAAACTCCAGTTGGAAGTGGTTCTGAATGGTAAAGGAGTAGATGATTACATCGCGCTGGCTGCCCTGAAAACGCTCTACGGTGTCAATACTGATTTGTTCCAGTTCGGGAATGTTCAGCTTTTCGAGTTCTTTTCTTATCATCGCTATTTGGTTGCGATAGGGCACAATGACGCCAATCGACTTTTGGGGATTGAACGATTCCCGCATCTGTCGGTGGAGACGGCGAATTATATCGCTTACTATTTTTGCCTCGTCGGTATTTACTTTCTCAGAAACGGCAGGTTTCTTGCAGAATTTTGAAGGAATGAAAATCATTCTGTGTGCTTTCAGAAAGTCCTCCATTGCGTCTTCGGAAGGCGCATTATAGGAAAGATTTTCCTCTGTCTGATGCTTCAGGGGAACACATTCCAGTTGTTCGCGGAAGTAGAATTTCTCATTCGGGAAGGCTGCAATGTCGGGGTGCATACGTCCCTGCTTGCGCAGCGTGCCGATGAAATCCGTTCTTCCGGCTGCCCTTTCGGTTCTGATAAGGCGTTCAAAGAGGGAGTTGGCACAACTGTCGAGCTGGATATTCTTTAGAATTGGCTCGTTGATGGCTGCTTCCTCCTGATCTTGCTGCACTACTGCCGGCAACTGTTTGTGATCGCCGATGAGGATAAACTTGTCGATGCATTGCGTTCCGTTGATATGTGCCGAGAGAATACCGATGATGTTTGGTTCCAGTATCTGACTGGCTTCGTCGATGATGGCAATATCGAAGTGCTTGATGTTGAAGATGAAGGGATGACTTGCCAGATAGGAAGTGGTGCTGACGATGATTTTCGTTTCATCGAGTGTCTTTCTGATGCTCTCGAGGGTGGGATTCTCTTCGATTGCGTGCGACAAAAGATGGTCTTTGAACCGTTGGTCGCAACTGAATTCGTTCCCCATTCTGATATAGTTGATGCTATTGTCGGAAAGCATGCCGCAGATTTCGTCCACGGCACGGTTGGTGTAGGAGAGCAGTAGAGCCACGCCTCCCTGTTCGGAAGACGAGGAAGAGGGGTCGATGATGAGTTCTCTCACGAGATATTGTAGTGCCATTGAGGTCTTTCCTGTGCCCGGAGGTCCGATGAGGAGAAAGTAGTCATTGGCTTGTTTTGCCTTGAGAATGATGTTGTCGTGGGTTTCGTTGTATTCCCGGCTGAGTTGTCGGGTCTCGTCTTTCGTTGGAATGCGCTGCCCGAGCAGTAGTTGTTTTCTGTCTTCATTGGCTGTGATGAAACCGTGCAGACCGTTGATGGCCGACGAGGTCGTGATGTCGCTGCCGCTCCGCTCGATAGCAAAAAGGCCGCCGCTGATGATTTCGGGGTTCTGCTGTCCGTCGTTGAGGTGTACAATCAGTTCCCTGCTGCGAATCTCCACGAGCGAGCCTTTGAAGAGGATGCTCCTTCGCACGTCGGGTTCTTCTCCTTTCTTATATGAATAGAGGTAGACCATATCGCCGCGACGGAAATTTGGGAGGAAATCGTCGCCCTGTTCCGGGACGTTCAGCGTAATGGTGTCGTAGCCGTTAAAGGATTTGCTCTGTTCTTTTCGGGTAATTGTAAGTCCAACATAGATGTTTCCCGTTTCTATCTTCCCTGCCAAGGGCATATTCCACAGGTCGGCATTACTGCTGCCGGTGCCTTCCTGTACCCCGACTTTCGAGATAATCTGTTCCTTGATGACGAAACGCGTCATTCTGCAATAGTAAGCCTTCTCCAAAGGCGACAGTCGGTGGAGAGGTGCGAGCGTTTCGGTAAGTCTTGGAAGTATCCAGTCCTTGAAGAATTTATCGTTGTCTTTCGTCACTTGCAGCGTTTTCGGAGTGAGCTGTGGGATGAGACGTGCGAAATCGTTGTCGGCTATCCAGTATTCCGTTGCCACAACCTGATTGCGGAATTTTATGGCTTCCATCATCAGTTTCTGCAAGGGTTCTACTTCTAAAAGACCGTCGGGGAGGGGATATTTCGAGTAGAGCAGGCGTATGTCGGTGTTCTTTCCGCTCAGTCTGAAATTGTATTGCAGAATACCGAAGTAGAGCAGCACCTGCACGTAGTGCTTTTCCACGTGGAGCGAACCGTGTCTGTTGCGCCATTTTCGCTCAATGTTGTAGTTCTTTCCTGATTTCTGTTCAACAAGCAGCTTGAAATCGGTTGTCATCAAGTCTACACGGCCTTGTATTCCGAGTTGTTCGCAGACGAAAGAAGGCTCAAGGATGGCTTTTTCCTTATTGTATGTCTTGAAAATATCGGCCACAATCTCTTCGATATTGCTAACCTGAAGTTGGGCATCTTGCTTGAATGCATCGCCATTGAAGCCGGGACAGGTGGCAAAGTCCAATGCTTTGTCTCTGAAATTCGCATTGAAAGTGTCGGCTATGCTGTAATCGTCGTTGTTGATTATATCGTCGAGTGCAGCACCTGCAAAGTTACCGAGCAGAATATGCCTGCTGTTGGTGCGGGTCTGCATCCGATTTACCATAAAGGACAATGGATGGTGGCCGTAATCCTCAAAACAGTTTGCGATGGAAGAAATATCGAGGAGAAAATCAGGCTCGACTACGATGATTCGAGGCACTACTCGTTTGCGGGTAACGTTGCAATCCAGCAGATTGAGCTGCATTCCCTGCCTGAGAATCGGTCGGATGTAGGTCAGGTCGATGTATTCGGGCGTGTCGGTGTAGTCCACCACGAGCTCTTCCTCGCTGCTGTCCTGATTCAACACGCTTACATTGATGGTACTGCTGTCCCACGAACGCACCGTGCAACGGATATATCGGTAGTTGGAAATCTGAATGTTTGCCGTGCGTCTGCCTATTCGTGGGAGTTTCAGCGTGAGACGGGAAGGGATGCTTTCGTTGAAAACAGCCGATACGAAGATAGCCAAGGCACGGCAGTCGTAGGCCAAGTCTTCAGGAAGAATGGGGGCAATGGAGTTGCTGTGTCGTCGCATCAGATGGATGGCAACGATGTCTTGTGGTGAAATTTTGTGTCTATGGCACAGAGAGTCTACTTGCGACGAAAGATTTCCGAAGCCGTGTTTTGTGCTTTTCAGTCCTTCGTGGCAGGCTATTACCAATGCTTCGTGCAGCAGACGATTCTGAACTTCCGGCTGATTTTCCGGATATTCAAGGATTTCAAGAATACGATTGAAAAGTTCTTCTGAAGTAGTCATATCTGAAACGGCTCTCGGTTATATTATAAAGGAGAATGTTCTTCTGTCTATTGTCCTCCTAATCGGTCGAAATAAGTAATTATTTCCTCCCACGTTTTAAATTCATCGCTTCCAAAAATCAGCGAAGTGCCCATAAAATCGTCGATTTCATCGGAATTAATATAATAGTCCCCATAGAGCAGTTGAGGCTGATTCGTGAAGATAACGTGGTTCCAAGCAGGCGCGCTGAATACGTCTTCAATCCAGTTTTGAACATTGTCGATGAACTTATGGTCGTTGGTTGGAGACGGTGCTACGAAGTAGACATTGTAGTTTTCCAAAAGAAACTCGTAGGCCTTGTGAAGACTTGACTTTGCTTTGCCGTAGTTGTCGGTCAAGGTATTCCAGTCTATGAGCACGCTTTTGCGTTCACGGCCTTCCTGTCGGTCGTCAATCTTGCGTATCAGAGGTATCAGATAGTGGAAAATAATCTTTTCCGTGAGTCTGTGTTCGCCGTGAAAGCGAATCGCTTGTGGGTAATGTTCCTTGAAAAGATCGAAAGTATGCACCACAGGATCGTTATCGCCGAAAAGCCCGAACACGCGTTTCTGTTCTTCGGGTGTTACCTTCTTGAAACAGTTCTCGGTCATATCTCTGTATTCCTTCTGCAACGATTTCGTTACAATGATTTCCTGTATTCCGTCTTGACGAGGATTTTGGAACGTCTGCTTGCCCATCATATTGTTTTCTGTGATGGTTGCACCCATCTGAAATGCCGGATTGACGCAAATTCTGTCGGTTCCATCGAGCATTTCCGTGTACATACCTCCCATTGAAGTGCCGATGATGAGGTCGGGATGCTCCTCTTGCTGAAGCTGTTTGAGCAAAGCCATTGCCTCCTCGGGATGAATGGGAAGGTCGGGTGCGATGACGGTGCATTCAGGCATCCAGTCTCGCAACACCTGCGCCGTATGAGTAGAGCCGGCTGACATAAATCCGTGAACGTAGATAATCTTTTTGCCAGCCATCAGTTCGGGAAACGTCTTCTGATATTGATTTTCCATTGTCTTTAAAATACCTGTTTTTTTTCTTCAGATTTTTTGGATAAGCCCTTTTTTTGATGTACTTTTGCAAAGCTGTTGCAAATTGCTTGAAAAGTAAGGGATGGATACTTGCAACAGATTTTTAGAGAAGTCCGCTGTGTTTATTGTGCTTTCACACGCGATGCTGCACGGAAACTCTTCCATTCTTGCCGTTCTTGTTGCTGCTTGTCAGACAATCGGCAGGCTTATACCGTTTATTTTCTGATAAATGTCCAATGCGTAGATATCGGTCATACCACTGATATAGTCTATAACTGCCATAATTCTGTCTTCAAGATTCGGGTTTTGGATGTCGTATTGGCTCGAAAAGCGGCGAATGAGTTGCTTGCTGTGGAACTTTTCAGGTTCTACGGCAGCACCGATGAGTGCTTCCATCAGTGTTTCCATAATCTTGTAACCCGACAATTCCACGTCCAAGACGGTTTTGCTTCGGTAGATCTTCTCGATAGAAACCTTTGAGCAATGCTTATAGTTTTTTCTTTGAAGTTCCGGAATATGGTCGATGAGTGAACCTTCAAACGTACCGTTGAGGATGGCTTCCTCATTCTCAACAAAGACATTCACGCAATCAGCTTCGAGTCGGCCTACGGCGCAGGCTCTGAAATACACTATTTGCTCGTTCTTGTCGGTTACACCTTCCTCTACAATGCGATCTCTGATTTTCTTCTTCGTTTCCTCGTCGAAGAATCCAAGCAACAGTTCAGACGTTTCCTCAAATGAAAGCAGTTTAAGTTTGTGTGAATCCTCGATGTCCATAATCTCATAGCAGATATCATCGGCAGCTTCCATCAGATAAACGAGTGGATGGCGCATGTATTCAAAACCATTTTCTGAGGTTTTTCTGCAGATAATGCCCAATTCATCGGCAATCTTCCTGTACGTTTCAGCTTCCGTTTCAAAGAATCCGAACTTGCCGTGGCTGCCTGCAAGCGCAGAAGAGAAAGGATATTTCACAATGCTCGCCAACGTGGAATACGTCATTACGAAACCTCCTTCCCGCCGTCCGAGGAATTTGTGTGTGAGAAGTCGGAAAGCATTCGCATTTCCTTCAAAGTGTGTTATGTCAGACCAAAACCTCGGACTTACTTTCGCCTGAATATCTCGTCCCGGGCCTTCCGTGAAAAATGCCTGAATGGCTTTTTCTCCACTATGTCCGAACGGAGGATTTCCCATATCGTGGGCGTAGCAGGCCGTCTGAACGATGGTTCCTATCTCTTCAAAGAGCGTCCCTGACAGTTCAGGATGCTTCTTTACGAGCTGTCTTGCCACGTCGTCGCCCAGCGATTTGCCCAAAGAAGCCACTTCGAGCGAATGCGTCAGTCGGTTATGAACGAAGACACTACCCGGTAAAGGGAACACCTGTGTCTTGTTTTGAAGCCTACGGAAAGGCGCAGAATAAATCAAACGGTCGCTGTCCCGCTTGAATTCCGACCTGTCGTCGTGTCTTAGTGCGTGTCGGTCTTCCTGCCCGAGCCGTTTGTTGGAGATTAGTTTTTGCCAATACATCATTTGTAAACTCAAAAAATATCTTACGCAAAAGTAATTAAAATTGGCTAAATTAGGGCTTTTTACATAGGAAAATTCATCTATGTGCGTATAAATGATTATTTTTGCACATTATTATATAGAAATGATCAAGATAAAAGTAGTAAATAAAGGTGGGCAACCATTGCCTGCCTACGCCACATCGCAGAGTGCGGGAATGGATCTCCGTGCAAATATCGACAGTCCGATAACCCTCCATCCGATGGAAAGAAAGCTTGTTCCGACTGGATTGCACATAGCTTTACCAGTTGGTTTCGAGGCACAGGTGCGCCCAAGAAGTGGACTGGCGTTGAAATATGGTATAACCGTGCTCAACACTCCGGGCACGGTCGATGCAGATTATCGTGGCGAAATTATGGTGTTACTCATTAATTTCTCAAGCGAAGACTTTGTCATCAACGCCGGAGAACGCATTGCACAGCTTGTGATTGCCCGACACGAACAGGCAGAATTTGAAGAAGTGGAAGTGCTTGATGAGACGGAAAGAGGTGCAGGTGGCTACGGACACACGGGTGTAAAGTAGGAAACATCACGAAGCTGCCTGTTATTTGGAAGAACATAGACAGAGAAACAAATATAAAAGGTTGAAAATCAAATATAAAAAAATCATCAGGAAGACGGTCCTTGCCACTCTGCTGACAATGCTTGCCGCCCCAATGCTCGCAATTCCAAAAGAAGATTTGCGCCGTTACAACTATTTCTTCCTTGAAGCCATCCGACAACAGGAGGTGGGAAATATGGGAGCTGCCTTCGATTTGCTCCGACACGCCCGCGACATTAACCCGAAAGCACCGGAAGTCTACTATCAGTTGGCAGGCTTCTATATGGATATGAAGGACTCCAAACAAGCTCGAATCCATTTTGAGAAGGCCGCTGAACTCGACCCCGAAAACTCCACTTATCTGGAGAAGATGGGACAATTCTACATCACGCAATCGGATTACGAGCAGGCTTTGGACGCATACGAACGTCTATACACGACCAACAAGGCACGGGAAGACGTGATTCAGATTCTCTATCAGCTGTATGGTTCGCAGAACAATCACAAGAAAATGGTGGAAATGCTCGACCGTCTTGAACTTCTTGAGGGCAGCAACGAGCAGATTTCACTCTCGAAGATGCAACTCTATGAGCAGATGGGCGACAAGAAGAAGGAACAGGCAGAACTCCTTTCACTCGTGGAAAAGCACTCGTTGGAACTGAACTACAAGGTAATGCTCGGAAACTGGCTCTTCCAGAACGGCAAGAAGAAAGAGGCTTTCAAAATCTATAAGGAAGTTTTGAAAGAAGAGTCCGACAACGTGTATGCACAGTTGTCGCTGCTCGACTATTACCGAGATGCCAAGGATGAGAAGACGGTTGATGAACTGACCGAAAAAATCCTTCAGGCAAAGAAGACCGACAAGGAAACAAAGATGGCTTTGCTGCGTCAGGTCATAATGGAGAATCAGGGAAATGGCAACAGGAACAATGCAGAAGTAATGAAACTCTTCGACCGTGTTCTTGCCTTGCCACAGGAAGATGCCGATATTGTGCTGATGAAGGCTGCCTATCTGTCCTTGCAGAATGCGCCCGATTCGGTTGTGAACAAGGTTTATGAGGAAGCAATAGAGGTGGAACCCGATAATTCCCGCGCACGAATAGCCTTGATTCAGAACATTTGGGATGCCGGCGAATACGATAAGGTAATCGAAATATCGCGCCCAGCTCAGGAATACAACCCCGAAGAAATGGCATTCTACTATTTCCAAGGGTTCGCCCAGTTTATGAAGAAGGACAATGATGCAGCCTTGCAGACCTTCAGAAAGGGCGTTGCGCAGATAAAACCCGGCAGCGACCCGAATATTGTTGCAGACTTTTATGCCCTTATGGGCGATATTCTCCACGAAAAGGGAATGGACAGCGACGCATTCGAGGCCTACGACAGTTGTTTGCAATGGAAACCTGATAACATAGGAGCACTCAATAACTATGCCTATTACCTGAGTTTGAGGAAAGAACAACTCGACAAGGCCGAGCGGATGAGCTACAAAACGGTCAAGGCCGAGCCTACAAACAGCACTTTCCTCGATACTTATGCTTGGATTCTTTTCTTACAGGAACGATATCAGGAGGCTAAAATCTATATCGACGAAGCACTGAAAAACGATTCAACAGTAGGAAATGTGGTGTTGGAACACGCCGGCGACATCTATTTTCAGGCAGGCGAACAGGACAAGGCAATAGAGTTTTGGCAGCAATCGCTTGATAAGGGGAACACGAGCGCAACATTGAAGCGAAAGATTGAATTGAAGAAATACATAGAAGAATGAAAACAAAGAATATATATATAGGAGTTGTTGCAGCCTTGCTGATGGTAAGCTGTGGCACACATAAAACAGCGGTGCAGAACAAATCCGTGCCGGTAGTCACGAAAGAGAACGTGGGAACTGCTGCCGCATCAAAGCAGAAACTTCAGTTTGCACAGAAAGTTGCCGACCAAGCTCTCTATCAGAAGAACCTTGTTTCCGACCTTTCGTTTACGGTCAATACTGGTTCTCGGGAAATTACCGTGCCGGGCATTCTGCATTTGCGCAAAGACGAGGTCATTCGTCTGCAACTGCTCATCCCCCTTCTTCGCAGCGAGGTAGGCCGCATTGAGTTCACGAAGGATTATGTGCTCTTCATCGACCGTATGCACAAGCAGTATGTGAAGGCAAGCTACAACGATGTTTCTTTCCTGAAGGACAACGGCATCAACTTCTATTCCCTCCAGTCATTGTTCTGGAATCAGCTCTTCATTCCCGGGAAACAGAAGGTGGGCGAGAATGGATTGGCAGAATTTGATGTAGACCTCACAAAAATGCAGACCGGCGGCAAGACTCCTGTTCCTCTTACGCTCAAGGATGGGAAGATGGAATACAAGTGGTTGGCAGAAGCTGTTACAGGTCTGATATCAATGGCAGAGGCAAAATACACCAGTGCGAACCACGGTGTGTCTACATTGAACTGGAATTACCGTGATTTCAAGAAGTTCGGTGCAAAGCAATTCCCTGCCACACACGAAGTAGTGATTGTAACACCGGCAGCAGGTACAAAGAAAACTTTGAAGGCTACATTCGAGCTTGACGGTTTCAGCGACAAAGCTGACTGGGAAAGTTTCACAACGCCTTCCGACAAATATAAACAAGTAGGAGTAGAAGAGATTCTCGGTAAATTAATGAAACTCTAAATGAAACGAATTTTATTTATACTATTGCTGCTCACAACTTGCCTTCTTGCGCCATACGCACAGAAGCAAACTACGCAGAAAAAGGAAAGAACAACGCAAAAGAAGGAGAAGACGACGCAGCAAAAGGGGAAAGTAACGCAGCAGTCCAAGAATACGGCGCAGAAAAAGGAAAAAGCGACACGGCAACAGTCTGTGAACGCCAAGAAGCAAAGCAAGAATACCGTAAGAGGTAAGAAAAAACAGAAGAAGGAACCACAGGTTTCTACTAATGAAATCAAGGATTTGCAGAAGCAGAACCAGCAGCTTCAGAAGGAAATTTCTGAAAATGAAGAAGCTGTAAAGGAAAAGCAGAAAGATGTAGACAGTCGTCTTGAAAAGATTATGCTGCTCGATACGGAAATCGGACAGCATCAGATGGCTATCGATATCATTGCAACGGAAATCGACGGACTTGACAACAATATGGTTGTGCTCAAAGGTCAGCTTTCTTCCCTCGAGAAACAGCTGGGCGAGCGTCGCTCCCGTTTTATCCAGTCAATGCGCTATATGGCTCGCCATCGCAGCATTCAGGACAAAATTATGTTCATTTTCTCTGCCAACAGCCTTACCCAGATGTATCGCCGTCTGCGTTTCGTCCGTGAATATGCGGCATATCAGCGCGCACAAGGCGAACTGCTGAAGGAAAAGCAGATGCAGATCGACCAAAAGCACAATCAGTTGGCACAGGTGCGTACCGACAAGAGCAACCTTTTGGCACAAGACCGCCGCGAACACGCCCAAATGGAAAACAAGAAATCCAAACAGGAGGAAATTGTGGCTTCGTTGCAGAACGACCAAAAGGTGCTTCAAAGCGTTATTGCCGAACGACAGAAGCAGCAGCAGGCTATTGAAGCGCAAATCGACCGACTGATAGCCATAGAAATAGAAAAGGCTCGAGCACGTGCCGCTGCCGAAGCCAAAGCAAACGCTGCTGCAAGGGCTGCCGCCGCACGACAGCGTGCTGCCGAGCTTGCGAAGAAGAAAGCAGAGGCTGAACGTGCTGCAAGAGAGAACGCCCGACGCATTGCCGAGGAAAAGGAACGCGAGGCCAGAGCCAAGGCTGAGGCCAGAGCGAAGGCCGAAGAAGCCGAACGTGCGCAGCGTGCAGCGGCTGCCAAGGCCGAAGAAGCACGGAGAGCTGCCGAGAAAGCACGTGCCGAGGCTGCCCAAAAGGCATCTGCCGCAAAGGAACGCCAGTTGAAACGTGCCGAAGAGCGTGCCGCTGCCGCCAAGGCAGAGGAAGAACGTGCCAGAGCAAGAGCTGCTGCTGAAAAGGCACGTGCCGACCAACAGGCACGAGAGGCCGAATCCAACCGTATTGCTGCCGAGCGAAAGGCTGCTGCCGACAGAGAGCGTGCCAACCGTGAACAGGCTGCTGCACAGAAAGCATCCGAAAGCAATAGTCTGATGACCGAGGCCGACCGTGCAATGACAGGCAGCTTTGCCAACAATAAGGGACGTCTGCCAATGCCGATGTCAGGCAAAATCATCAATCACTTCGGCACATACAATGTCAGCGGTATGAGCAATGTGAAGTTGAATAGCGATGGTATCAATATCAAAGCAGCGGGAGGTACAGCCGTTCGCAGCGTCTTCAAAGGCGAAGTGAGTGCCATTTTTACCAGTGGTGGCACAACTGTGGTTATGGTTCGCCACGGTATGTATATCTCTTGCTATTTCAATCTGGGTAGTGTAAACGTAAGAAAGGGACAGAGTGTAGGTACCGGTCAGACCATCGGAACCGTGAATGGCGAAGGCGTTCTCCATTTCCAGTTGCGCAAGGAAACTGCCAAGTTGAACCCTGAACACTGGATTAGATAGGCGAGTGTAGTGTTCCTGACTTGCAAACTCGTTCACTCGTTATCTTGTGTCTCAATAAGAAAACGGAAATGCTCCGAATGCACTGTGCATTCGGAGCATTTTTATTTTTAGCATCTTGTGTTTTGAGCGTGCCTGATCAGCCGTTTGGAAGGCTCTTCCTCGTTCGCCTGCGAATCGTTTTTCTCATCGGGAAACCCTCACATCAATGCCTTTTCAAGCACCGACGGCAGCGACATATCGCAGCATTTCATTGCTTCAATCTTGCTTTTGCCTTCGTTTGTGAGTGCGAAAAACATCTTTCGGTGGTCGTCCTTGCCCAAAGTGCGCTCAACGAATCCTTTTTCTTCCACCACCCTGATGAGTTTCGACGCATTGGATTGCGTGATGCCGAGTTCTTCGGCAATCTGACCGGCCGGCATCTGTTCCTTTTCCAAAAGCGTACAGAGCAGCATTGCCTCGTTGATACACACACCAAACTCGCTCACACACTTGGTGTCAAGTTCTGAAATGGCACGGGATATGTCCCGTATCTTGCATATTTTTCCTTTATCCATAGTTCACAGGTTGGGAGACGTGGCTTTCCACGTCTCCGAAACATATTATATAAAGAGGTTTACGTTCGCTTCTTCGGCACGTTCCATATAGGTGGCAACGCCCCCGACGGTAACATTGTCGAGCAGTTCGCGCCTGTCCACGCCCATCATATCCATAGACATCTGGCAGGCGATGAACTCCACGCCGTTGTCCAACGCCTGTTGGCGCAGTTCCTCTAACTGGTTGATGCCTCTTTTCTTCATAATGTGCCGCATCATACTGTCGCCGATGCCCATCATACTCATCTTGGAAAGACTCAACTTCTTGGAACTTGAAGGCAGCATCCACGAGAACATCCTGCCGAAAATATCCTTGCTCACGGCCGGTTTCTGTTCTTTCTTTATGACGTTCAGTCCCCAGAAAGTGAAGAAGATAGACACTTTGTGTCCTGTTGCAGCGGCACCGTTTGCCAAAACGAAGGTGGCAAGTGCCTTGTCGAGGTCGTCGCTGAACATAATCAGCGTCTTGTTCTTCTCCGCTGTACCCGAAATCATCGGCGCGTCAGTCTTCTTAGCCTTTTCTATGATAACGGTGTGCAGACCATTTTCGTCTGTCTTTGAAATGAAATTGTTTCCGGTTGTCTTGCACCACGCCTGCGCATCACGCGGGAAACCTGCATCAGTCGCCTTGATTTCCACACGTTCGCCTTCGTTCATTCCGTCCATCGTATTCTTCAGTTTCATAATCGGCCCCGGGCATTGCAATCCACAGGCATTAACGCGCAGCGTATGTTTTGTTTCTTCCATTTTTTCTTCCTTCCTGTTTCTTTCGATTTTCGGCTCTTCTTCGTTTGCTTTTATCGGAGCAGTCGCCATAGCGTAATGCCTGTAACCACCCGATAGGTTGCGAACGTTCGTATATCCACGTCCCATCAGGATGCGCTGTGCCAGATAGCCACGCAACCCCACGGCACAGAACACCACTACCTCCTTGTTTTTCGGCACTTCATTGATGCGCTCGCGCAGGTCGTCGAGTGGAATGTTCACGGCTCCTTCAATCGTTCTAAGCTCATATTCAGCAGGCGTGCTTACGTCGATGAACATCGACTTCGTGCGATCCAAATCTCTCACTTCGCGCCAGTAGATGGGTTTCATCGCACCCGAAATGATGTTGCTTGCCACATAGCCTGCGATGGTCACCGGATCCTTTGCCGACGAGAAGGGAGGTGCATACGCCTGTTCCATTTTCACGAGGTCGTAGACCGTCTTCTTGTTCTTGATCATCTGTGCCAGTACGTCTATGCGTTTGTCCACACCGTCCACGCCCACAGCCTGCGCACCATAGATAAGTCCCGATTGAGGGTGGAAAGTGAGCTTGAGGGTTATCTGGAAAGCCCCGGGATAGTAGCCTGCGTGCGATGCTGACACGGTGGTGCTGCTCTTGTAGTCGATGTTCAATTGCTTCAGACGCTTTGCCGGCAGTCCGGTCGAAGCCACCGTAAGGTCGAACACCTTTGCTATCGACGTTCCGATGGCTCCCTCGTATTCCGTCTTATTGCCGAACACCATATTGTCGGCAACGATTCTGCCCTGACGGTTGGCAGGGCCGGCAAGATAGTTGAGCCACGGCTGACCAGTCAGAGGATGCTCGTATTCGATGGCATCGCCCACGGCATAAACATCCTTGGCAGAAGTCTGAAGATACTTATCCACCTTGATTCCCTTTTCTCCCAACTCGATTCCTGCGCATTTTGCCAACGTTGTAGAAGGGCGCACGCCGATAGAGAGCAACACCATATCTGCCTCAAGGCTGCTGCCGTCGTTGAGCTGCACGCTGATAGCATCGCCTTTCTTCTCGAATCCCGAAACACCCTTTTCAAGATAGAGGCGCACGCCCTTGTCCTCGAGGTGTCGGTGTACGTGGGCTGCCATAGAGAAGTCGATGGGAGCCATTACCTGATTGCCCATTTCCACGATGGAAACCACTGCACCGGCGTGTGCAAGATTCTCTGCCATTTCCAGTCCGATGAATCCTCCGCCCACAACTACTGCACGCTTCACGCTGTGCGTTTCGAGATAGGCTTTTATCCGGTCGGTATCTTCAACGTTTCTCAGCGTGTAGATTCCCTCGAGGTCGATTCCCGGGAGTGGCGGGCGCACCGGAGTTGAACCCGGCGAAAGCAGAAGTTTGTCGTAGCTTTCTTCGTATTCCGTGCCGTCAGCTCTTCTCACACACACGGTCTTCTTTTCTGTGTCTATGCTCAGCACCTCGTTCTCCGTGCGCACGTCGATGTTGAATCTTTTTCCGAAACTTTCCGGTGTCTGCACAAACAGGTTTTCCCTTTCAGCAATCACGCCACCTATATAATAAGGTAAGCCACAGTTGGCATAGGAAATGTACTTTCCCTTTTCCATCAACACGATTTCAGCCGTCTCGTCTGCTCTGCGAATCCTTGCGGCCGTTGTTGCACCGCCTGCAACGCCTCCAATAATGATATGTTTCATTGTCTGTTGTTTATTGATTTTATTTTCCTTGGGCAAATTTAGCCATTTAAAAGTAATTTAAAAAATATTCTTTAGGAAAATATTTCTATTTAGATTGTTTTAGACTTTGCGTGCAATTATTTTATCTTTGTTAAGATTCTGATGCGTGATAAACCGAGTCTGCCAGACTTTTAATGCGATGGATTTTCTCTGTCAATCCTTATAAAAGAATGCAGTATTCGTCTGAATTATATTGACAAAAGGCTTGAAAATACGGCGATATTTTGAAAAAAATATTTTTCGTTTGGAAATATGCGCTGTTTTGAGCGTCTTTATAAATTATTGATATATAATGCTTTAATGGTTTATGGAGGATTTTCGCAATAAAGCGAAGCAAAGTTTTGCTTGCAATTATGCGATAAACGTTCGGAATCTCTCTGGTTTTTGCATTGCCGTCTTCGTACACTTGCGTGGCATTCTTGCGAAGAATGGAAAACAAGCGTGCGAAGAACGTTTTGCATTCTTCGCAAGATTGCAGAACGAGGGTCGGAAAATAGGCTTTGAATCTTGGGAATGTTGCTTTCCAAATGCTGGATTACGAAAAAAATAAGTGCGATTTTTGGTAAACGAAATTTACATTTTAATCTGAATTTGGGATAAGGGTCAAGTATCTTATTAGTCTCTTTATCGGAAAAAATCCGTGAATCCGTGATCTCTGTGAGAGATTAAAGCGACAAAAGAGGGAAATCATAATCAGAAATGATATTGTATTGCTCTCACAGACAACACGGATTCACAGAATTAGAAGTGAAGAGACTTGGAAGATGATTGGTATATGGATTCGGAGCAACTGCAAACTTGGGTTTTATTTAACTTGAAAATATATTTCGCAAATAATTTCTTCTTTTGATGATAATTGCTTATTTTTGCAATAATAAAATTTAAACGATATGCAGGAATTCAGTCATTATTCAGTTCTTATTCACGAGCAGGCGAAAAAGTATGGAGCAAAGCCGGTGATAACATTCCGAAATTTCGGCAGTTTGAAATGGAAGACTGTTTCCTGGAATCAATTCTCCTTGCGCGTAAAGCAGGTTTCAAACGCTATGCTCAACTTGGGTTTGAAACCACAGGAGACGATAGGCGTGTTCTCGCAAAACTGTATTCAGTACCTCTACACCGACTTTGGGGCATACGGTGTGCGTGTAACGTCGATTCCTTTCTATGCAACGAGTTCGGAAGAGCAAATCAAGTATATTGTTCACGATGCTGCAATCCGGTTCATCTTTGTGGGCGAACAGGAACAATACGACAAGGTACACAGAATCTTTGCCCTTTGTCCGACTCTCGAGCGCATCATCATTTTCGACCCGAGTGTGCGCATCAGTACGCACGATCCGCACGCATTGTATTTTGAAGACTTCCTGAAACTCGGCGAAGGGCTCCCTCGTCAGACCGAAGTGGAGCAGCGATGGAGCGAGGCCAACAATGAAGATATTTGCAATATTCTTTATACCAGCGGAACGACGGGCGAGAGCAAGGGCGTTATCCTGACGCACGGAATGTATAATGCCTGTATGGTGGCAAACAGCAAGTGCGTGCCCGTGAACGACAAGGACCGAGTGATCAACTTCCTTCCCTTTGCGCACGTCTTTGAGCGTGCGTGGGCTTATCTGGCATTGCTGCACGGAGCAGAACTCATCGTGAACACCTATCCGAAGGAAATTCAGGATAGTATGCGCGAGACGAACCCTACCTGTATGGCATCCGTGCCACGCTTCTGGGAAAAGGTGTTCGTAGCCGTGAAGGAAAAGATTGAAAACTCGAGTGCCATTCAGCGCAAGGTGTTCCTCCACGCATTGGAAGTGGGAAGGAAGCGCAACGTCAGCTACATCGGACGCGGCAAGAGAGTGCCACTCCATTTGGAATTGGAATACAAGATGCTCAACAAGACTGTGCTGGGACTGGTGCGAAAGCAGTTGGGACTGACCAATGCCCACTTCTTCCCTACGGCCGGAGCGTATGTCTCTCCGGAGGTGGAAGAGTTTGTACACAGCATCGGTCTGGATATGCTTGTGGGCTACGGACTGACCGAGAGTCTGGCAACGGTGAGCTGCGACCACAGGGGAAAGCTGTTCACGGTGGGCTCCGTGGGTCGCCCTATCGAAGGATTGGAAATCAAGATTGGCGAGAACGACGAGATTCTGCTCAAGGGTCCTACCATCACGCCGGGCTATTTCCGCCGCGACCATATCAACGAAACGGCATTCGATGCCGACGGATTTTTCCATACGGGCGATTCCGGCTATCTGAAGGATGGCGAGCTCTATCTGAAGGAGAGAATCAAGGACTTGTTCAAGACATCGAACGGAAAGTACATTGCGCCGCAGATGGTGGAAGCGATGCTCCTTGTGGATAAGTTCATCGATCAGGCAGCCGTGATTGCCGATCAGCGGAAATATGTTTCTGCGCTCATCGTGCCGGAATTCCGTGTGCTGGAAGACTGGGCAAAGGAAAACAACATACCGTTCGGCAGTCGTGAGGACCTGTGCGGCAACCCTCGTGTGAACGCTATGATGAAGGAGCGCGTGGAAACGTTGCAGCAGCGTCTGGCTCCTTACGAGCAAATCAAACGGTTCACGCTCTTGGCGCACCACTTCTCAATGGAAAGCGGCGAATTGACCAATACATTGAAAATCAAGCGTCGTGTTATCAACAAGAACTACAAGGACATCATCGAGAGAATGTACGAAGAATAAAATAAGAATAACGAAAAAGTGATTACAGCTGATCAACTGAAGGATGTGAAGGAGCGTGTGGACGCGCTCAATCATTATCTGAATATAGATAAGAAGAAGATAGAGTTCGAGGAAGAAACGCTCCGGACGCAGGCACCTGACTTTTGGGAGGATGCCGAACGTGCGCAGACGCAGATGAAAAAGGTGAAGGACATCGAGAAATGGCTGAAAGGCTATGCCGATGTCCGCACGCAAGCCGATGAATTGGAGCTGGCGATGGAGTTCTGCAAGGACGAACTTGTTTCGGAAGAAGACGTGGATGAGGCTTATGCAAAGGTTGTGTCGGCGATAGAAGACCTTGAGCTGAAGAATATGCTCCGTCAGGAGGAAGACCCGATGGAGTGTGTGATGAAGATAAATTCGGGTGCCGGCGGTACGGAGAGCCAAGACTGGGCGTCGATGCTGATGCGTATGTATATGCGCTACGGCGAATCGCACGGCTACACCGTTACCATTTCCGACATTCAGGACGGCGATGAGGCGGGAATCAAGAGCGTAACGATGAAGTTTGAAGGGGGAGAGTTTGGCTATGGATTTCTCAAAAGCGAGAACGGCGTGCATCGTCTGGTGCGTGTGAGTCCGTTCAATGCACAGGGAAAGCGTATGACGAGTTTTGCCAGTGTGTTTGTTTCGCCGCTGATCGACGATACCATCGAGGTGTATGTAGACCCGGCGCGCGTCAGTTGGGATACTTTCCGTTCGGGAGGTGCAGGTGGTCAGAACGTGAACAAGGTGGAATCGGGTGTGCGCCTGCGCTATATGTATCAGGATCCCGATACAGGCGAGGAGGAAGAAATCCTCATTGAGAACACCGAAACGCGCGACCAGCCGAAGAACCGTGCGAAGGCTATGCAGCTTTTGAAGTCGCAGCTCTACGACCGTGCGATGAAAAAGCGTATGGAAGCACAGGCAAAGGTGGAAGCATCGAAGAAGAAAATAGAGTGGGGAAGCCAGATTCGCAGCTATGTGTTCGACGACCGCCGCGTGAAAGACCACCGCACGAACTATCAGACATCGGATGTGGACGGTGTGATGGACGGTAAGATAGACGGATTCATCAAGGCATTTCTGATGGAATTTCCCACGGAAGAGGATACGATATAGTATGATTCTAAATAATAATTCCTTAATATAAGAAGACTATGAGCAGTGATAAAAGAAAATTGAGCCGCAGACAGCGCGACGAAAAGCAGGAAAAACAAGCTAAGGCAGTAATCAGAGGCATTATAATTGTACTTGCAATTCTGGCCATTGGACTGATTGTTTACTCCACAACGATATAACCTGATGGGTAGTGGTCTTGAAATTGAGCGGAAGTTTCTCGTTCATAAGGCTATGGATTGGAAGTCTATGGCTTTCAGTTCCAACCGTATTCAGCAGGGATATTTCGCATCGGTAAATACCGTTCGCGTCCGGGTGTGCGATGAAAAGGCTTATCTTACCATCAAAGGACCGTCGCGCAACGGAGGACTGTCGCGCTATGAGTTTGAAAAGGAAATATCGTTGGATGAGGCGGAGCATCTTTTACAGCTCTGTGAGCCGGGAGTAATCGACAAGCGTCGCTACCTTATTAAATATGGAAAACATATTTATGAGGTGGATGAGTTCTACGGAGAGAACGAAGGACTCGTGATGGCTGAAGTGGAATTGGGCAGTGAGAACGAGGAATTCGAGAAACCGGAATTCCTTGGACTGGAAGTTACGGGCGATTCCCGTTTCTACAATCGGCAGATGCGTCGAAATCCGTTCAGGATTTGGCGCGATACTTTACCAGAAGAATACCGATAACGAGTGCTATCGTAGCCCCGACGGCATCGGCAATGAAGTCCATCCATTCGCCGCTGCGCATTCCTCCCGTGCAGTTGGCCTGAAGAATCTCTATCAGTCCGCCCATCAACGACGGCAAAAGCCAGCCCCAAAGAGCAAGATCTTTGAGTCTGGTGTTTTTGTATGCGCGGATATACTCAAACGTAATGATGATACCGAGAACGAAATATAAGGCTACGTGTGTCCATTTGTCTATCAGGCTGATGTTTTGCAACGGTGTTTCCGGCACGTTCATAAAGCAGACGTACCAAATGGCTGCGACCGTAAGGGTCGAAATGGGGAATTTTTTGAAGTAACTGAGTATTGAGCGCATATCCTTGTAATGGTTTGATGCAAAGATAAACATTATTTTTGTAATTATCCGTCAGAAAGATATTTTCCTTTTATCTGATTTCCCTTGTCTGTGTATAAATGGATTACGGTCTGCAATAATCTTTCCGCACGCTCGTTATCATTCTGAAGCGAAATAGTTGTGGCCTAATTTAGTACTAACGATGAAAATACAGGAATTTTTCTACTTGCAGAAATCAGACAGAAAAGTGGTGGTGTTTATCATTTTTCTTGCCGTTGCAGCCCTGACTGGCGTTTATTTCTTGGGAAAGAGCAATGGAACGGGTGTGATGGACGGACAGGACAGCATCGTGAATGCGACAAATAATGGGAAACTACCCGATGGAGACGTGCCTGCAATGGAATATTACGAAACGGAATCAGGACGGCAAGCCGAACTTTTTCCTTTCGATCCCAACACGGCAGACAGTATTGAGCTGAAACGGTTGGGACTGTTGTATTGGCAGATACGGAACATTTACAAGTATCGGTCGAAAGGAGGAATCTATCGGTCGCCACAGGATTTTGCAAGACTCTATGGACTGACGCGCAAACAGTATCTTGCTCTTGAGCCTTATATCGTTATCAGCGACGATTTTCTGCCTGCGTCGTCGCTCGCATCCGTTCAAGCATATCACGAACAGAAGGTTGCTGAGCGGCAAAGAGCGCACGAAGCCTACGAACAATACAAGAAAGAGGATGCCTACAAACCTTATAAGGAATACGACAGAGACACTATCAGATATCCATTGAAGATTAAAGTGGGCGAGCATATCAATCTGGCAACAGCCGATACAACGATGCTGAAGAAAGTTCCGGGCATCGGTTCGGGTTGGGCGAAAGCCATAGTGAACTACGGACAACGCTTGGGTGGCTACGTGGAAGTGGGACAATTAAAGGAAATCGAAGGTTTTCCGGAAGAAGCCCTTCCTTATTTTGAAGTACGGAATGCGCATACGCAGAAGATAAATGTCAATAAACTGTCGCTTTCACAGCTACGAAAGCATCCTTACATTAACTTCTATCAGGCAAGACACATTATGGATTATCGCCGTTTGAAGGGAAACCTTACCAGTTTGCAACAATTACACCTGCTCAAAGATTTTCCTCCCGAAGCCATAAAGCGTCTTGAACCCTATGTTTCGTACTGACGAATGAGTGATGATATTGAGAAATCTGTTGGCAGATTGATGCGCTGTGAGCAACGCAACGGCGAAGAAAATACTGAATGAATGAAATCGTTAAACGGAAAAAATACCGTAACTTTGTGGAAAAACCAATGGCAATATGATACTTCCGACTGATAAAGACCCAATGGGCAAGGCTATTTCAGATTATTATGAAACCGGAAAAGCAAAGCAACTGACGATTCTCTCGACGATGTTCGACGATGATGAAATGCCCGTCGCTCACTTGTTCAGAACGGAAGCGCAGATGAACAAGATGGAAAGAATGGCTCTGCGACTTGCCAAAGGTAAAGTACTCGACGTGGGAGCAGGTAGTGGCTGCCACACATTGCCGTTGCAGAAACGGGGAATTGACGTTACGGCTATTGACATTAGTCCGTTGAGCGTGGCCACACAAAAGCGGCGTGGCGTAGCGAAAGCTCTGTTGGCAGACTTCTTTGAAGATGATTTCGGAAGTAGTTTCGACACAATTCTGATGCTGATGAATGGATTGGGAATCTGTGGAAAAGTGGCAAATCTGCCCGAAATGTTCAAACGGTGGACGGAACTGTTAGCCCCCGAAGGCTGCGTAATAGCCGATTCGAGCGACCTCTGCTATATCTATGAAGAGGAAGAAGGCATCATCGACCTGACAGGCGTGGAAGGATATTACGGAGAAGTGGACTTTCAGATGCAGTATGGTTCGGTACTCGGCAACCGATTCGACTGGCTCTATGTAGACTTCGATACCCTTTCCACAATGGCATCTTCCTACGGATTCAAGTGCGAAATGCTCCGTGAGGGCGACAACAACGACTATCTGGTAAAGATAACACGCAAATAAACAAGAAGAGGGACAGACCGTTCAGACGGTTTGTCCCTCTTGTCGTTCACGGCAATGTGAATACCGAAACGCATATATAGTGTTAAAAGTGGCTAAGTGGCAAAGTTCTATATACTCAAATTCTAAATCTTACTGTATTATAACCCTTATTGTTCTGCCTTAATAACCTAATATTGTCTCTCTGCATTGTTGTCTTTTCCTGTTGTTCCTGCAATCTTTTTTACCTTCGACTAATCCTATTGAGCACCTTATTATATTTGAATCTTAATCATTTGAAAGGCTATTTCAAATCAAATCCTATTATCTTCTTCTGTGGCCGTAGTGGCGATGATATCCGTGTCCTTTCCTTTCGTATCCCGGACCTCGGTATCTGTAAATTCTTGGAGGCGGTAATGGAGCTGCCCTGCGTACTACATAGCGTCTCGGATAACGTGAGTAGACATTGTAAACGAACGTTCCATTTCTCCACGAAAGTGGTCGATAGAAGTAATTTCGTCCAATATACGCATTCCAACGTCTTCCTGTCAGCACCACCTGTAAGGCTGAGTTTCTTGCATTCCAGTGCGTGGCATAGAGGTCGTCATATCCGTTTACCCTTGTAAGGTAGTCGAGATTGATGCGATATATCCTTTCGTATTCGCTCCGAGACAGTCCTAATTCATAAGCCATCTTGTCTGTCAAGTATCGCGCTTCCCGTCGAGCGTCTTCAAATCCTATCGCTTTGGCGCCGATTGCAACGGTTATAGCCACAAGCATTGTCATTAGCAGTCGCTTCATAATCGTGTCCTTTATTCGTTAGTATTCTTTCGAGTCTTATCGTAAGTGTAGCTCTGTCTTGTTGTTTCTGATGCAAAAGTACGACAAACCTCCGATGTGCTGAAAGTGTTTTTCCTACAACGTGGTAGGATTTTCCCTATTCGTGATGGGAAATCTCCAAAAGGACGGAGTGGAACAAACCTATACCTTATATATAATAGACCCTTAAAGAGGCGATTGCAATATTCGCAACTGCATATTTCTATCCCACGGAAAATCCACAGACTGAAGATTCCAAATCGAAGTGCAAAAAAGAGTAGCCCTCGCCGAGAGATGCAGACGTTCTCGAAGCGTAGCGAGAGGTTGTCTGCATCTCTCGCCGAGGAAAAAGCAACAACCGGCAATACAAATTAAAAAAGGGAGACCGAAGTCTCCCCAAGATTAACTAACTTTGTATTGTTTATGTACCATCAATTAATCTCGGAGCAAAGGTCGCAAATTTTCGCCTTACTTCAAAAGAAAACCGCAAGAAAAGAAATTGCCGCCATCGTCGGCATCAGTCAGGCAACACTCTCACGTGAAATCAAACGCAACAGCACGCCCTCGGGAAAGTATATCTGGACGAAGGCGCACGACATGGCCATGGAGCGCAGGAGGCGAACGGTGAGCAACTCCAGGCTCTCCGACGAATTGGTCTGGAGAATCAAGGAATATATCGTTAATGACCAATGGTCTCCAAGACAAATATCGGGGTATCTGCGTGTGAATGAGGGGATAAGGGTGTCCCATCAGTCCATCTACAACATCATCCACGATGACCCGACAGGGAAACTTGCCGGGCACACAAGACATCAGATGAAATACAGGCATCACCCCAAGGGTGGGCATCTTCCTGTCAAGGACAGGGTGAGCATCCATGAGAGAAGCAAGGAAGTGGACGGGAAGAGATTTGGAGACTTTGAGATGGACCTGATCGTCGACCCTGCCCAAAGGGCCATACTCACACTGGTGGAGAAATCCACCAATATGTTGCTTATGCGGAAACTGCCATTTGGGAAGCAGTCGAAGCCTCTGGCAAAAGCAGTCAGGAGACTGCTGCTGCCATACAAGGACAGACTGAAGACCATTACCACTGACAACGGACCTGAGTTTGCCGCACATAAGGATATCACGAAATGGTTGGGCGTGCCTGTGTACTTTGCAGATCCATATTGTCCATGGCAAAAGGGAGCCATTGAGAATACAAACAAGTTAATCAGGCAATATATACCTAAAAAGGATTCCTTTGAGAACTATACGGACAAGAGGATTATGGCCATACAGAAGAAATTGAATGAAAGACCAAGGGAAAAACTAAACTTTTCCACACCAAAGTGCGAGTTCTTCAAACATGTGTTGTAATTTTGCACTTGCTGGTTGACTCTACAAGACAACGCCCGAAGCAGAAAAAAAACGAAAAAGAAAGCCTTTTTTTTGTATTCTAAATGATTTACATTAACTTTGTGGCTATATGGAGAATATGAGTTTTTCACAGAAAATACAACCCGTAAACTACACGATTAACGTGCGGGGAAGACTTATGAACCTGAGCAAACCTTGCGTAATGGGCATTCTCAACGTTACGCCCGACTCTTTCTTTGCCGACAGCCGTGTGCAGACCGAGGAGGCTATACGCAACCGTGCCAATCAGATTATTGCCGAAGGAGGGCGTATTATCGACGTGGGTGCGTGTTCAACCCGCCCTGGAGGCGAGGTGGCGAGCGAAGCAGAAGAGATGGAACGCTTGGCAATGGCACTGCCCATAATCCGTGATGCCCAGCCCGATGCCGTCATCTCCATAGACACTTTCCGTGCCTCCATTGCCCGAAGAACCGTAGAAGAGTTCGGGGCAGACATCATAAACGATGTGGAAGAGGGAAGCGATCCGGATATGTTTCGGACGGTTGCCGAACTGGGAGTGCCCTATATCCTGATGTCGAAGGCTGCAAATCTCCACGATATGCTGATTAATTCGGCACGCAAGATACAGGAACTGCGCGCATTGGGACAGAAAGACATTATCTTCGACCCCGGTTTCGGATTCGGAAAAGAACCCATTGAAGGCAATTATGCACTCCTGAGCGAAATGGAAAAGCTGCACGTGCTCGGACTTCCAATCCTTGTGGGCATCAGCCGTAAGCGAATGATACACCAGTTGCTCGGCATCACTCCGCAGGAGAGCCTCAACGGCACCACCGTTCTCAACACAATCTCGCTGATGAAAGGGGCAAGCATCCTGCGGGTACACGATGTGAAGCAGGCAGTTGAGGCTCTCAGCATCTATGAGAAGACCTCCAATCGATAGCCGAATAGCCTCAATTCCCCATTCATTATCCCGAGGAATGAGCGCACGGACAGTCCTCTGCGACAGACAAAAACTAATAATTAAAATAAAATAATCGCCAGCCTCCTGTATAAAAGTCAGGTATGTGCCACGCCCCTCCCTTGTGGAGAGGAGACAGGAGAACGGTTGCTTGCTTATGTTTTTTGAATTTGGCATTAAGGATATCATCGATATAGTGTTCGTAGCTCTGATGCTCTACTATCTGTATCGCGTGATGAAGGAATCAAGATCACTGAATGTCTTTGTCGGCATTATGGTCTTTGTAGTGATTTGGCTCATCGTGAGTCAGGTGTTGGAAATGCGTCTGCTGGGCAGTATTATGGATAAGCTCGTCTCGGTGGGTGTCATCGGCATCATCGTCTTGTTTCAAGAGGAAATCCGACATTTCCTCTACAATCTTGGAGCACACGAGAAAGTGAAGAACCTTGTGAAGCTGTTTCTGGGCGACAAGAAGAAAAACGAGATAGACCGGGAGTCTATTATGCCCCTCGTTATGGCTTGTATGAGTATGGGACGGCAGAAAGTGGGTGCCCTTATCGTAATGGAGCGTGCCGTAAGCCTTCAGGATGTCATAGAATCGGGCGAGCAAATCGATGCAAACATCAGTCAGCGACTGGTGGAAAACATCTTCTTCAAGAACTCGCCGCTCCACGACGGTGCTATGATTATCTCCCATCAGCGCATCCGTGCAGCGGGTTGCATTCTCCCTGTGAGCCACAATCAGGACATTCCCAAGGAATTAGGGCTGCGCCATCGTGCCGCAATGGGAATCTCGCAAGACTCTGATGCCGTTGCCATCGTGGTTTCGGAAGAAACCGGACGCATAGCCGTTGCCATCAAGGGACAGTTCCAACTGCGCCTCTCAGCCGAGCAGTTGGAAAGCATTCTTGTGAAGGAAATTATGCCCGAAGGCAGTTGAGCCACTCCTTCCACAGACAAATAAATGAAAATCGCCTTAAAGCAGCTACTGCTTTAAGGCGATTTTTTAAAATTTTCTGCTTAGTTTTCGGTTTCACACAAGCAAGAAAGGTAATGCCAAAGTACAGATAATGCAATGTTGTAAAGCGTCCGTTATAATATGTTGCTTGTTATCATTTGTTCGTTTTATTTTTGTTTTTGTAAATAAATTCGTATATTTGCGTTTGGGTATGTTTTAAATCAGTATTGTTTCTGCCGAATACCTGACAGAACACTTATTGTATTATAAACTAATAAACAATCAGACCTATGAAGAAAAAGATTTTAACTCTCGTACTTCTTGTATGTGCATTTGCAACAGTACAGGCTCAAAGTAGTGGAAGAATCTATCAACCGGGAAGCGATGGACCGTATTATGAATACAGCATCGAGCAGGGAAGACCGAAAGAATACTATGATGCGGGAGGCCCGGACAACGGAATGCGTGGAAATATGGTTTACACGATGTTCCGGCTGAAGCCTCTGAACTCTGATTCGCACATCACGATTGTAATAGACGACATTGACATCGACCCATACGATGAACTTCGTGTGTATGACGGACTGATCGTGCTCAACAACGAACCCAATGAAGACGGCGAATACGAATACGGTTGGCCTAAAGACATAACTCCCAACACAACGATTAAGGGTAATCCCACCACAAAGCCCGTCGTCATCACATCGAAATCTCCCGACGGTGCGGTGTCCGTGGCTTTCTATTGCTTTTCAAACAAGCCGGGTTGGTCGGGTATGATCCATTGCGTGAAGAACGGCGACCCCGAACCCAACGGGAATACCGTAGAGGAAGCTCCCAACTTCTCGTTCAGAATAGATCCGAACATCGTCTTGGAGAAAGATGAAGATGGCGAAGAGGAAGAGCTGTTTGTAAATCTCGAGCTGAAAGGCATTGAGGAAAATCAGGTTATCCACATCGAAGATGGTTATGGAAAACGGGAATATACGCTTGGAAACAAGGTTGCAAGTGCTGTTTCGCTCGATGTAAGCCCGGGCGAGACGGTAAAAATCTATGGCGAACTTTCAACGCTCAATGCTTCAAACAATCAATTCGTCAGTGCCGCCTTGGGCAAGAACGACCATCTGGAGGTTTTGAATCTCAGCCGTAATAAGATTATAGCCGTAGACCTGACCAAACTTCCTAAACTGCGCGAGCTTTGGCTTACCGACAACCGTCTTACCGCTATCGACATTAGCAATCTTCCCGAACTTGAGGAGTTCTATGGCAGCTATAACAAGGTGGGCGAATTGCGTACTTCTATGAATCCAAAGCTCGACGTGCTCACCTGCGTGGCTATGGGACTTACGGAGCTTGACCTCACTCAGAACCCAAAACTCCTCATTCTCACGGCGAGCGACAATGCCTTTACATCTTTGCCCGACTTTACTTCAACCCCATCGCTCAGATGGCTCGACCTTGAGAATACAGGAATTTCGCGCATTGACGTGTCTATGCTTCCACAACTGAAGACGCTCGATTTATCGGGCAATAAACTTTCGGCACTTGACTTGTCGAACAATCCACTCGTTGCATCGGTGGATTTGGACAAGAATCTGTTTGACGCCTGCTCTATCAACGACCTTTTATATACGCTTCCCAAAAGAACTGCCGACGACAATGCAGCCCTCCGTATGGATAAAAACGAAGGTGCTGCTGCTTGCGACAACACATTGATAGAGGGAAAGAACTGGACAACCAACTTTACGGGCGACGGCACAGGTTGCGAAACTGTTCGCTTGCGCTTCGAACCGAATGAGTCGGGCAGCATATCAACAACCGTAGACGGTGCCCGCGTGGCAGAATGGACACCTATAAAGAAAGGTAAGAAAGTCAAGGTTGAGGCCTCTCCGATTAACGGCTATAAGCTCGACAAGATACTCTTGGACGGAGCAGAGGTGGCAGACAACACTTTCAAGATTGCCCAATACGGCGTTTTGGCAGCTGTGTTCGTGAGCACAAGTGGCATCGACAAGGTTGAAACATCGGCTTTAAACGTTGTAAGAAACGGTGAAAACGTTGTTGTGAATGGTCTTATTGCCGGGGACAGCTATCAGATATACGACCTTTCCGGTAAGCTCCTCCACAACGGATATGCCGATGCAGATGGTTCGGCTGCAATAGCCTTGCCTGTAAACAAAGTTATCATTGTGCGTCAGGGAAGTATTGCCATCAAGATAATGAGATAAGTTTTCATAGCAAGGGCTGTCGATAGTCATTACATCTGTTGATAGCTCAACATCTTAATACGGAAAGTCGGCTCATCGTGGTTATTTCGATGAGCCGACTTCTTTTGTATCAAGTTCAAGACCGAATCGATTGTCAGAAAGAGAATCAATTCATCCGGTTGTATGGCAGAGGATTTCTCTTTCTTTTCATAATCCCAAGCATCACATTCTCTGTGGCATACATCGCACCATTTGTAATAAATAATTACGCAAAAAAGCACATTATTTTTCTTCAATATAGAAATTACAAAGGCATAATCAGCCATTCGTAACGCACTTTTTGGAGCATTGCCGAGCAATCCTGCGAAGAACGAAATGCAAATGTGCGAAGATTGCCGTGCGTTTCTGCGAAGAATGAAAAACATACTTCGCAAGAATGCAAGACCGATTTGCAATAAAAGTCATAAAAAGCTGATTGTTATTTCGGATAAATTCTTCTATTTGGGAATAAATCTATCGCACATTTATGCACATATATCAATAAAACAAATACATTTTTCTGAATTTCAACAGCTTATTATTGCACACGAAATACGGCAATATTTGAAAAATAAAAATCTTTTCTCCAAAATAATCGAATTATGGAGCATGTTTTGTAAATAAAATTCACGAATGCAGCGAGTCGTCTTCCATTGAATAACGAATAGCCAAGCCAATGGCTTTTGCCAACAATGGCGGTACGGCATTCCCAATTTGTATCAACTGTTTGTTTTTCGTGCCTTCAAAAATGAAATCATCAGGGAAAGACTGCAATCGTGCCATCTCTCTTGCAGTCAAAACTCTCGGCAGTTTCGGGTGGATGTTCACGCCACCGTGATTCTCTTTGATGGTACACGAAGCCTCGTTCCACGGACATTTCTTCCATGCGTCCGAATAACCCTTGTAGAGACTCTGTCCTTCGGGCAGCGCAGCCATTCTTTCAGCCATGTCGGGACGATGTCGTGTAGGCACGTGATTGAATTCCGGTGTAGACGGCAACGTCATAAGGTCTTCAATGGCTTGTCCGGTGGTAACGTATTTGTCGGGTGTGAGTATCGGTTTCGGGTAATAAATTTTCTTTCCAATCTTGTTTCCGATGAAGATAACACGTTCACGCTTTTGCGGCACATAGTAGTCGGCAGCGCATAGTGTGGTTACGTGCATTTCGTAACCGATTTCCTTGAAGTCTGAAAGGATTTTCTCTTCCACCTTTCCTCCGAGCATACTGCGCAGCCCCTTCACATTTTCGCACAGTACATAGTCGGGGTTGAGGTTCCTCACTACTTCCAGCAATTCTCTGTAAAGCGAATTTCTCGGGTCGTCCACAATTCTGTTGCCAGCCATACTGAAGCCTTGACAGGGAAACCCGCCTGCCACTAAGCTGAGCTTTCTGCCGTTCAGCTGTTGTTCCACGGTGGAATAAAATTCATTTTTCGCTTCCTCTGTGGTAATATCTCCCAATACGAACGGATGATGGAAGTTTCGGCGATAAGTCATTCTGGCTTCCTTGAACCAGTCGAGACCACAAATGCCTTGCAACCCTGCCATTTCGAGTCCTTTGCTAAGTCCTCCCGCACCACAGAAACAATCCACGAAGGTCATTTCCGAGGATTTTGTGTCGGTCCATGATGAACTGATGTCTTGCCAGTTTACAAGGTCTGTGCGTTTAACAGCCTTTATCGGTTTCTTTTCTTCATATTCGGCTTCTCCAAAAAGATTGTATGTAACCTTTTTGTTTTCCTTTTCACGGTTGATGAATGTATCTAAAGCATCTTTCGGAATCTTGTAGGAAGTGTTGCTTTTAATGGAGTCGAGTTCGCCCGATGCAATGTATCGGCGAATGGATTTCTGTGAAAGTTTCAGTAATTTTGAAACCTCCAGAATGGTATAGAAATTCTTTTCCTCTATATTTTCTTTCTTTGCAATGCTGCTCATAAGTGTCTGATGTTGTCCATTGTGCAGGAATGAGCAATGAAGATTCGACATTCATACCTGAAATATGGATAACTTATTGATTATCTGAATAGAAGCCGTGCATCTTATGTGCTGTCCGAGACTCCGTAAACAGTCCTTTTTGCCTGTATTTGCTACAAGATTGGAGAGTTTTTGCAAAGTTATAAAAAAATACTCATATAATTTTCAGCAGAAAAGATATTATGGTTATTCCTGTTTCTTTTCTTTGTTGATATTTATATATGGTGTGTTTTTCTATTGTTTAATGGCTGAATAGGAATAAAATGCTAATTATAGTATGTTGATTGATGTTAGGGAAATATTTAACTTTGCATACTATAATAAGCAATAATAAAATGAATGGTTTATTAATTTCGTTTGGTGAACGTGTAAGAGATTTGCGAAAGGCTGCCGGTTTTTCGCAAGAAAAGTTTGCGGCACTCGTAGGAGTTCACAGAACTTATATTGGTATGATTGAACGTGGGGAAAAGAATATCACGATTACTAATATCGATAAGATTGCAACTGCATTGAAAATAAATATTAGCGAACTGTTTAAAGATTTATAGCGATGACTAAAACCGATGAAATGCTTGCCTACTTCAAGGAACATCTGAACGAATGGTGCTGCTCCACTTGTGCAGCCTCAAACTCAAGTCAGCCTGCTGCACAATTCCGTGAATGCAAGAAAAAAGGATATAGGTTTGAAGAACCCATACAAGGACGGTGGGCGAAAAATCAATACTGCGAGCAATGTGGGCAAATTACGCCCCATTATAAGCTGTTGAGTGCTGAACCAATATTCCAACAAAAGGATAGAATTACCATAAAACCGAAAACAAGAGAAAGAATCCTCCAGTTGCTCGAAAATAAAGATGCCTTTACGGATGGTGGAATAACGTCGGTTGCAGAGATTGACCACAAAGAGCCGTGGACAAGATTGGATAAAGACGTGGATGCAAACACGCTTTCTGATGAAGAAATCAAGGAACACTATCAACTTCTGACCCGTGAGCATAATCTTTTGAAAGACCGCGCATGTGCTGTTTGCAAGAAAGATAATATTCGTCCTCCTTTATTTGGTATTGATTTTTGGTATGAAGGTGGTCAGGAATATAATGGAACGTGTGTTGGCTGTGGCTGGTATGATGGGCGTGAATGGAGAAAACAACTGAACAAGATTCTAAAGGAAAATACAGATTAGTTTACGTAAAATCTTTTTTGAATATCGGATTTATCCAAAAAAGATTTTACATTTCAGCGATTTGATTATTGATATACTATTAATTTAGGTGTAAAAAACTGTGGCAAGTTTGGTGTTATAATGCTATTTTGCTATCTTTGCATCGCAAAATGGACATCTAACAATTAAAACTTTAAAATAAAACTATGGATTTATTGGAGCAAATAGTTGCACGTGCTAAGGCGAACAGGCAACGAATCGTACTTCCTGAAGCTGAGGAAGAGAGAACTCTCAAAGCCGCTGACAAAGTATTAGCCGACGACATTGCAGAACTAATTCTCATTGGAAATCCGGACAACATCAAGAAGCTTGCTGAAGGTTGGGGATTAAAGAACATTGGAAAAGCTACTATCGTGGATCCTGAAAACAATCCACGTAGTGAGGAGTATGCTGAAAAGCTGACCGAACTTCGTCAGAAGAAAGGTATGACTATTGAAAAGGCACGCGAATTGGTGAAGAACAACCTTTATCTGGGTTGTATGATCATCAAGACGGAAGGTGCTGACGGTCAGATTTCAGGTGCGCTTTCAACAACCGGCGACACGCTTCGCCCTGCATTGCAGATTATCAAGTGTGCTCCGGGTATCACTTGCGTGAGCGGTGCGATGTTGGTATTGACCCACGAACAGCAGTATGGCGAGAATGGTATCGTAGTGATGGGCGACGTAGCCGTAACGCCGAATCCAACAGCCGAGCAGCTCGCACAGATAGCCTACACCACGGCGGAAACGGCCAAGAGTGTGGCAGGTTTTCAGGATCCTCACGTGGCTATGCTGAGCTTCTCCACGAAGGGTTCGGCTCAGGATGCCATAGATAAGGAAACGGGTAAGAGTGTTTACATCATCGACAAGGTGGTTGAGGCTACGAAGATTGCCAAGGAGAGATTCCCTGAATTGAAGGTTGATGGCGAATTGCAGGCTGATGCTGCGCTCGATCCTGCAACGGCTGCCAAGAAAGCACCGGGTTCTGACATCGCCGGTAAGGCAAACGTGTTGGTAGTTCCTAATCTCGAGGTGGGCAATATCGGCTACAAACTGGTGCAGCGTCTCGGTGGTGCTACGGCTATCGGCCCTATTCTTCAGGGTATTGCCCGTCCGGTAAACGACCTTTCCCGTGGTTGTTCGGTAGACGATATATATTATATGGTGGCTATTACAGCTTGTCAGGCACAGGACGCAAAGGCATAAGAGCCTCCGATTCTTCCCCTTTCCTGTTGAAAAGGAGGGAAGGAGGAGAGGCAGGGAGAGTGTGCAGATTTAAAAATAAAATAATAAAGGAATAGATATGAAAGTATTGGTATTGAACTGTGGTAGTAGTTCTATTAAGTACAAATTGTACGATATGACCGACGAAAGCGTGTTGGCACAAGGTGGTGCTGAGCGTGTTGGTCTTGATGAGGCATTCGTAAAGGTAACATTGCCTGACGGAAGCAAGGAAGTTGTGAAGCACGATATGCCCGACCATAAGGAAGGTGTTAAGTTTGTGTTCGAACTCCTGATGGATCCGAAGTATGGTGCGCTGAAGAGTCTCGACGAAATCGATGCCGTAGGACACCGTGTTGTGCAGGGTGGCGACTTGTTTGAGAAGAGCTGCATCGTAACTAAGGAAGTGGAAGACGGTATTGAGAGCCTGATCGACCTTGCTCCGGTTCACAATCTCGGACATCTCCGTGGCTTGAAGGCCGTAGATGCCCTGATGCCAAACACTCCGCAGGTTACGGTATTCGACAATGCTTTCCACAGCACAATGCCCGATTACGCTTATCTCTACGCTGTGCCTTACGAGATGTACGAGAAGTATCACGTGCGCCGCTATGGTTTCCACGGCACCAGCCACCGTTATGTTTCCAAGCGTGCCTGCGAATTTCTGGGTGTAGACTACAAGAGCCAGAAGATTATCACTTGCCACATCGGTAACGGTGCTTCTATGGCAGCCATCAAGGACGGTAAAGTAATCGATACTTCAATGGGATTGACTCCTTTGGCAGGTATGATGATGGGTTCACGTTGCGGCGATATCGACGCGTCTGCCGTAACGTTTATGATGGAAAAGCTCGGTAAGACTCCACAGGAAATGGCAGATTATCTGAACAAGGAGAGTGGTGTGCTCGGTATTACAGGCATCAGCTCTGATATGCGTGAGATTGAAGCAGCCGAGGCGGCAGGCGATGAGCGTGCTATCCTCGCAATAAAGATGTACACCTATCGCATCAAGAAGTACATTGGTGCCTATGCAGCCGCAATGGGTGGCGTTGATATGATCATCTGGACAGCAGGTGTTGGCGAGAATCAGACCGGTCTTCGTATGGATTCCTGCACTGGTTTGGAATTCCTCGGCATTAAGATGGATGCGGAGAAGAATAACTGCCGCAGCGTAGAGAAGGTTATCTCTGCCGACGATTCAAGGGTAAAGGTGGTTCTTATTCCTACGGACGAGGAGATTGTAATTGCCCGCGACACAATGGAATTGGTTCAGGAAGCTAAGAAGTAAGCTCTGAATGGATGGCTGGCGATTGAAAGTCACTTGTCCGGTTATTTAATATAATAAGGTTGGCGAGATTTCCTTGCCAACCTTTTTTGCTGTCCGGAACTGCGTTTGTTTGCAAATATGTTTCAGAAAAATTGATAGATAAGCCGGAACTTCTGCTGATGTGTAAGGCAATTTTAGGAAAAACAGGAGTGAAAGCGCAGTACTTGCAAAATCAAAAGGCGATTGTCGTCTCGACAATCGCCTTTTTCATTAAACTTAATCTACAAACCTGAGTTTTATTCTAAATGATGAATTTGACTGTTTAGTCCTAATTTCCTATTCTATTGAGATTGAATACCGCAATATTCGTTATTTAAACGTGAATACTTTAAACTATACTAATTACAATACAAAAATACAATTTATAATTATTTCTGCCAAATTATTTCTGCAATTAAATGATTTTCTTCAATTAATTTTGTAAAAATCGTGTCGTTTTGATAGTTATTTAACAATTATGGTTTACTTTCGCCTTCCACGTATTGTTCCATAAACAGATGCTCTCCGTCGAATACGACGTAGGTAAACTGCCAAATCCAATCGCCCAGAATGAGCATTCGGGCTTTGCGGGAAAGCGTAAGGTCGAGTGCGATATGGCGATGTCCGTAGATGTAGTAGTCTACATTAGGATGCGTTTTCATATATTCCTTGGTGTAGAGAACGAGGTATTCCTTGTCTTCGCCGAGGAATGGCGTCTCTTTTCCGTCTTCCCGCTTCATTCGGCTCTTCTTTGCCCAGTTCAAGCCCAGTTGCATTCCCCACCAAGGATGGAAAAAGTTGAGGAGTTTTTGGCACCCCCGGTTGTGGAACACCTTTCTGAGCATACGGAACATAGGGTCGGGGTCGCCCAGCCCGTCGCCGTGTGCGAGATAGAACACCTTGTCGTAAATCTCGGTGGTAATGTCCTTGCGGTGCAGAATCACCCCGCATTCTTCTTCCAGATAGCCGTAAGTCCAAATGTCGTGATTGCCGATGAAGTAATGAACCTCGACGCCCATATCCGTCAGTTCGGAAATCTTGCCGAGAAAACGCGTGAATCCCTTTGGAACTACGTATCGGTATTCGTTCCAAAAGTCGAACATATCTCCGAGAAGGTAGATTGCGGCAGCCTTGTGCTTGATGCTGTCGAGGAATCTCACGAGCCTTCGCTCCTGTGTTCGCCTGTGCTTGATGGCGAGAGAGCCGAGGTGCGCATCCGAAAGAAAATATACGTTCTTCATATTTTGAATGTTGAGGGGTGAATGTTGAGCGAGCAGCTCGCTCATAGTATGTATGGAATGGATTGCCTTACTCGGGCGTTCCTTATTCAAATCCGAGTTCAACCCGTGCTTCTTCCGTCATCATACTTTGGTCCCAAACCGGTTCGAAAACGAGATTGATGTTGGAACCCGTAACGCCCGTAACGCTTTCAACCTTGGTGCGCACGTCTTCAAAAATGAAATCGGCAGCAGGGCAGGATGGCGACGTGAAGGTCATATCCATTTCGAGCATACCGTCGTCCTGAAGGTCGATTTTATAAATCATACCGAGGTCGTAGATGTTTACGGGAATCTCAGGGTCGTAAACCGTTTTCAGCACGTCTACGATGTTTTCTTCTATCTTTGTTTTTTCTTCTTGTGTCATTTTTATCGTTCTTTTTTGTTGTTATGCCTCCCTTACGTCAGTTGCGCTCATTGGTTATCAGCCGATAGTGTGCCTTGCTTGCCGCAAAAAGAGGCTTCCTCTATTGCAAAGATAATGATTATATTTTATATTATTGGAAATCAATGCAAAGAAGATGGAAAAAGATGAATGATTTTTGGGATTTGAGGTTTGTAAGTAAACAAGGATACGAGTGGACGAGTGGACAAGGAAGCAGGGGAATGAGGAATAAGGAGAGGGGAGACAAGAGAGCAAGGAGATTAGCAAATCGATTTAAAATCTAGTTATTTCAAGCCTCACTTTCCGTTTGTTTCCCTGCATCCACTTAAGTAATCTGCTTGTAAACCCGTTCACTTGTCCCCTTGTTCACTTACGTCCGAAACCCTGTTCCCTTACATCTGATGTGTTCGGATTGAATCGAACGCATCAGGTGTTCTTTATATCTTTCCTTCCTCTCGATAGGAATAGTATGCGCCGTCGGTAATGATGATGTGGTCGAGAAAGAAGATGCGCATAAATTCGCAGGCGTTCTTTATGCGTTGCGTGAGCCGGTCGTCATCGCCACTCGGTCGGTTGTTGTTGCTCGGATGATTATGGCAGAGCGCAAGCACGGTGGCGTTTTTCAGTAAAGCCTCCTTCATAATCACGCGCACGTCCACGGCAGTTTCCGTGATGCCTCCGTGCGATATTCTTTTCGCTTCGATGAGCTTGTAGTTCTGGTTCATCAGCAGTATCCACGCTTCTTCCACGTCCAGATCCTGCATCTTCGGGTGCATAAAATTGTAGATGGAGGTAGCAGAACCCAAATCCTCGCATTCCATCGCAGTGGCAGCTTGTCGGCGTTTGCCCAGTTCGCAGGCAGCAAGAATCGTGATAGCCTTTGCAGGGCCGAGTCCGTTGTACTGCTCAAGGTCGTGGATGGTAAGTTTGCCGAGCGTGTTGAGGTTGTTGTCGCAATCGTTCAGCACTCGTTTCATCAGGTCTACGGCACTCTCCTTTGTGGAGCCCGAACCGATAAGTATTCCTAAAAGTTCTGCGTTGCTCAGTGCATCAGCCCCGAGTCTCACGAGTTTCTCGCGTGGCCGGTCTTCTTCTGCCCAGTCGGTAATAGATAAAGCCATAATTTAAGGTTCAGTAATTCTTGGCGGATGAAAGAGAACGGTTTCTCCGTATTCATCCGTTTCTCTGCAAAGTTCCGAAAAATCTTCGATATCTGCAAGCAATTACGTGGAAATAAAGCGTCAGCGTGAGAATGTTTCTTGTTGTGTGTCTTGATTGCAGAAGTAGGAAAAAGTATGGTTTGTAACTATTTGAAAATCAGTGGTTAAAAGGTTGGATTCCAAACGTGCGAAGAATGCAGTGCAATCTTCGCAAGAATGCAATGCAAACGTGCGAAGAATGGAATACATTCTTCGCACGTTTGAAAAACAGGTGTTATTTATAGAAATTCTTTTCGTAGGCCGTAAACTCGTCCTGTCCCTTTATGCAGCGTTTCCACCAAGCCTCTATGAATCCGCAGCCATAGCCCGTGAGCTGCACATAGGCGGCGATGCCGGAGAGCAGATTGGCCTTGAAATTGTGGAAATAGTACCAACTGTAACATACGTTGAGGTAGTAGTAGGCGAAGAGCAATAGGAGCGGCGTGAAGATAATCCAGCAGTTTCCAATGATGATGCCGACGAGCGAGACGAGCAAGAGGAATGCCACGCCGAGCGTGAAGACCGTAGGGAGCAGATGGACGAGCTTCAGCGATTCGGGATATTTCTTATATAGGTTCACGCGCGCGATGCCGCTGTTATATACCTGTCGCCAGAATTTTCTGAAGTCGGTGCGCCGTTTGTGCCATACCCACGCTTCGGGAAACAGGCGGCAGCGTTTTCCGGCCTTGAAGATACGGATGGAGAAATCTATGTCTTCGCCGAAGCGCATCTTGGAGAATCCTCCCAGCTCTGCATATACATCGCGGCGGATGCCCATATTGAAGGAACGGGGATAGAACTTGTCGAGCTTCTTCTTGCCTCCGCGAATACCTCCCGTGGTAAAGAAGGAGGTCATAGAGTAGGAAATGGCTTTCTGTGTGTCGGTAAACGAGTCGTGGGCACTGTCGGGACCGCCGAAAGCATCGGCGGGTTCTCTTTCCAATTCGTCGGAAATAGCCTTCAGATAGTCGTTTGGCAGCACTACGTCCGAGTCGAGTATGAGCAGGTATTCTCCCCTTGCACGTTCAGCACCATAGTTTCGGCTCTGTCCCGGACCCGAATTGGGCTTCATAAAATAATGAAGGTCGAGGCGTCCCGTATATTTGTCGCAGACTTCCTTGCAGGGCTTCTGTGAACCATCTTCTACAATGATAACCTCGAAATCCTTCTCTTCTTGTGTCAGAAGGCTTTCCAGTAGTTCGTCCACTTCGTCTGGACGATTGTAAACCGGTACGATGATGCTGTACTTCATATTTTAATAATGGGAGATGGGAGATAGGAGATGTGAAACGTGGGATGGGGGATGTGAAATGGGAAACGTGAGATGTGAAATGGAAGATGTGAAACGTGAAAACGGAGGGTGGGGAGAAATGGTTTCCTTGTTTCCTTGTCTCCTCGTCTTCTTGTTTCCTTGTCCACTATTTGTGGTAAGGCTTGTAAATAGCAAAAAGGTGAAGAGAGAATGTGTTGCTTTGGCAGCTCCAAAACATTTCACATAGCTCTTTTCACCTTTTCGTTTCTATTATCCGTTCACACGCCCGAGGTAGCTACCGTCGCGTGTGTCGATCTGAATTGTTTCGCCTTCATTGATGAACAATGGAACGCGCACCACGGCACCGGTCTCGAGTGTAGCAGGCTTTGTGGCGTTGGTTGCGGTGTTGCCCTTCACACCCGGCTCGCTGTGAGTGATGGTCAGCGTGGTCTTTACAGGCATTTCAGCAGAAAGGATAGTGCCGTCTGATGTGTCTGTAACAACTTCCACGATGTCGCTTTCCTTCATATATTCAGCACCTGTAATCTGATGAACAGGGATAGGAATTTGCTCGAAAGTCTCCTGATTCATAAAGATATATCCAGTTGCATCCTGATAGAGGTACTGGTATGGGCGACGCTCAACGCGGACATCCTCCAACTTGAAGCCAACTTGGAATGTACGCTCCAATACACGGCCGTCGGATACATTCTTCAACTTGGTAATCATTACAGTATTACCCTTGCCCGGCTTTCTGTGCTGGAAGTCGATGCAAGTCCAAATCTTTCCATCAAGACGGATACAAGTTCCGATTTTGATTTCCTGTGAATTAATCATAATTTGCTTATATATAATTTGTTATTTATTTATTGCTAAACGCATTGTTTTTGCGCTGCAAAGTTAAGCAAAATATAGTAAAAACATAAATTATTTACCTAAAAATCAATGTTTTCTTGGTTATTTCAAAAAGATTAAGTAATTTTGCAGCCCGTAACGGCTAATTAAATTCCGTTGCTTCTTAAATTGCATAATAACAATAAAATAAGCATAGAACAATGAAAAGAACATTTCAGCCTCACAACCGTCGTCGCGTGAACAAGCACGGTTTCCGCGAAAGAATGGCAACAAAGGACGGCCGTCGCGTATTGGCAGCCCGTCGCGCTAAAGGTCGTAAGAAATTAACAGTATCTGACGAGCACCACGGTAAGTAATCCGCCGCTTGCAGAGAATTGAACTGAAAACGGAAAGAAGTAGAGAATAATCTTTGCTTCTTTCCGTTTTTTTCTTTACCTTTGCCCAAATAATGAAAGTTACATTTATTAAGGTTAGATGACGTCGAAAAGTTTCTTCCATAATTTCTTCAGCACCTATCTCTGGGGCAATGTCCTTGCAATGATTATCCTTGTGGTATTGTTGTCGTTGGGCGTAAGGCACGGAATCGATTATTACACGCACAATGGCGAGTCGATTGTGGTGCCGAACGTCATACACAAACAGTATGATGATGCGCTGGATATTATGGAAAAGGTGGGGCTTACCATCGAAGTTGCCGATACCGGCTATGTAAAGGAACTTCCTCCTGACTGTATTCTTGAACAGACTCCCGTCGGAGGTAAGCGTGTGAAGTCCACTCGTGTTATCTACGTAACCATCAATGCTGCCAGTGCTCCTACGCTGCCATTGCCGGACTTGATAGATAACAGTTCGCTCCGTGAAGCCCGGGCGCAGTTGCTTTCGATGGGTTTCAAGGTTGGAGAGGCTGAATACATTCCGGGAGAGAAAGACTGGATTTACGGTCTTCTTGTGAATGGCCGCCACGTACAGGCCGGAGACCGTGTTCCGTTGGATGCGTTCGTCGTATTGCAGGTTGGCGACGGTACGCGCGATGTCAGCGGTACCACATCGTTGTATCCTGAATTTGAATACGAAGAGATTGAGGTGGAAGAGCCGGAAGACGAATATGAGTACGAAATGGTGGAAGTTCCGGTGGATGAGTTTGGCAATGAAATTCCACAAGGAAGCGGCCGTGAACCTCAGCCTGCGCCTTCATCTCCTTCGCCTAAAGCACCGGTTCCGTCGGCACCGGCAGTACCTAAACCCACAGAATAAATATGATTGACGAGGAAGAACTCTTTGAAGACGATATATTGGATGATGGTCCATTGGCCGAAGAGGCAGCCGATGGAGGTGGGCTGTACGAGCATTTTCGTGTAGAGGTGGATAAAGGACAGGATTCCGTGCGTATCGACAAATTCTTGTTCGAGCGTATGCAGCACTCCAGTCGCAACCGCATTCAGAAAGCTGCTGACGCCGGATTCATCCACGTGAACGGCACGCCCGTAAAGAGCAATTACAAGGTGCGTCCGGAGGATATCATCACGCTGATGCTCGACCGTCCGAAGCACGACAATACGATAGAAGCAGAGGATATTCCCTTGGACGTGGTCTATGAAGACGATGCTCTGATGGTTATCAACAAGCCGGCAGGTCTCGTTGTGCATCCCGGGGCAGGCAATTTCCACGGTACGCTCATCAATGCTGTTGCTTGGCACCTGAAAGATTTGGAATCTTTCGATGCAAACGACCCAGAAGTGGGGCTTGTTCATCGCATTGACAAAGATACGAGTGGCTTGCTGCTCATTGCAAAAACGCCCGAAGCAAAGAGCATTCTCGGAAAGCAATTCTTCAACAAAACCACGCATCGCAGCTACAATGCCCTTGTATGGGGCAACTTCAATGAAGATGAAGGACGGATTGAAGGCAATATCGGGCGCGATCCGAAGGACCGTCTGCGTATGGCAGTCTTTCCTCCGGAATCTGGAATCGGCAAGAGTGCCGTAACGCACTACAAGGTTTTGGAGCGGTTCGGCTATACCACCTTGATAGAATGTATTCTCGAGACTGGCCGTACACATCAGATTCGTGCGCATTTGAAGCACATCGGCCATCCTCTGTTCGGCGATGAGCGATACGGTGGAACGGAAATCCTGCGCGGACAACGCTCAAGCACCTACAAGGCATACATTCAGAACTGTCTGAAGATATGCAATCGTCAGGCACTCCACGCCAAAACGCTCGGCTTTGTTCATCCCACTACGAAGGAGCAGATGGACTTCACGAGCGAACTGCCCGAAGATTTGGGTTCGGTAATCGAGAAATGGAGAAACTATATCAACGGTAAACAAGATATGCTGTAATGAGCCTTGGGCGCAGAACAGATAAAGTTATAAAATAAAGAGATGGAAAATAACAAGCGAACTATCGCCATTGTTTGTGGTGGCGACTCTTCTGAACACGGCGTTTCGCTGCGTTCGGCTCAAGGACTCGTGTCTTTCTTTGACAAAGAGCGTTACAATATATATGTGGTTGATGTGAAAGGAACCGACTGGAACGTCAATCTTGAAGACGGAACCACCGTGCCTATCGACAAAAACGACTTCTCATTCCGCAAGGATGGCAAGTTGGTGTTGTTCGATTACGCTTACATCACTATCCACGGACAGCCCGGAGAGAACGGCGTGATGCAGGGATATTTTGAACTCATCCATCTTCCGTATTCCACAAGCGGCGTATTGGTTGAGGCACTGACCTTCGACAAGTACGTGCTGAACCGTTATCTGCGCAGCTTCAATGTGAATGTTCCCGACAGCATACTGCTCCGTCGCGGCGATGCGTACGATGAAAAGGAAATCGAGGCACGATTGGGAATGCCTTGTTTCGTGAAACCTGCTGCCGACGGCAGTAGTTTCGGCGTGTCAAAAGTGAAGAATGCCGACCAGATAGCACCGGCTTTGCGTGTTGCCTTTATGGAGAGCGACGAAGTGATGATTGAAGGTTATCTCGACGGTGTGGAAATTTCACAGGGTGTTTACAAGACAAAGGAAAAGGCTGTGGTGTTCCCTGCAACGGAAGTTGTAACGAGCAACGAGTTCTTCGACTATAATGCGAAGTACAATGGACAGGTTGAGGAAATCACTCCGGCGCGCATCGACCCTGAAACAGCCAAGAAAGTGGCAGCCGAAACCAGTCGTATCTACGATATTCTCCACGCCAACGGCATTATCCGAATTGATTATATCATCACGAAGGATAAGGATGGCAACGATGTTATCAATATGCTGGAAGTGAATACCACGCCGGGTATGACCGTAACGAGCTTCATTCCTCAGCAGGTTCGCGCAGCAGGCCTTGACATCAAGGAGGTTTTGAGCGAAATCGTAGAGAATCAGTTCTAAAGAATGGCAGAAATCGTTGTGAACGGGTTCTAAGAAATAGATTTGTTTGACAAGGGAACAAGATGACAAGTGAACGAGGAAATGATTCCTTGTCAGCTCGTTAGCCTGTTCCCTTGTTGGCTTTTAAAACATACTGAGTTGATTTTTAAAACATACTGATATGATTATACCAGGAAAATTCGACGAAATCCGTCCTTTTGTTCCAGAGGAATTGCCTTTGGTTTATGAGCGTCTGCTTGCCGACCAACAGTTTCTTCAAGTGGTGAAAGCCGTCTTTCCGGATGCTCCTCTCGAGGCTCTCAAGCAGCAAATGTACTCCTGCAAGACGCTGCTCGACTTCCAAAAGACATTCTTCTATGGCATTGTTCATAACATTATGAAGAAATCCGGCAATGGTTTCGAGTTGGATGCGCCCTCATTGGACAGAAATTCCAATTACACCTTTGTGAGCAATCACCGCGACATTGTGCTCGATTCGGCTATGCTCGACGTGCTGCTGATAGACAACAAATTCAATACTACCTGCGAAATAGCCATTGGCGACAATCTCCTGAAGCTGCCGTGGGTAAAGGATATTGTCCGTCTGAACAAGAGTTTCATCGTGCTTCGCGGCCTGCCGATGCGACAGATGCTGCAAGCCAGCAAAACATTGTCCGAATATATGCACTTTGCCATCAGCGAAAAGAAGGAAAACATCTGGATAGCGCAGCGCGAAGGACGTGCGAAAGACTCCAATGACCGTACTGCCGAGGCTATTCTGAAGATGATGACAATGGGCGGCGAAGGCTCACTTATCGAAAAACTTCAGAAACTCCACATCGTTCCTACGGCTATTTCCTACGAATACGACCCCTGCGATTTCCTCAAGGCAAAGGAATATCAGCAGCGTCGTGATATGGAAGTGTTCCGGAAAGGTCCACAGGACGACATCATCAGTATGCAAACCGGCATTATGGGCTACAAGGGACACGTGCATTACTGCGCTGCCCCCTGCATCGACGACTTCCTTTCGGGCATCGATTCTGAAACTCCGAAGACGGAAATATACAGGATTATCGCAGAACACATCGACAAAGAGATTCATAAGAATTATCATCTCTATGCCAACAACTACGTTGCGCTCGATTTCTTGAAAGGAACTTCCGACTTTGCTGATAAATATACGGCAGAAGAAAAGGCAAGATTTGAGCAGTATCTCGACGGGCAGATGGCGAAGATTGATTTGGAAAACAAGGACGAGGCATTCCTGCGTGAGCGTATGCTGACGATGTATGCCAACCCTGCAATAAACTATATCAAGGCGAATGCTTAAACGACTGTTGTTCTATCTCGTTCTTGCAGCACTTGCAGCCTGTGAGAACAATCCTTACGAATCGGGCGATTCCGGCTTATCCTATCTCCGAACGGATTTTGTTGAGGCGAATACGAATGCCGATTCACGGTTTGTTTCGGCTCTGACCGACGACGGAGAAGCCTTGCAGCTCGCTTCTCCATTGTCGGCTGACTGGGCAACTACGCCCGATTCCACGTACCGTGCACTGCTTTATTATAACAAGAAAGGAGAAACGGTGTCGCCCATAGCTATTTCCAAGGTTTTAGTAATGGATATCAAGTCTGCCGATGCCGTGGAAGTGGTGGAAGACCCTGTGAAATTCAATGCAGCTTGGCTGAGCAAGAACAGGAAATACCTGAATCTGGGCTTGGGATTGAAGACCGGTAAGGTGGAGGGCGACACGAAATTGCAGTCATTGGGTGTGGTATGCGATTCCGTGAAGACAGAAAATGGCGTGCAAACCCATTATCTCCGTCTGCACCATCGGCAGAATGGCGTTCCCGAATACTATACGACAAAACTTTATGTGAGTATTCCCATTGCCGGATTCCGACAAGGCGACATTCTCCAACTGCGAATGAACACCTATGAGGGCGAAGTGATAAAGTCATTCGCTGTGCCTTAACGCTGTGATTCAATCCCTCTTGCCCTCTTGTTTCCTCATTCATCCTTGTAAACTTGTTTACTCGTCCCCTTGTAACCTTATCCCCTGCAAACTCCCCTTCCTTGTTCTCCCGTAACCTTATCCCTTATAAATTCCTCAATATATGTTATCATTTGAAAGCGATTATAATAATGGTGCCCATCCTGACGTGCTCCGATACCTCTTGGAAACGAACGACGAGCAAACACCCGGCTACGGATTCGACCGTTTCAGCGAGTGCGCACGCCAAAAGATTCGTGAAGCGTGTGGTTTTCCCGATGCCGACATCTTCTTTCTGTCGGGCGGAACGCAGACAAATGCCACTGTCATAGACGGCGTATTGCAGTCTTACGAGGCTGTGATAAGTGCCGAAACAGGCCATATCAATGTTCACGAGGCCACGGCCGTCGAGGCTTCGGGCCACAAAGTGATAGCGTTGCCGTCGCACGATGGCAAGATTGCGCCCGAAGAACTGGAAAAGTTTATGGAGAACTTCACGGCAGACGAGAACAAAGACCATTGCGCGCAGCCGGGAATGGTGTATATCACTTTCCCCACAGAGCTTGGCACGCTCTATTCGCGCGCCGAACTGGACTATATATATAAGGTGTGCCGGCGATTTGAACTGCCCTTGTTCGTCGATGGTGCGCGTCTGGGCTACGGTCTGATGTCGGAGGAATGCGGGTTCGACCTCAAGTGGCTGGCAGCCCATTGCGATGTGTTCTACATCGGAGGCACGAAAGTCGGGGCATTGTGCGGCGAAGCCGTAGTGTTTGCGAACAGGAAGGCTCCCAAACACTTCTTCACAATCGTGAAACGGCACGGCGCACTGATGGCAAAGGGCAGACTGATAGGTGCGCAGTTCGATGCTCTGTTCAGCGATAATCTCTATTTCCGTATCTCCCGCCACGCCATTGAAATGGCGAATCGGCTGAAGACAATCTTCAGGAACAAGGGTTATCGTTTCGTTCTCGACTCACCCACCAATCAGCAGTTCGTGGTTCTCGACAACACATTGATGGAACGTCTCGGCAATACCGTCCTCTTCTCCCGGTGGGAACCTTATTCCGACACCGAGACCGTCTGCCGGTTCGTTACCAGTTGGGCAACGCGTGCAGAGGATTTGGATGCGCTCGAGAAATGCTTGTAGTCCGTGTTGGGAAGATAAATTTCTATGTTCAGATTTATCCCAAATCCTGATAGTTTCAAGTGGTTGAATACACGTTTTGCAAATGACCGAAGAATGCACTGCATTCTTCGGTCATTTGCTTTCCATTCTTGCGAAGATTGGAACGCATTCTTCGCAAGAATGGAAACGGAAAGCATAACCATTGAATTTCAGGTGTTTACAAAGGGTCGCATCAGACCGAACAGAAAAAAGAATGGGAGCAACTTTCGTGAAGCTGTTCCCATTCTTTATTTATATGTGTATCTGATAAGTTCAAACTTATCGTGTGGTGCTTATTTCAAAACACCGAGTTCCTTGCCCACCTTGATGAATGCTGCGATAGCCTTGTCGAGGTGTTCGCGGTTATGACCGGCTGAAAGCTGAACACGAATACGTGCCTGTTCCTTCGGAACTACCGGATAGTAGAATCCCGTAACGTAGATTCCTTCGTCGAGCATACGCTTTGCATAGTCCTGAGAAAGCTTTGCATCGTAGAGCATAACGGCGCAGATAGCACTCTGTGTAGGCTTGATGTCGAAGCCTGCTGCCATCATCTTGTCGCGGAAATAGTTCACGTTTTCAACGAGCTTATCGTGCAGTTCGTTGCTTTCCTTCAGCATCTTGAACACTTCGAGCGTAGCACCGATAATGCTTGGAGCCAAAGAATTGGAGAAAAGATAAGGGCGGCTGCGCTGACGAAGCAGGTCGATGATTTCCTTTCTACCCGTGGTGAATCCTCCGAGAGCACCGCCGAACGCCTTTCCGAGCGTACCTGTGTAGATATCCACGCGGTCGTAGGTGTTGCAGAGTTCGCTTACGCCGTGTCCGGTAGCACCGACTACGCCGGCAGAGTGCGATTCGTCCACCATAACGAGTGCGTCATACTTTTCAGCGAGGTCGCAAATCTTGTCGATAGGAGCCACGTTGCCGTCCATAGAGAACACGCCATCGGTAACGATGATGCGGAAACGCTGTGCCTGAGCCTCCTGAAGGCACTTCTCCAATTCGGCCATATCGGCGTTTGCATAGCGATAACGCTTTGCCTTGCAGAGACGTACACCGTCGATGATTGAAGCGTGGTTGAGCGCATCAGAGATAATGGCATCCTGATCAGTAAATAAAGGTTCGAAAACACCACCGTTTGCATCGAAGCAAGCCGCATAAAGAATTGTGTCCTCAGTCTTGAAATAGTCTGAAATAGCTGCTTCCAGTTCCTTGTGGCTGTCCTGTGTGCCACAGATGAAGCGCACCGACGACATACCGAAGCCACGTGTGTCCATCATCTTCTTTGCACCTTCGATGAGGCGAGGATGATTGGAAAGGCCGAGATAGTTGTTTGCGCAGAAGTTAAGCACTTCCTTGCCCTTCACATTGATGGCAGCCTGCTGAGGTCCTTCGATGATTCTTTCCTCTTTGTAGAGACCGGCTTCCTTGATTTCTGCGAGTGTGTCGCAGAGATGTTGTTTCATTTTTCCATACATAACACTAGATTTTAAAATTTACTCTGACAAAGTAACTCATATTTTTTGAGAAATTGGACATCTTATGCGATTATTTTTTCCATAACCATTTTTTTTTATAAAGATTAATACTTTTATTTTATAAATTAAACAAAAAAGTATTTAACTTTGTCCAGAGTAATCCAAATCATCTATAATAATATGAAAAATGTATTAGTAATTGGCTCTACTGGACAAATCGGTTCTGAGCTGACCAGAGAGTTGAGAAAACATTGTGGAAGCGACAACGTAGTAGCAGGTTATATCAAAGGCTGCGAGCCAACGGGCGAATTAAAGGAAGGCGGTCCGGCGGCGGAATGCGACGTTACCAATCCTGAAATGATTGCAGAGGTTGTGAAGAAGCACAACATCGATACTATCTACAACCTTGCAGCATTGCTTTCTGTTGTTGCGGAAAACAAGCCGAAGCTCGCTTGGAAAATCGGTATCGACGGTCTTTGGAACGTTCTTGAAGTGGCACGCGAGAACAAATGCGCAGTGTTCACACCAAGTTCTATCGGCTCTTTCGGTACAAGCACTCCACACGAAATGACTCCACAGGACACCGTTCAGCGTCCGGGAACAATCTATGGCGTATCAAAGGTTACGACAGAGCTTCTGAGCGACTACTATCAGAAGAAGTACGGCGTGGACACACGCTCCGTTCGTTTCCCGGGTCTTATTTCTTACCTTACACCTCCGGGTGGCGGAACTACCGACTATGCTGTGGATATTTTCTATTCAGCAGTAAAGGGCGAGAAGTTCGTTTGTCCTATTGCAAAGGGCACCCGTATGGATATGATGTATATGCCTGATGCTATGCAGGCTTGTATCAACCTGATGGAGGCAGACCCTGAAAAGTTGATTCATCACAATGGTTTCAACGTAACGGCAATGAGCTTCGACCCAGAGCAGATTTTCAATGAAATCAAGAAGCACAAGCCAAACTTCGAGATGGAATACGATGTGGATCCATTGAAGCAAGGCATTGCAGACAGCTGGCCAGACAGTCTCGACGACTCTTGCGCACGTGCAGAATGGGGTTGGAATCCTAAGTTCGACCTCAACGCAATGACTGTGGATATGCTCGACAAGTTGAGCAAGAAGCTGTTGGGATAAGATTGATAATGCAATAACTTGAGTTCGGGAAATTCCCGAACTCATAGATACTGATTGACGAGGAAACAAGGCGACAGGTTGGCAAGTGGATTACCGCCGAATGAGCGAATCTACTTGTCCATTTGTACTTTTGTTCCCTCGTCAATTCATTTATTTGTCTCCTCATCCTCTTGTCTCCTCGTCTCCTTGAAATAGACAAACAAAAGTCCGACCAAACGATTTGGCCGGACTTTTTTGTTTCTCTTCGTGTGCAGTCTTCGCTTATGCTCCGTGGAATAGGTATTCTGCCTGAATGTCCTTCGTCAGTTCCGTGAAGAGTTCTTCCTGCAAACGGTCTGCAAGTTCGATACCTTTTGTGAGAATACGGTCGGAAAACTCCTGAAGCATATCCTTTGCACGCAGAGGCTGCGTCTTGTAGATGCGCAGATATTCCTCCTCCATTTCGCGCTGACGTTGGTCGGTTTCCGCCTCAAACTTCAGATACGCCTCCTTTATAATAGGTGCATATTTGTTGTAGTTCACCATTCCTAACGTCATTACCTTGCGGAACTTCCAGTAAGCGGAATCCACGCTCGCCTTGTCGTTGCCCTTCGTGTAGGCTTCAGGATAAGAGGTGATGCCCTGATAGAGAGGGAGGAACAGCCCCAGATCAGCCATTCCCATCGCTACGTAGTTGCAGCAACCGATGGCCTGCGGAAGCTCCGGACGCACCTGAAGAATGTGGGTCTGCGTTGTACGGAAGATAGAAACCGGACGGTATGGCTCTTTCGGATTGCTGTTGAGATAGGGGTCGTGCTCTGTGTTGTCGTAGTGGAAACGGAATGCACGGCGCATATCCGTGATGCTGATGGGCTTTTCAGCCTTTGCAAATACTGGGAAAGTATTCTTCGTAACGTCGTTCTCGATGCTTGGAGAGAACATCTGCTGCAATCCCCATACGCGAGGATAGTTGTAGGTGGTATCCAGTTTTATGTCGCGGATATAAGCCTTGTGGAAATCAAATTCCTCCTCCTTCGGATTCCACAGACCGTTCTTCTCGGCAAATTCAAGCAAGTCGGCAGATGCGAGGAAGTTTTCCCTGTCGTTGGGATTGTATTCACGGAAACGGCTCTGATTGCCCGTTACGAAATACTTGTCGCTCGGCATACGGCAAGCCAGCCAACGATGGCCGCACGCTGTTTCGAGATACCAAATCTCCTTGTTGTCTACAAATCCGATGCCGAAGCCTTCGGCAATGCCGTGTTTCTCAATGAGCATTCCCAGTCTCTCGACACCTTCTTTTGCAGTCCTGATGTACGGCAGCACTATATTGAATACGGCATTCTCGCCAACACCGTTCTCAACCAATGGGTCAAACTCCAGTACCTTGTCGCTGCTGAAGATACTCTCCGTTGCACTCATACCGACGCCTGCCGTATTGAATCCCGCGCTGCCCCAATGATTAGGCAGATTGAACGGAGCCAGCGCACTGTAACCCAATGCTTCGGCAGGAAGTTCACAACGGAACGGGCTGTCCTTGGCCACATATTCGCGTGCGCCGTTTTTGGTATCTTCGTAAATCTCGTAGTTCTTCGCCTCCATTGCGTCCCAGTCTTCCGAACGGGCCACGAGCATAGAGCCGTCGCAGGTCATATCTTTTCCCACAATGATTGTAGTGCATTCCGATGGCAGACTGCTCATCTTCTCTTTTGTTTCTTTCATAATACCGTATTTTAGATGTTTGTTTAGTAAAGGCAAATGTAGGAAAAATATCTGAAACCCTCTCTTAAAGCAATGTTAAACTTGGAAAATTACCTATAATTGATGATTGCCCGACGCATTTCAATTGATGGCATTAGCTTGATCAGGATATATTGATGCCTGCTTGGGGTTGGTTTGTAACTGTTTGATAATCAGTGGTAATTTTGTCCGTTTTCAATCTTGCGAAGAATGCAGTTCAATCTTCGCAAAAATGGAATGCAAACGTGCGAAGATTGCACTGCATTCTTCGCACGTTTGGAAATCATATATCTATGCGCCTGAAATGATCATCATTTACTGGATTGGTAGCGGAATATTTCTGACGAGATAAAGGAAAGTGTATGGAAATGTAAAAATGTATAGAAAAATAAATAAAATCAGTAAATCAATGGAATATTTTTATTTCTCTCTTCCTGTCATTCCGTTAAAAGCAAAATCAGATTGTTATGTTTTGCAGTAATTTTTATGTCAAAATATAAGGTAATTTCCTGTTTTTTGTTTGATTGTTGTTAATAAATTAAAAAATTAACTGTGTTTTATTTGAAATTGCAATTTATTTAACTATGTTTGCATTTAGTTAATCTATGTATACAGCAAAGTTGACTTTAATATCTTGATAAAACTGACAAAATGTCAGGAGACTGAAGAAGGCTTTCAATTTATTCACTAATTCTAAATCTTATGAAAAGAAGACTAACAATGTTTCTTGCGTGTTTCTTCCTAAAGTTTGGGAGTTGCGCTTGCACAGACAGAGTGTAGTGGTACTGTCGTATCATCAGACGACGGGCAGCCTATCATTGGAGCATCCGTAATCGTAGTGGGAACTACGGACGGTGCAATAACCGACATTGATGGAAAGTTCTCTATCAGTGTTCCAAAGGACGGACGCATTACTATTTCCTACGTCGGAATGGTTGCAAAAACCTTGAAAGCTACCAAGAATATGGTGGTTAAACTGGATCCGGAAAACAGTGCTCTGGACGAAGTGATGGTCGTTGCTTACGGTACGGCAAAGAAATCCACGTTTACCGGTTCGGCAACCAACGTTGATTCAAAGAAACTTGAGAAGGTTCAGGCTGCCGATGCCTCAAAGGCTTTGGAGGGTATGGTGGCAGGTTTGTCGGTAACGAGTCCGTCAGGCCGTGCAGGTCAGGGAACAACGTTGCGTATCCGTGGTATCGGTTCTCTGAACGCTTCCAGCGCACCTCTCATCATTCTGGACGGTGCTCCCTATAATGGCGAAATCAATGCCATCAATACGAAGGACATTGAGAGTATCAACGTGCTCAAGGATGCTGCTTCCGCCGCTCTGTATGGTGCTCGTGGTGCCAACGGTGTTGTATTGATTACGACAAAGAGCGGCGAAAAGGGAAGAGTACAGGTTGCTTTCGACGCCCGCATAGGTACAAACAGGCGCGGTGTGCCCGAATACGACATCATTACAGACCCGGGACTGTACTATAAGCTTACTTGGGAATCTTTGAAGCACGCTGTTACCTATTCCGAAAATCCGGCGGCTAACCCGGGACAGTGGGCAAGTGAAAACCTGATTGGCAAGTTGGGATATAATATTTATAATACTCCTGACAATCAGGTGGTGGATCCTAACGGAAATCTGACGAATGCCCCCATCCGTTACGAGGATGCAGCCAACTTCAACGACTGGCTGGGAACGCTCTATGAGCCTAAGACCCGCGAAGAATACAATATCAGTATTACCAAGGGAACAGACAAGTCCAAGGTTTACTTCTCACTGGGCTATCTCAACGACCGTGGTTTCAATATGAACACAGGCTTCGAGCGTATCACCACCCGTTTGTCTTATGATTCTGAAATCACAGACTGGATGCGCATTTCTGCTTCTTCACAGTTGGCAAAGACCAATGCGCGCAACGCATCAGACGAAGGCAGAAACTTCAGCAACACGTTTATGTGGAGCCGTATGATTGCCCCCATCTATCCTATCTACAAGCACGATAACAATGGAATGATCGTTCGCGACGATAAGGGCGAGATGGTGTACGACGATTCTCAGAGCCGTATGTATGCCGGTGGTATGAACCTCATCAAGCAGAACCTTCTCAACGTTCAGAAGAACGTGAACTACTATCTCACACAGAATGCACGCATCGACGTTAAACTGCCATTCGACTTGAAGTTCAGCACAACGGCTACATTCAACGGCAACTGGTGGCGTTACACGGATATGAAGAATCCGCTCGTTGGCGACGGTCAGGCTTACGGTGGTATCCTTTTCAAGGAGTCCAATCAGAGTTGGTCTTTGAACTGGAATCAGATTCTTACTTGGGACAAGACTTTCAACGACTGGACACTGCACGCAATGCTCGGACACGAAAACTATCAGGAAAAGACCAATTTCTTCTCCGGCGAGAAGAAATCGCTGCTCGATCCCACATTGGCAGAGTTTATCTCGGCTGCCACTATCTCAAGTTTGAACTCTTTCGGCAGAGAATATAAGGTGGAAGGTTTCTTCGGACAGCTCACGGCAGACTATCTCGACAAGTATTACGCATCGGCATCTTTGCGTCGCGATGGCTCTTCTATCTTCCATCCCGACCACCGTTGGGGTACATTCTGGAGCCTGGGAGCGTCTTGGCGTATCAATCAGGAAGCGTTCCTGAAGGACGTTCAGGCCATTCAGAACCTGAAACTACGTGTCAGCTACGGTGTGCAGGGTAATGATTACCTCTATTTGCCGGGAACAACGCTGCGTGCTTACACTCCATACACGAACCTTTATTCTATTTCTTCCACAGGTACGGAAAGCGTTTACGGTCCTACCTACAAGGGAACGAAGAACATTACTTGGGAAAAGAACAACAACCTCGACGTAGGTCTCGAGTTTTCACTTTGGAGAGGCGCATTGGCCGGTGAGTTCGACTTCTTCACCCGCCGCACGTCTGATATGCTTTTCAACCTGCCTATCTCATCAACGACCGGATTCGATACAGAACCTGTGAACTTCGGTAATATGGTGAACACCGGTTTTGAGTTCAATCTCTCTTCCAATGTCTACAACAACAAGAACATCAACGTAAACGTAGGTGTCAATGGTATTACTTACAAGAACAAGATAACCAAACTTCCGGAGCAATTCAAGGAAGACGGCATCGCTTCCGGCTATCGCATTATGAAAGAAGGCGGTGGTATCTACGACTATTATATGGTTAAATCAGCAGGTGTCAATCCTGAGAATGGCGACCAGATGTACTATGTATGGAGCGAAAAGGAGAATGATTTCGTGAAGGTTGCAGGCGACGGTTACGATTCAAACTTAAAGAGCAGACAGTTCGTTGGTTCTGCTTTGCCGAAACTTTCCGGTGGTTTCTATGTCAATGCGGCAGCTTACGGATTCGACTTCTCTATGCAGTTTGCATACAGAATAGGCGGTAAGGTTTACGACCAGAACTATCAGGAGTTGATGTCCTCCGGTACTCCGGGTACAAACTGGCACAAGGATATTCTGAACAGATGGTTGCCTGAAAACACAGTAACCGACGTTCCTCGTCTTCAGAGTTCTGTTCAGTTCCTCACACAGGCTTCAGATCGTTTCCTTATCGACGGTTCTTACCTCTCATTGAACAACTTGACGCTCGGCTATACATTGCCAAGAACGCTCTTGAGCAAGATAGGCATTCAGAATCTCCGCGTTTACTTCGCAGCCGACAACCTTGGCTTGTGGACAAAGAGAAAGGGGCTCGACCCACGTGTGTCCCTGAACGGTACGCAGGACGTAAGTGTGAACAGTGCCGTTCGTACACTCTCATTTGGTCTCAGCCTCAATTTGTAGAATGTTTTTATGAACAATTTAAAACAGACAGTTATGAAGAAATATATAAAACTTGCAGCTGCGTTGGCCCTTACCTGTGGTTTTGCAGGCTGTAATCTTGACCCTGAAGTAACAGAGTACACCACTCAGGAAAGACACGACGAACTGATTGGCGATCCGGCAACGCAGCCGAAAGTGGCAAAAGCTGCCATCGCAAAGATATATGCCGTGTATCAGGAGTATTATTCAAGCCACGACGACTTCGGACTGAAGGCTTTCCAAATCGCAACGGATATGATGTGTGAGGACATTGCCTACCATCAGTTCAACTGGTTCCAGTTCGATTATCTCTTGGATAACAGAATGGAGAATTACAGACGCACGAGGTCTACTTGGGGACAGTTCTATGACATCATCGCAAAGGTGAATCTGCACTTGGAAACATACTTTGCCAAGGAGTCCAACGACCCTGAAGTGTTGGCGTCAAAGGGAGAGGCACTCGCCCTTCGAGGCATTGCCTACTTCCACTTGGTAAACTTCTATCAGCACACATACAAGGGACACGAGGATGCGCTCGGCGTTCCATTGGCACTGAAATCTACCGATGCCAACCTTCCTCGTGCTGCTGTGAAGGATGTTTACGCACAGATAGTTCAGGACCTTGCATTCGCTGCTGAGCATTGTTCGGTTACGGGCACTCATACCGATGTGGACCGCAGCGTGGCTGCTGCTTATCTGGCAAAGGCTTATGCGCACATGGAAGACTGGGCGAACGTGGAGAAGTATGCAAAGATAGCTCAGGAAGGTGGTGTTGATGTGGTTTCCGAACCCGGCCGCAGTTGGGATATGGGACAGGGCGATATGCTTTGGGCTTACGATATCAATGCTCAGAACTCCACTTTGTGGGCTTCTTACTGGAGCCACATGGATCAGTTCCTTGCTCGTGGCTATGCGCCCGGAGGTGCAAAGAAACTTATTCACAATGCGCTCTACAACAAAATCCCTGCAACAGACTCACGCCGGAAGCTGTGGGTCAATCTGACGGACTATCCTGATGTGGCAAAGCAGATGCTTGCAGTCTCTCATAATCCGGAAATGACGCTTGAGGATATGGAGAACTACGACCAGCTCAAGTTCGTTGCAGGCGATGCCGGAATGGAACAGGACTATTGTTTCATCCGTGTTCAGGACCCAATTCTGTTGGAAATCGAGGCTTTGATTGAGCAGAACAAGTTGGGTGAGGCGCAGACGAAGCTGACAGAGTTTGCAAAGAAACGCAATCCGGCTTTCGTTGCTCCTGACACACAGGATGCTTTGAGGGAGGAAGTTCGTTTCCAGCGCAGAATAGAACTCTGGGCTGAAGGCACAAACTGGTTTGATATGAAGCGTTGGAAGCTGGATATCAACCGTAACGTTCCTGACACGAACCACGATCCGTCAGCCGTGTTCACTATCGCAACCGACAACGACAAGTTCATTCACAGACTTCCTATTAAGGAAATCAATGCGAATCCTAACTTGAAACAGAATCCTTAATGCTTGATATGCGTGCGTGCTTCCTTCGAAGTGCGCACGCTTTGCGTTTATCCTAATCCCTATGTTTAGTGTTGAGGCCAGTACTTCCTGATAATCGGCACGAGCTTTATGCGGCAAATCCTTGCCATTGCGAGCGAGAGCAGCAGCGACGAAACGGTGTAGACGATCCAGAAATAATCGTTCTGCATCCAGATAACGCCGTGGCATCCCACCATTCCAAGGGGAAGGTCATAGATATAGGTTTTCAAGAGTGATGCCGGTTTGAACATCAGGAAGTGGAAGGTAAGCACATAGAGCGTGTTTTGCCCCGTGAAGGACAGAAACTCCGTGAAACGGTTGTCGTGTTTGTTGATGAATGCGCTCAGCCTGTATATCAGAATAAACCCGGCGATACCCGAGAAAGGAATCATCAGCCAGTCTCTCAGCTTCGGATTTATCGCCATACTCGTGCCCCAGATGCAGACGGGAATGAGAATCAGCAGACTGATGTAAAGGAAAAGGTTCTTCTTCAACAGAGTGTTCAGATTGTTTCGCAGCTGATAGCCCAGTCCGATAAACATTATTGCCATTACGTCCCGGTAGCCTCCTTGCGGAAATCCCGGAATCTTATGCTGCATAACTGCGTATCCTCCCGCAAAGGCAAGAAGCGTAACGGCGACGATTGCTCGTTTTGAATCCCTCGTTATCAGATTCATCAGCCACGTTCCGAGACAGAACACGATGGAACTGACGAACAGCGCACGCATAAACCAGTAGCCGCCGAGCAGAAAAGGCTCGTAGCCGGACATCTTCAGCAGAATATTCTTGGCGTAAACGTACATAGTGTGCCAAGAATAATACTTGGAAACGCCACCACCGGAATTGCCGAACTGCGTGCTCAACACGCCGAGATGCAGAAAAAGATTGTGAAGGAGCAGAAAAAGCAGACTCCATTTCAGAAATGGAACATAGATGTCTTTCACTTTCTTAATGGTAAACTCCCGCTTGCTGTGGATATATTTGGGGTTGAAAAAATAGCCGCTTGCCATAAAGAACAGTGGCATGTGGCACGAATATATAAAATGATTTACGTATGTACTGGGGCAAGCAGCGTGGCCTAAGACCACGAGGAATATTCCGATTGCCTTCACAATATCCAATGTTCTGTCCCTTTGCATATAGCGAATGTTTTGAAGACGGCGGCGTCTCCGTTCTTTGTTTTATGTTCGGCTGCAAAGGTAATCAAATAAAATGGAAACCCCTATTAATGCTGTCATTTCGAGACTGGCGAATACACGTTTTGCAAATGACCGAAGAATGCCGTGCAATCTTCGGTCATCTGCATTGCATTCTTACGAAGATTGCGTCGCATTCTTCGCAAGAATGGAAATTAAAAATTTATCTGTTGATTTTCAATAACTTACAGGATAAGATACACTTTCCTCATTGCGTCTTTCCGAATCGCAATCTGATGAAAGGAAAAACGAAATTGTTTATTGGCTTGTCTCCCGTCAATTTATCCTGAAATCCAATACATTTATCAGCCTGTTAAGGGATTCTTTGGCGGATAATGCTTACCTTTGCACACATCGTCTACCAATTATTTAATAGAAGAATAAAGGGAGAATATATGACCGACACGCATACGCCACAGCAACGCCACGCAAATATGGCTGCCATCCACAGTAAGGACACGAAGCCCGAAATGGTGGTGCGCAAATGGTTGTGGAGTCGTGGCTACCGTTATCGGCTGAATCATCCCCGATTGCCGGGCAAGCCCGACATTGTGATGAGGAAATACAGAACCTGCATCTTCGTGAACGGATGTTTCTGGCACGGACACGAGGGTTGCAGCTATTACAGGATTCCGAAGACAAACGTAAGTTTCTGGACCAACAAGATAAAGCGAAACAAGGAGCGCGACCGTGAAGTGTGTCAAAACCTCGCCTCGATGGGTTGGCACTCAATCACGATTTGGGAATGCGAACTGAAGCCGTCGTGCAGGGAAAGCACCCTTGAGTCGCTGGCATTTACGCTCAACAGAATTTTTCTGCAAGACAATAGCATAAAGCGATACGAGGCTTTTGAAGAAGATTCTGTGATGGCTGCCGAAGACATTCGCAAGCCGGATTATTGATAATGGCAGAGCCGGACTATATCCTTAATATAGACCTCGAAGTTTTCATCGCCCGTTCTGTTCCAAACGTCGCCCAAGAGGGCTGCTCCGCCAAAGCCGTAGCGTTTTGTTGCTTCGATTTTGTCGGCAGTTATGCCCCCTAAAGCAAACACTTTTTCGTCGATAATGCCCTGTTCCTTCGCCTCAAGGAGCGTTTGTGGGGCGAATGTTGAGGCATATCCTTGCTTGGAAATACTGTTGAAAATAGGACTGAGAAAGACATAATCGCACGTCGGCTTATAGCGTTCCATCTCTTCAAGCGTGTGGCAAGAGCGTGAAACGCAGCCTTGGAAACCATCGGGCAGCACGTTGCTTCGGCGATTCAGGTGCAAGCCGTGCAAGGTAAAGTGTGCCGAAAGTCCGAAGTTGTCGTGCAGCACAAGCCGATTGTGCAGTTCCGTCGGAATGGCTTTGATGAGGCTCTCAACATCTTTGGCAGCCGCTTCGGGCTTCCGGATATGCACGAGGTCTGCACCCCAATGCAAGAGACGCGCAATGATGGCAGCCTCGTTATCGGTAAATTGTGGTTCGGTAATAACTATGAAGCGCATTTTCCAGTTTTTAATTTTAATACCATTTTATGCTGAATGCAAAAGTACATATATTATCTTAGAAATGAAAACACGCGTTTCATTTTGAACGCCCGATTTTCTTGTTTTGTCTTTGTTTCTTTTGATGCTGATGCTGATTTCTCCGCCCTTACGATAGATATTCTGCGAAATCCTTGCCCATATCGAAAATAATGTATATTTTTGCACCCGATTATTAACTATCACTAAGTGAACGAATTAGAGCATAACGGCTATCATCAGCATTTTTCCTTATATAATAAAGGTATATGCACGGCACAGGAAAACGACGGTTTTTCTGTGGATTCTTGTATGAAAAATGCCGCTAAAAAGATGACGGATTATTTGGCAGTTTCAAATAATTTGTTACTCTCTCTCTCTCTCTCTCTCTCTCTCTCTCTCATATAGTCGCGCCACCGGCGTACCCTCTTCCCCAATACACATTATCTTACGCGCGCGAGACACCTCGTGCAATTCCAATAGGCAAAGGACTTTCCAGAGTTTCCTTTGCTTGTACATTTACGTGCTTTTACGAAAACTCATCATTTGAAATAAGGCAAAAATAATTGTATTTTATCAGAACAAATAAAGAATTAATAATTTTAAAAACATAAAAAAGAAATGAGAAAAACATTTTTAATTATGCTATTGGCAATACTGACGATTCCGACACGTCTGTTTGCCTATACTGATGGACAGATTGTCAAATTTGAAGGCTTAATTTATAAAGTAGTTTCTGCATCTGCAAACACACTCGGTTTTTTAGGTTGCGATAATTCTAAGACAGGAGAACTCGTGATACCTGACAAAGTATTCGATAACAAAGATGTTACTTTTACCGTTGTAGAGGTAAGCGGAAGTGAAGTTTACGGCTGTTCTAATATAACATCTGTAAGACTCCCCGAAACTATAAAGATTATCCGAGACGCTTTCTTTGGTAATGCCCAATTAGAAAGTCTCTATATACCAAAGAATGTAGAAGCAATAACAAAGGGTGGAGGATGGAGATTAAAAACATCACCCAAGTGCATTGTAGACCCCAGTAATAAGCATTTTTGTTCGGACTCTCAAGGAGCACTTTATTCCAAAGACATGACGGAATTGTATTGGGTTCCTTCAAAAGTGACATTGAATGATGCTACCTATAAAGTTGACGAAAAAGTCAAACATATATGGAATAATGCCTTTCTAAATGTGGTAGGGCTAAAAAAAATAATATTCCCAAAGAACTTGACTTCTATTGATTTAAATGGTTATCCAACCATAACTCCTACGAAAACAATAGAGGAGTTTGAAATTGCCCCAGGTGGAACTACCGATTTCAAAGTTATAGAGGGGGTTCTGTTTCAAGACAAGCAACTTGTTTTATATCCCAGAGCAAAACCTACAAAAGACTATAAAATACCTGATGGCATTTTATCTGTTGCCAGATACGGAATATATTTAAATACATTCCTTAAGTCAATAGACTTTAATCAAGTTAATAAGCTCAATTACGGCTCTGTTACTGCATGTCAAGGGATTAATACGATTATGTTACCTAAAAATTTGGAAGTAGATCGGAATATGGAAGGAGCAATCCTCGAATGTCCATCGATAGAAAAGTATCAGGTTGCTCTTGATAGTCCAAGTTTAATGGTAGAAGACGGTGTTGTTTTTTCTAAGGATAAACACACACTTTATTTCTATCCTCCAGCAAAACCTTCTGTTACGTACAATATTCCCAGCGATGTAACAAGAATAGCAACTTCGGCATTTCGTTATGCTAAGTTTATCCAAAACCTTACAATCCCTAAAAACATCTCGCAAATAGGATTGCAAGCATTTCGTGAAATGATTAATCTTACAAAGGTCGAGTTCGAATCTCCTTCTTCGTTACAAAAGACAGAAGATTATATTTTTATGAATTGTAAACTTTTGAAAGAAATTACTTTGCCAGAATCTCTTACAGAAATTCAACATGATTTTTATGCATGCTCAGCATTGGAAACGATTAATATCCCTAAGAATTCAAAATTACGGACCATTATCCCCTATGCTTTCATGACTAATACTGCTTTGGTCTCATTTAATTTCTTGGGTAGTTGTGACTTGACGGAGATAGGCACCAACGCCTTTGCCAACTGTACCAAATTGAAGACTTTCAATTTTCCTAAGAACGTAACGACAATAGGTAGAAACGCTTTCAGCGGTTGCAGCAGCATGTCTCAAGTGACCTTTGCCCTCGACGCTGACATCGTGGCGTTCGGCGCGGGTGCTTTCGCCGACTGCGGCCTCACCTCCATCGACATACCCAAGAGGGTGTCGAGCATAGATCGTGAGGCGTTCCGCAACTGCAAGGTGCTCACCGAGGTCAACGTCCCCGCCATCACCACCCACGTGTCGCCCGAGGCGTTCAAGTTCTGCGACAAACTGACCGACATCAAGGTGGACAAGGGCAACAACAAATATTCGAGCCTCGACGGCATCCTACTGACCAAGGACAAACAAACCCTCGTGCTCTTCCCCCCGGGCAAGGCCAACGACAAGTTCACGCTGCTTCCCCCGTCCATCACCACCATTGGCGAATACTCGTTCTACGAATGTTTGGCGCTGAAGAACGTTACCATACCCAACAAGGTGACAAAGATAGGCAAGCGAGCCTTTGGCCTCTGCAAAAACCTGCATACCGTCACGTTCCTGTGCGACCAGATGATCAAGCCGGTGGATATTGTACAGGGGCAGAACGACATGGCCTTTGACGATGGCTCGCAGGCTCCCAAAATGTTTGACAACATTGACATCCACGTGAGGAAGTCGCTTCTGGACCAATACAAGGGTGAGACATTCTACAAGCAGTTTAAGAGCATCAGCCCCTCGTTCATCGATGGGGACGGAGAGTACATCCCCGTTTCGCCCACCGATGCAGACTTGCTCTCCACCACCACGACCGACTACACCTACGTCGTCCCGACCACGGCGAAGAACGGTACAACAAGTTACGCCGTGTCGCTCGTGGGCGACTATCTCTTCCAAGGCAAGGCGAACGACAAGGTGAAGGAGGTTGTCGTAAAGGACAACGTGAAGTACATCGGCGCGCGCGCGTTCGTCAACGACCTTGCTACATCCGCCTCGACGGTGGAGCACGTGTTCTTCATCGGTACCACCCCCACGGGCGACATGCTCAGCACCGTGAGATTTGAACTCGATGAGACGGGCACCAACTACAACGAGTTTAGCCCACAGGCCAAGGTCTTCGTCAAGAAGAGTGCGGAGGCCGGCTATAAGGCCGCTTGGGCAAAATATGCCAACCAGATAGACTACAGGATTCCCGACGTGAAGATAGCCAAGAAATACGGCACGTTCGCCCGTGAGTTCGATACGGACTTCTCCGACTATTTCGCCACGAACCATAATACGAAGGTAGCTGCCTTCGTGGCCGGCTCGAACATTCTGCCCGGTGGTGGCGACTACGGCACGAGCACGTATCACGTGAAGATGTGGAGTATCGACGTGAAGGGCGGCGTAAACGGCAACTATGGCTACGTGCCTGCCTACACGGGCGTGCTGCTCAAAGTGCTCGACAAGGAAAGCACTCCTGCTGATTTCTATTACACCATCGGCGAGCAGGACAATCGGACTTACAATATTTCGGACAACATTATGCACGGAATCACGGTGCGCAATGAAAGAGTGGAGGCGTCTGCCACGGAGCCCGTGTATGTGATGCAGGGCGGCGTGTTCCGCAAGGCAACGGCGGACATCGGCAGTTTCTCCGTACACAAGGCGTATATGAAGCCGGGCACATTGCCTGCCGGTGCGAAAGTGATGCTGGTGTTTGACGATGCGGAGGGGTCTGCGACCGGCATTGAGACTGTTGTGGAAACTGGCGCACGGAAGGAGGACAATGTGTATTACAACCTCAACGGTCAGCGTGTGGACAACCCAAGGCACGGCGTCTACATCCGAAACGGCAAGAAGGTAATCATTAAGTAAGTAACCGAATTAGAAAGAAAGGAAACAAATGGAAAAGAAAATATATGTGCAGCCTAGGACAGAGCTGGCGCGCCTGAAACTGGAAGACGTGATGATAACTGCCAGTCCCGGCGTGGAAGGCGAATACGACCCGAATAAGCCCATCGATGCCAAGGAGGGATTCCTCTTGGATGAGGAGGACGAACCTTTTGGAACTTCCGAAGGACAGAATCTCTGGAAAGACTGACAGGCCGAGAGGCGGTGCCCGGCAAGGATTTGTTCCTTGCAGGGGCACTGCCTTCCTCTGCTTCCTGAACCTTCAAAAACGTGAAAACGAACGGTGGAAAATTTGCATACGGTTAGCCGTAATTTTCCAACCGTATAGAAATTTTCGGGAAAGCGTATAGAAAAATATTTATATACGGTTGGAAATTTGAGTGAACGAGGAGACAAGTTTACAAGTGGACGAGGAAGTAAGTTTACAAGGGGGCAAGTTTACGAGTGAACAAGTGGACGAGTGGACGAGGAAGCAAGTCTACGAGTTTACAAGGAAACAAGGAAACAAGGAAACGAGGAGATGAGGGAACTGACTTGTGAATCCGTGTACTTTTCAACTTCCGAACCCCTGAACCTGTCAAGTTGCAGAACAAACCTCCTTGTAAACTCGTCTACTGGTCTCCTCGTAAACTTCCTTCCTTGTAACTATCTTTTATTTTTTAACCTAAAATAAATCGATTATGAAAGTAAAACTGATCAAACGGAAAAATCCTCAGAAGAAGACTGAGGAAAAGGTTTATGCCAGTCCTGTGAACGCGGGACGGAAGACGCTGCGCGACATTGCACGCGACATTGCAGGACGGTCGTCGCTCACGCGCGGCGACATCGAGAACGTGCTTGCCAATTTCACCGACTGTCTGCCCGCCTATCTGCGCGACGGCTTCAGCGTGCAGCTGGGCGAGTTCGGGACGGTGCGCCTCACGCTGTCGAGCAAGGGTGCCGAAACCGAGAAGGATTTCAACACCGAGACCATCAAGCCCCGCCTGACATTCACGCCGGGCGTGGAGCTGAAAGCCGCGCTGCGCGAGACTGCCTACGAGACGATACGGGAGAAGACTGCGCAGCAGGGCAGCGGCAGCGGGGAAGAAGAAAACCCGTAAGGGGGATATACATTAACGCTTTTACTCTCTAATTTTTATATCAGGCGCAAGCCTCGTCGGGATGACGGGACTTGCGCCGCTTTTTTTGAAATGGGGGATGGGGGATGGGAAATGGAAGATGGGAAATGGGGGATGGGAAATGGAAGATGGGAAATGTGAAAAGTATCTCTCACGGATGCCACAGAATCACAGATGTTTATTTTCGCCACAGAGAAGGCAGAGCCTTCAAGGAACGCACAGATACCTGACGGAAAACGATTGAGAATTTATTGGGCATTTATTCTGCAATGCACCTGCCAATAAGGAAATCTGTGTCATCCTTGAAGGCTCTGCCTTCTCTGTGTTCGGAAGAGTGGGAGAAAATCTGTGAATCCGTGGATATCTGTGAGAGAGTAAAATCACAGGATAGGCAAATTATACTTATCGTAACCTTATGTAGCTGTATTCGGATTTATCTCGAACTCAAGGTAAATGATGAAGTTGCAAATCTCCTTGTTCCCTTGTCCTCTCGTTCCCTCGTCCCCTTGTTCTCTCCTCGTCTCCTCCTCAACCCTTCTCTTTCAATCGACTGATGATGGCTTCTGCTACCTTCTTGCCTGAAAGGAGCATACCACCGAAGATGGGACCCATACGAGGCGTGCCGCCAACGGCTGACGAAGCCATACCGCAGACATAGAGTCCGGGATAGATTTCCTTCGTTCCTTCCACCACTTGGCGTTCGCCCTCCGCCACGTCGAGCGAGCGTTCGCCAATCACGTCGCCTGTGGACGTGTTGAGCTTGATACCGTTCTTGCGTGCCACCACCCGGCACATTTCGCTGTCGTGGCCCGTTCCGTCTATCACAAACTTTGCCATAATGTTCAACGGATCTACGTGCAGTCCTTCGCGAAGCACGGGCGTCCAGTTCACTACCACACCACTCACGACGTTGTTCTTGAACACCACGTCTTCCACCGAGTAGCAATTGAAAATCGTTGTGCCGGCGTGCGTCGCCTTATAGAGCAGGGCAGAGGTGCTTTCCACCGAGTCGGCAGTGTACAGGCCGTCTTCGTATGGCTCGTAGTTGATGTCGAAATCCTTGAGAATGCTCACGGCTTCCTCCTGTACGACCAGTTGATTGAACATCATCGCGCCGCCCCACATTCCGCCGCCGGGGGAGAGCTTGCGGTCGAAGAGTGCCACGTTCAGCCCGGCTTTTGCCATATAGTAGGCAGCGGCAATGCCCGAAGGGCCGCCTCCGACGATGGCAACATCGAGTTCGAGGCACTTTTCCATCTTTGCAAAATAGGTACTGATAATTCCCTTTGATACTTTCTTTTCTATCATAATATTGTTGTTTTTGGTTGTTTCTATTTGGTTTCTTCCTCACAGCCGCAGCCGTCCAAGGTCTGGCTGATGCGCATTGCGCAGAAATTCGGGCCGCACATTGTGCAGTATTTTCCGCCCACCTTGTTCGATGTCTTCCAGTATTCGAGTGCCTTTTCCGGGTCGAGCGCAAGGTTGAACTGGTCTTTCCACCGGAACTCGTAGCGTGCCTTGCTGAGTGCGTTGTCTCTTACGGCGGCACCGGGATGCCCCTTTGCCAAGTCGGCGGCGTGGGCGGCAATCTTGTAGGTAATCACGCCTTCGCGCACGTCGTCCTTGTCTGGCAGGGCGAGATGCTCTTTCGGAGTAACATAGCAGATCATCGCCGTGCCGTACCAGCTTATCATTGCCGCACCGATGGCACTCGTGATGTGGTCGTAGGCAGGTGCAATGTCGGTTACGAGAGGGCCTAAGGTGTAGAAAGGTGCGCCGTGGCACTTCTCAATCTGCCGGTCCATATTCTCACGAATCTTGTGCATCGGCACGTGTCCGGGGCCTTCTATGAATGCCTGTACGTTCTTTTCCCAAGCACGTTCCACGAGCTCGCCCATTGTGTCAAGCTCTGCAAACTGTGCGGCATCGTTGGCATCGTAGGTGGAACCGGGACGGAGGCCGTCGCCCAACGATATAGCCACGTCGTATTTGGCGCAGATGTCGCAGATGTCGTCGAAGTGGCTGTAAAGGAAGCTCTCCTCATTGTGTACCTGACACCACTTTGAGATGATGCTGCCGCCACGGCTGACCATTCCCGTAAGGCGTCCGTTGGCAAGAGGAACGTTCTTCAGGCGTATGCCACAATGTATCGTGAAGTAATCAACACCCTGCTCGCATTGCTCGATAAGCGTATCGCGAAAGATTTCCCAAGTGAGGTCTTCGGCCTTTCCGTTTACCTTCTCGAAGGCCTGATACATCGGAACGGTGCCGACGGGTACGGGGCAGTTGCGCAGAATCCACTCTCTTGTTTCGTGAATGTTGGTTCCCGTCGATAAGTCCATCACGGTGTCGCCGCCCCATTTGCAGCTCCACACGGCTTTTTCCACCTCCTCCTCAATGCTTGAGTTCTCGTGCGAGTTGCCGATATTGGTGTTTATCTTCACGCAGAAATTGGTTCCGATAATCATCGGCTCGCTCTCGGGGTGGTTGATGTTGGCAGGGATTACGGCACGACCGGCTGCCACTTCCTCGCGGACAAACTCGGGAGTGATGTGCGTTTTGATGCCTAAGGCCTCGCAGTTCATATTCTCGCGGATGGCAACGTACTCCATTTCTTCGGTTATGATGCCCTTCTTGGCGTAATACATCTGCGTGCCTTTGCGGTTTTCTATCCACGCTTGGCGCAGTTTGGGCAGTCCTTTCTGCAAGTCTATTTCCACGTTCGGGTCGCTGTATGGGCCGCTTGTGTCGTAGACGATAACAGGGTCGTTGGGCTTTTCAATGCGCTTTCCGTTTTCGTTGGTTACGGTTGGCGTCAGATTAATGCGTCGCATTCCTACACGAAGATTCGGATATATCGTGCCTTTCAGGTAGATTTTCTCCGAATCGGGATAAGAAATCTTGATGTCGTTCTTCATAATGCTTTATATATTGATTAGTTTTTTCATTTCTTCTTCGGGATTCTCGGCGTTCAATACGGCTCCGCTGATGGCAATTCCATTTATTCCTGTTTTCAATAAATCGGGTATGTCGTCGTGCCGAATGCCTCCGATGGCAATGAGCGGGAGCTGTATTCGGGCTTCCTTCATCTGGCTTAGCAATGTCTCGTAGCCCTCCAAGCCGAGCAGGGGAGCGAGATTCTGCTTCGTAGTGGTGTATCTGAAAGGGCCGCAGCCTATGTAATCCACGCCGTGGGCTGCCAGTTTCTGAATGTCGGCAAAGGTATTGGCCGTCCCGCCGATGATTTTGTCGTTGCCGAGTATCGCTCTTGCTTCATTGGGAGGCATATCGTTTTTGCCGAGATGCACGCCGTCGGCATTGAGTTTATTGACGAGATGCACACGGTCGTCGAGCAGAAACGTTGCGTGATGGCTGCGACAAAGCCGTGAAATTTCGTGTCCGATGCTCAGAAATTCCTCATCGGAAGCATTCTTCATTCGGAGCTGCACCCACTTGCACCCGCTGCGGAGTGCCAGTTCAGTTCCTTCTACGTAGTCGAACCTTTCGTTTTCGTGCGTAATAAACTGTATGTTCGTCATAGTTTGATGAGTTTTTCAGGATTATAAAAGTGGTTTACGGCTCCGTGTCCACTGCCAATCTCCACGTCAGCCCCCATTCTTATGGCGTCAGACACATAGTGCTTTGCTCTTGCCACGGCCTCTTCTGTGGGCAGTCCTCGTGCCGTGAAAGCGCAGATTGCCGACGAAAGTGTGCAGCCTGTGCCGTGCGTGTTGCGTGAGACAATCGTTTCGGCATTGAAAACCATAGGCTCTCGGTTGTCGGCAAAGTACAGTCTGTCGCTTTTCGTCTTTCCCTCTACGTGTCCACCTTTTATTAATAAGGCTCTGCATCCACGATTTAGAATCGCCTTTGCAGCCTTGTCGGCGTCGGCTTCCGATGTTATGCGCATTCCGGCCAACGCTTCAGCCTCGGGAATGTTGGGGGTAAGCAATGTGGCGATGGGTAAAAGATGCTCTGCGAACGTGTCGATTGCGCCGTCGTCCATCAGTCGGTTGCCCGAGGTTGCAACCATAACAGGGTCTATAATCAACGGAATCTTTCTCGCTTCTGATAAGATTTTGGCGATGCTTACCATATTTTCGGCACTCCCCGTCATACCAATTTTAATGGCATCGGGGCGCAGATCGGTAAGCACGGCGTGCAGTTGCGCCTCTACAACCTTCGCCTCGATGTTCTGAATGCAGTACACCTGTTGCGTGTTTTGCGCCGTAACAGCCGTAACAACCGATGAGGCATAGCAGCCCAAAGCCGACATTGTTTTTATATCGGCTTGTATTCCCGCGCCTCCTCCGCTGTCGGAACCGGCTATCGTCAAAGTCTTTACATAGTGTTTCATAAATCCTCAAAGTAACAAACGCCACTTTCAGAATAGCCAAACCATAGGGGAAACACACCAATAAACGGACAGATAAACGCAAATTCTCTCTTCGCACTCCCTACGGCAGCATTACCTGCGTCAGGTTATACGGGTATAATCTCAGCTCACCCAATAAGGCGGCACCCCTTTTTCGGTCAATCCGAAAGTCTATCTGCGTACAAAGATACGATTAAAATCATATTTTATATGCTCGGATGCGTTAAAAGGCGTTAATCCATCCATTCTTTCCTTATCCATTTTCCATTAGCCTGTTCTGCAAATCCCTTTGCTTCTTCTTTCTCTTGTAAACGTTTGAAAATCAGTTATCTATTTATACATTTCCAAACGTGCGAAGATTGCATTCCATTCTTCGCAAGAATGCCCTCCGTTTTTGCGAAGAATGTTTTGTATTCTTCGGTTACTTGCAAATCTTCTTTTTATCTACTGAAAATACAATGCTGAAACAATAGGATTTCTACCAAGTAAACTCCCGATTTCTCGGAATGCTCAGTATTCTCTTTTCTAAAAAACAAGCTCAAATAATTTTACTCGATTTGATATATATTTAGGTATATAGTTATCAATTATGGCAAAATAAAAAAACAATGCAAAGAGCCTCCCCAAAAATATAGCAAAATATGCTGTATGATGGTCTGATGAGTCTATATTTGGAGTATTATCTCAGTAGAAAAGAAACATTCAGTTTGCTCAAAACAGGTAAGATAGTGATTAAACAGAAAGTATGCTTCTGTGAAAAAATATTCGGAAACTATATTTCAATATGATGATTTATATGTACCTTTGTAATATATAATTAAAATCTTTAAATACTAAATGAGTATGATACCCGAAGTAACTTTAATGACTTTCGCAAAACCAGCGATTGATAGTTTAATCAAAAATGTTGTTACTCCCAAAATAAAAGATTTTGCAGAGAGATGTAAGATAGAGTATAATAAGTTACTAATTCCTAGAGGTGAACACTTCGAAGAATATCTATACAGAACATATAAAAAGTATAGCATTCTAAATACACTTGTTTTTAGAAATGAACAAAGGTTGTTAAAAGATTTATATCAACCATTAACAATTGTCGAAGATAACCAGCCCAAAAGAATAAATTCATACAGGGTTGAGAGTTATCCACAAGATATGATGACTGTATATAGCCGTATATTAATAACAGATACGGCAGGAATGGGGAAATCTACTTTAACGAAACGGCTTTTTTGGGACGTAATTGAAAGTGGATATGGTATACCAATTTATATCGAAATGAGAAGGTTGTCTAAAGATAAGACGATCCTAATAGAAATACAGGAACAAGTAAATTCTTTAGCTAAAGAATTTAGTCCCCAACTATTACTAGAATTTATAGAGAGCGGTGGCTTTATATTCTTTTTTGATGGATACGATGAAATATCATTAGATAATAGAACTGCCGTAACATCTGATATACAAGATTTTATATCTAAAGCTGGGAATAATGTTTTTATTATGACCTCTATGTAGAGTCAACCAGCAAGTGCAAAATTACAACACATGTTTGAAGAACTCGCACTTTGGTGTGGAAAAGTTTAATTTTTCCCTTGGTCTTTCATTCAATTTCTTCTGTATGGCCATAATCCTCTTGTCCGTATAGTTCTCAAAGGAATCCTTTTTAGGGATATATTGCCTGATTAACTTGTTTGTATTCTCAATGGCTCCCTTTTGCCATGAACAATATGGATCTGCAAAGTACACAGGCACGCCCAACCATTTCGTGATATCCTTATGTGTGGCAAACTCAGGTCCGTTGTCAGTGGTAATGGTCTTCAGTCTGTCCTTGTATGGCAGCAGCAGTCTCCTGACTGCTTTTGCCAGAGGCTTCGACTGGTTCCCAAATGGCAGTTTCTGCATAAGCAACATATTGGTGGATTTCTCCACCAGTGTGAGTATGGCCCTTTGGGCAGGGTCGACAATCAGGTCCATCTCAAAGTCTCAAAATCTCTTCCCGTCCACTTCCTTGCTTCTCTCATGGATGCGCACCCTGTCCTTGACAGGAAGATGCCCACCCTTGGGGTGATGCCTGTATTTCATCTGATGTCTTGTGTGCCCGGCAAGTTTCCCTGTAGGGTCATTGTGGATGATGTTGTAGATGGACTGATGGGACACCCTTATCCCATCAGTCACACGCAGATACCCCGATATTTGTCTTGGAGACCATTGGTCATTAACGATATGTTCCTTGATTCTCCAGACCAATTCGTCGGAGAGCTTGGAGTTCGTCCCCGTTCTCTCTCTGCGCTGCATGGCCATGTCGTGCGCCTTCGTCCAGATATACTTTCCCGAGGGCGTGCTGTTGCGTTTGAGTTCACGTGAGAGTGTTGCCTGACTGATGCCGACGATGGCGGCAATATCTTTTCTTGCGGTTTTCTTTTGAAGTAAGGCGAAAATTTGCGACCTTTGCTCCGAGATTAATTGATGGTACATGAACAATACAAAGTTAGTTAATCCTGGGGAGACTTCGGTCTCCCTTTTTTAATTTGTATTGCCGGTTGTTGCTTTTTCCTCGCCGAGAGATGCAGACAACCTCTCGCTACGCTTCGAGAACGTCTGCATCTCTCGGCGAGGGCTACTCTTTTTTGCACTTCGATTTGGAATCTTCATCTAGACCAGAACAAGCTCTAACTAGTTTTGGTGATTTTCAAAGATTTTTTATTAGTCCATTAAATAAAAAGGAAGCTTATGAACTACTTCGCAAATATGACAAACAAGGAGACACTTCTAAATTATTAATAGATGAACTTAAATCTGGGAAATATGAAATGATAAATGAATTTCTAAGAAATCCATTATTAGTATCATTACTTTTTGCTGCATTTGACTATAAACAAACTATCCCACTAAAAAAACACATATTTTATCGCCAAGTTTATGATGCTTATTTTGATTCTCATGATTTATCTAAAGGAGACCACTATGTCCATGATAAAGCTTCCAAATTAGACATTGATGATTTTGAACGTATTTTACGTTATGTTGGCTTTAAATGCCTAAAGTTCCAAAAAATTGAATTTGAAAAAGATGCTTTACTTCATATAATTGATGAAGCCAAGCAAGCTTGTCCTGACTTGAATTTTACATCTTCCGACTATCTGCAGGATATATTGACCTCTGTTCCTCTATTCTGTAAGGACGGTCAGTATCTCAAATGGGTTCATAAATCTTTGCAAGAATATTTTGCTGCCCAGTTTATATTTAAGGATTCTAAATCAAGCCAAGATACAATTTTAAAGACATTGTACAATAGTGATAATATTGACAGGTATTTGAATTTGTTGGACTTATATTATGATGTTGACAACTGGGGATTTCAAAAGAATATTCTCTATCCTTTATGTGAAGACTTTGTTTCTTTTTACCAAAGAACATTCTATTCATCTTCAGTTATTAGAGAAAAATCTATTCAAGAAAGAATTGGACATTTATATATGAGAGATGTCTGTATTTTGCGGATTGGGAACGAGGAAAGAAAAGATCCTTTTAAATATACAAAGGATAGGACTGAGGAAATTTTACATGGTAGAATGAATACCATGACTCATTTTACTTCAGATGATATCTGCATCGCTCAATATTTTAATCCAAAAAAGAAAATATTATTGTTATTAAATAAACGATTGCCATATTTGTTTAATGACTATAAAGATGTAAATAATCCTCAAAGTCTTGATTTAGAAATGAATATTGTTATTGAGATAGATATGAACACAGGAGACTCTAGTCTTGATTGCTTTAAATGCTATAATTATTATTTAGGAGCTGGGCATAATGAAGGTAATGCTTATTTAGATTACAACAGATGCCTTGACGAAATAAAAAAGATAAAGGATATAATTAAAAATAAAGATAAGGTTTCAGATCTTATAGATGGTCTTTAAAGTAAAACAGATATGGCAATAGTAGAAAAACAGACTCGTAAAGAAAATCAGAAGTTTGACTGCAAAAGCTTCTGATTAACCTCAAGGCGTTGGCTATTCCAGTCGTCGCATTTGCCAATGCTGATAGTGGTGTAATTGCCATAGGTGCGTCTGATAAGACGAGAAAGGTAGGAGGTGTGGATCAATATACAGAGAAACTTAATGAGTTGCTTCGTGTGCTTTTGGACTTCTGTAATACTTCCGTGACTATTACTAGCGAATTGTTGCCATACACGGATAAAGATGGAAACGAAAATCATATTTTATTGATGCACATTCCTGCAAGTTTTGAATTATATGTCAATCAAGCCGATGAAGCTTTTATGCGTGTTGGCGACAAAAGTAGGAAGTTGTCTTTTGAAGAACGCATACAGTTGATGTACGATAAGGGAGAACGCTACTATGAAGATACGGCTGTGTATGGTGCTACGGCTGATGACATTGATATGGCTGCTGTTGAAAGATATACAGAATTGATTGGCTATACTAAATCGGCAAAGCAATATCTACATGAGAATAATAGTTTCATAACTACCAATGCAAAGGGAGAGGAGCAAGTTAGTGTGGCTTGTATTCTGTTGTTTGGTAAATATCCTCAAAAGTTCTTTCCTCGTGGGCGCACTCGCTTCATCCACTATAAAGGAACAGAGGAACGAGTGGGTACAGAGATGAATGTCATCAAGGATGTAACCTTTGAGGGAACGATACTTGACCAAGTGAAAGCCACGATTGCTTATCTTGAAACTCAAGTAAAGGAGCATACATTTCTTGGATAGCATGGGCAGTTTGTAACCAATAGGGATTACCCAAAGTTTGTAATTCAAGAGATGGTTGTCAATGCTTGTTGCCATCGTGCCTACAATATCAAGGGTACGGAAATACAAATTAAGATGCTTGACAATCGCATTGTTTTTGAGTCGCCTGGAAGATTACCTGGTACTGTTAAGCCTGAAAATATCCGATATACCCACTTCTCTCGTAATCCCAAAATTGCTCAATTTCTTAAGGCATACGATTTTGTAAAAGAATTTGGAGAAGGTGTAGATCGTGTGTGCGGAGAGTTGGAAGCTAATGGTACACCGCATCTATCTTTCCATCTAGATGATTTTATTTTGAAAATTACAGTGCCGAAGGTTGTGGTGGAGCAAGAGAAGTCTGTGAAAGAAAATACGGATAAGGTGACTGATAAACACCTAAAGGTATCTGAGAAGGTTACTGATGAACAGCCAAAGGTATCTGATAGAGGGACTGATAACCGAAAGGTAATAGTGGAGAAAGTTGTAGCCAAAGCATTAGAAAATGGTAATAAATTAACATCAAATCGTATAACCATCTTGCAATTAATGGCTGAAAATCCTTATATTACTAAGATTGAACTTGCTGCTGCCGTAGGAATTAGTGCCACCTCTATCATGCGTAACATCGAATATATGCGTAACAAGTACCTCCGTCGTGTTGGACCAGATAATGGTGGCTTTTGGGAAATCATAGATTAAGATGTAGCGTACAAGCCCAACCAAAATTCTCGCTTGGTTGGGCTTGCTTCATATAGGGTTATTTCAATTTCATTTGCATCAAACTATCTACCTTTTGTTTCAAATCCATATCGTAACCATTGACTTTTTCCTTAATTAACTTGATTACCTTTTCATTTCGATGAATGTCAAACACATCATTGAGCCATAGGATTTCCTTTGGGCTGCAACCTCTCCACACTCTGATGATACGGAATTTCAAGGCATCATCCTTGTATTGTTGTTTGCTTTGCCATAGGAAGTAGTTACCGACCAAAGAAACAAGACAAAGGATAGACACTGCAACCACATAGGTAAAGACTTTCGAGGACTTGATATCAAAGCTGTGCCTGTGAATCGGTTCCTGCGGTTGTGGATGCTCTTTCTGCTCCTGCCACTCGTGCAGCATGGTCAAGACACTTGCCACCAATTTGTCTATGGATTTAGCCTCCTCGTCCTTGATGCACTTTTGCACATCAATGTACTTGTTGAGAATGACTTTTGTCCGCAGCTTGTACTGATAGAGCAATTCCTGTTCCTGCTGGTTGTCATGTCGTACAGATGTAGAGGGGACAGGGAAAGGGGAAGAGTTGTTCTCCTTTTCTTTCAGCTCTTTCAGTTCCCTGTAAATTGTCTCCAGCTTGTTCTTGATTTCCTCAAAGAGGACAAATGTATTATTGTCTGCCATAATTATAAATGTATTTTACGTTTTTTCTTTTTCTTCTTTTTGTCGAGTGTATTGTAAACCTCCACAAGGACTGGGCCATGAGTCTGGAACAATCCCAATCCTCCTTCTATGAGTTCGTTGGCTATTTCGCTTGTGGCATCTGCAACATTAGAGATAAGGTTTGTCGTTCCTCGCATCTGTTGCTCGTGTTCCCTATTGTTCTGTTGAAGGGCAAAGTCAATCTTGGAATAACTGAAACTCCTGTCCATCTTAGAACCATTGAAATGATAACCGTTCTTTTTGAAGATAATACCCTGAACTTCTTGCGAGTTGCCTTTGTACTTGAGACGGACATCAATATCTTGTTCTTTCAAGTGAATAAGAAGCTCTTTCCAATCCCTACACTGAGCTATTTCTGCTTTCAATGCCTGATAGATTTCATATTTTGTCTTATCGGGTTCTTTCAAGCGGTGTTCCTTGACATTCTCCTGGCCACCGGCGAAATACAAACCATATTTGGCGGTCAGTTCCTTACAAAACTTCTCACTCCTGAATCTGTCGTTACGGTCAGAAATGGTCTTGCCATTATTATCTATCCGATTGAAAGCGATATGAACATACGAATGTCCCTTGTCAAAATGGCGACCGATAATATACTGTGTATCTTTTATCCTCATCTTCTCCATATACTCACGCGCCACTTTCGTCATCCATTCATTGCTGAGTTTGGGAGAATCCTGAGCGGAGAAACTCAGGGAAATATGTCCGACAACCTTACTTACTCGTGGATTCAGTTCCGTTTGGTCGATGAAACTTTGGACAAGATGGCTTATGCTGTCTGTTCTCACTCCGGAACAGTCTATAAAGCTCCACTCCTTTCTTCGGGTCAAGGATGTAGCTGATGACACCCTTGAAGCCCGAACCTTTCATTATCTTGGCTATCATCTTCGTATCAGGTTTAGGATTTCGTCAATCTTGCCAATGACGATTTTGTGGAAAGGAGCAATGGCATGAAACCCTTCCGCATTGGCACGATGTGCCAACTGGTTGAGATTGTTTGCCATGCCACACAACTTGCGAATGAAGTCTGCCTGCTCTATGGTCAGCCGTTCTATGACATTTCCTTTCTCAAGAACTTTTCTTACAAACTCACTCATGGATATTCCTGCGTTCTTGGCTTTGCCTTTGAGCGTGTAGTAATCCTCTGTGGTGAGTTTTACCGTGATGTGGTATTTCTTTTGGTAGAATAATAGAAAAAGCTGTCAAACAAAGTGATAAGCTTATAGCGAACGGTATCTTTGTTTTACAGTTGATGGCTGCAAATCCTTATATTACAGAGGAAGAAATGGCTTCTATTGCTGGGTTGAATAGTAGTACAATTATGCGTAATATCAAATCTATGCGTGGTAAGTACCTTTGTAGAGTAGGGCCGGATAAAGCTGGTTTCTAGGAATTTACAGAATAACTTATTGCTTCTTTTTTAGATGTACTATTAATAATATGAAGAGGGAATATCAATTATGATACACCCTCATCACTCGTCGTTGATGTGGAGCAAAGAAGAATCATCAATAAGGCTTATTCATATAACTCAAAATCTCCAGTTGAGCGATCAACAAATTCCTCATCATACTCTTACTAACTCTTATACTATCACGCTGTTTTTGCAAAGCTTCACGATATTTCTTCATTTTTTCTCTACGTTTATCTTTCTGCTTATGCCATTCTTTTCTTTGTTTGCGCTCCTGCAATGAAAAATAGATGTTGCAGCCATAAATCATACCCAGTATGATGATACTCGTAAATAGACCATGCAAAAAATCTTTGTTGAGTTTCTTCATAGTCTGTTTAGTCTTTCAAGTTCGCAAAAGGTCGTCTGCCACCATGTTCTTTCTTGAACTTAGCTATCATTCTTTCTTCAACTACACGTGGATCTTCATCCATGGTTTTCCAACATACGACTAGTTCACGTGAATCTTTCAACTGCCAAATGTATCGGCCACCCCAATGAGTAGCAAATTTTCCCTCTCCAAAGCGAAGGTAACTTCCAAGCCGAGTCTTCAAAGATGTGCCCTTTCCAATATAAACAATCGCAGCATTTGAAATCCAGTTATCTTTCAGTTCTGCAACAGAAACATTTGGATTCTTCGGGTTTTTCCGCTTGAAGAAGCCACCGGTTCCTCGTTCAAGAAATTCAGGTTCAGAATCTTTTAAGCGTAAGAGGATATATACTCCACTATGTGCGGGAATTATTTTATGACTTTGCATAAGGTTTCCCACAGAAATAAATCCCTTGAAGCCATCATTTTTTAATATTTGGGTAATATCATTCATAGTTCTCTTTGACATAAAGTTGTATGGTAGGATTCTTTTTAACGCCAATAAATGGTACTTGAGATAGCAATAATATTATTCCGGAAGAACAACGTTTTACAAATTGATTTATTAGGCTTCGTTCAACAATACCGTTTTTTTCTAGCAGGCTATAAGCCATTTTAATGTCTTCAATTTCTATTTTACCACGATTACCTTTAGAGGTGCTCCTAACGATACCGCCCCAGTCGACATTGACGATTTTGTTCTCTCTGTTTTTAGTCTTCAGCGTCTTGCCTTTTAATGGCATAATGTATTTTTCCCACATCTCGTCAAACGCCATTAGTCCCTTTACTGTAGTCTCATTTTCTATAGCACTTTTAGAGTTCTGCTCTTTGAGCAGTTGCATAGAATTATCTTTTAAGTAAATTGCTTCTATGCCCAATTTTATGGCTACATCTATAGCATCTGGCATGTAATCTCCATCAGTTACCATTACAGCTCGTGTACAATCTTTATATGCCATAGCTCCATATAGTTGCATCATTTGCAGGCGTGTTATTTTTCTGGATGAGCCTCCATACATCTTCACTTGAATGGCTAATTTATCTTTCCCCCTTGAGGCAATAACATCAATCCCCCAATCACCTGAATAAGGTGTAATAATTGTTTTATAGCCTTGTTGCTTATAATAATCTGAAACTTTGTGCTCAAATTCTCTTGGTGTCATGATTCTTAATATTTTAGTGTAAAACTACTTTTAAAAAAACAATTACACACTCTTTTTTGCGGAATTTATAAGATTTTCAGAGATTTTCAACTTTTAGTATAGAGCTTAATAACAAATGTATTGGAATGTCATTTTGAAATGGTGTTTCATCTTTATTAAGCCGTAGAGCAAGCCAAAGTGGTTTGTGCCTCTGTTAATTCAATTTGTTCTATTTCTCCTGTGAGATATTTTGCATACCGTTCATACAGAATTGCATTAATAAGGTACGAGAACATCGGTAGGATATTATTATATGTGGTGTGTCTCTCAATGTACTTCGCATATTCAAATGAAGAAACAGAGAAGGAGGTATATTTCTGTTTTTGTTCTTTGGTCAGTGATTCAAAGAAAGTGCTTTCCCACAGAAAGTTATCATCTGTGTAGTATTTCTCTACACATGCAAGGGCAGGATAATTCAGATAAATAGAAGAAAGTTCATCAGTTATTCGGATATATTCTTTTTGCCAAATCTCTTTGAGTTGTATATTGCTAATACAACTCTTCTTTCTCAGAATATTTCCAATGAACACATTGTAGGTTTGAGTGATGCAGTAGCTTAATATTCGTTGAATATTGTCAAACTGTATCTTTAGACTGTCATATTCCAGTTTGCAATTTCTAAGATGAGTACTGCTTGCAAAGATAGGGCATTCGTTGGAGAAAACGCTAAGAAAGGGAAAGAAACAGAATAAAAGGGAAAGGTTATTGTTAATTAACTATAAATCTGAGTGGCGAAAAACTATAAAAGTACACTTTTCTTATTGTATTGTTACATAGTACACTTTTAGTACATGTTGAAAAATAAAAATCCCTTGCAAATCAACGATTTACAAGGGATTTATAGTACCCAGACCCGGGCTCGAACCGGGATGGATTGCTCCACTGGTGTTTGAGACCAGCGCGTCTACCTATTCCGCCATCTGGGCAATAGCCTTTTACTAAAGCGTTGCAAAGGTATAGAGAAAATCTGAAGAACGCAAATTTTTTACGGAAAAAATGTGTGTCAAGGGGAGTATAAGTGGAATTTGTAGAGTCAACCAGCAAGTGCAAAATTACAACACATGTTTGAAGAACTCGCACTTTGGTGTGGAAAAGTTTAGTTTTTCCCTTGGTCTTTCATTCAATTTCTTCTGTATGGCCATAATCCTCTTGTTCGTATAGTTCTCAAAGGAATCCTTTTTAGGTATATATTGTCTGATTAACTTGTTTGTATTCTCAATGGCTCCCTTTTGCCATGGACAATATGGATCTGCAAAGTACACAGGCACGCCCAACCATTTCGTGATATCCTTATGTGCGGCAAACTCAGGTCCGTTGTCAGTGGTAATGGTCTTCAGTCTGTCCTTGTATGGCAGCAGCAGTCTCCTGACTGCTTTTGCCAGAGGTTTCGACTGCTTCCCAAATGGCAGTTTCTGCATAAGCAACATATTGGTGGATTTCTCCACCAGTGTGAGTATGGCCCTTTGGGCAGGGTCGACGATCAGGTCCATCTCAAAGTCTCCAAATCTCTTCCCGTCCACTTCCTTGCTTCTCTCATGGATGCTCACCCTGTCCTTGACAGGAAGATGCCCACCCTTGGGGTGATGCCTGTATTTCATCTGATGTCTTGTGTGCCCGGCAAGTTTCCCTGTAGGGTCATTGTGGATGATGTTGTAGATGGACTGATGGGACACCTTTATCCCCTCATTCACACGCAGATACCCTGATATTTGTCTTGGAGACCATTGGTCATTAACGATATATTCCTTGATTCTCCAGACCAATTCGTCGGAGAGCCTGGAGTTGCTCACCGTTCGCCTCCTGCGCTCCATGGCCATGTCGTGCGCCTTCGTCCAGATATACTTTCCCGAGGGCGTGCTGTTGCGTTTGATTTCACGTGAGAGTGTTGCCTGACTGATGCCGACGATGGCGGCAATTTCTTTTCTTGCGGTTTTCTTTTGAAGTAAGGCGAAAATTTGCGACCTTTGCTCCGAGATTAATTGATGGTACATAAACAATACAAAGTTAGTTAATCCTGGGGAGACTTCGGTCTCCCTTTTTTAATTTGTATTGCCGGTTGTTGCTTTTTCCTCGGCGAGAGATGCAGACAACCTCTCGCTACGCTTCGAGAACGTCTGCATCTCTCGGCGAGGGCTACTCTTTTTTGCACTTCGATTTGGAATCTTCAAATTTATAGGCAGGGAAGAGTGATGGAATGCTGCTTGAATGGAATTTTGATATAGAGGAGAGAAGTTTTGGAACTTGCAGTTCTTCAAACACGTTTTGTAATTTTGCACTTGCTGGTTGACTCTACGAATGCGATTATTAATATTGGCTGTGGATGGAAGTATAGACGGAATATGGGAAATGAAGAGGCCTGAGGCGAGATAAGGGAGGAGATAATAAGCTGCATAAAAATATTCACAAAATAGTTATTTATTTCTTAAAACATTTGGGTTCGTTGATATAAAAAGGTAACTTTGGAATGTTAATTTAATAAGTCTAACGAGACTATGATAATGACTAAAAACAGCAATAACTATTGTGTGATTCTTGCAGGTGGAAAAGGACGTCGCCTTTGGCCTGTGAGCAAGGAAAAGTTTCCTAAGCAGTTTGTGGATTTCTTCAGCGAAGGGCGCACGCAGTTGCAGCAAACTTACGACCGTTTCCTAAGATTCATTCCTCAAGAGAATATTTTTATCAACACGAGTAAGGAATATCTCGACTTGGTTCGCGAGCAATTGCCCGAAGTGCCTGATGATAACATTATGGCTGAACCCATTCACAGAAATACTGCGCCGAGTGTGGCGTGGGCTACCCACAGAATTGGAAAACTGAATCCAAAGGCTAATATTGTGGTTTCACCTTCGGATCAGAGCATCCTGAACAGTGAGACTTTTCAACGAAACATACTTGAAGGATTGGAATTTGTGGCACAGAACAACCATTTGCTGACGATGGGCGTTCGCCCGACTCGTCCTGAAGTTGGCTATGGATATATTCAGGAAGGGGAATATTCCGGTACGGATGAGATATTCAAGGTAAAGGCTTTCACGGAGAAACCAGATGAGAAATTTGCCAATATGTTTGTTGAAAGCAGGGAATGGTACTGGAATACGGGACTTTTCCTTGCCAATGTGCAGTGTCTTACGGCTTGCCTGAAAGAATGCCTGCCTGTTGTGTTCCGCAATTTCGACGAAAGTGTGAAAAACTTTACGATAGAGGAAGAAACTGCGTTCGTGAATCAGCATTTCCCATCCTATCCGAATCTCTCAATCGACTACGGAGTGCTTGAGAAATCGGACAATGTATATGTGATGAAATGCGACTTCGGTTGGGCAGACCTCGGTACGTGGCACGGAATTTATGAAGTGAAGAGCAGGGGCGATGGCGATAACGTCATTGTCAATTCTGATGTCCTGATTGAAAATTCCAAAAATAATATCATCAGATTAAATAACGGTCGCTTGGCAGTTATCGACGGTTTAGAGGGATTCATCGTTGCCGAAAAGGATAATGTACTGCTGATATGCAAGAAAGAAAATTCGTCGGCACTGATAAGGAAGTATGTGAATGAAGTGAGATTGAAAAAGGGCGAGGAATTTGTATAGAAAAGTTTCGTCAGAAACTTTTCTATACTTGATGGAAAAAGAAAAATAATCAGGCTTTTCTTGGTTGTATGAAAAAGAATGTATATCTTTGCACCCGATTATTAACTATCACTAAGTGAACGAATTAGAGCATAACGGCTATCATCAGCATTTTTCCTTATATATAAAAGGTATATGCACGGCACAGGGAAACGAAGGTTTTTCTGTGGATTCTTGTATGAAAAATGCCGCTAAAAAGATGACGGATTATTTGGCAGTTTCAAATAATTTGTTACTCTCTCTCTCTCTCTCTCTCTCTCTCTCTCTCTCTCTCTCTCATAGTCGCACCACTGGCGGACTACTTCCTCAAATACATTTTATTCCACGCGCGCGAGGACAGCCGTGTAACACCTGTAAACAAAGGGCTTTTATGAAGTTCCCTTTGTTCGTTTTTTTATGCAGATTATTCAATTTTCAATCAATCAATAACAACGAATATTCATTAAATTAAAACAAGAGAAAATGAAAAAAAAATCAAAGGTTCAAAAAATATATCTCTCTCCCAAGATAGGGATATATCAAGTGACTAACAACGGCTATCTGCTGACGGCATCAATAGAGGGTAGACATAATCCGGCAGAACCAGGAGGAAGTTCAGGAGATGCCAAGCAAGGCTTCTTGGAAGACGAATGGGAAGAGGAGTCAGAGCACGATAAATCAATTCTTTAGCAAAGCCTCACAATAGTTTTAAACAAAATTCAAACAACAATGATGAAAAATAAGATAATTTTATATCTGCTCTCTGTCTTTGCCACATTCACGTTTATGGCAAGTTGTGCCAATGACGACACGGCAGCAGACACAAATGAAGTAAAAAATACTGATACCAGTTTTGATATACTCGACGGTTGTACAGCATTCTGTATGGAATCTGATAGTACGGTTCCATATAGCTCACAGATGACACGTACTTCAATGCGAGACCATCAATATCTGGGTGGTGGCAACTTTATGTGGGAAACAGGCGACAAGATATGGGTGGAGGATGGAAGCAGCCGAACAGCAAGTACAAAAAGCAGTATCACGGCATCGCAGCCTTCAGCGCGTTTCTACGTACCTGGCAATTATTCAGGAAACAGTTACAGGGTTTATTATACTGGCGAGAACAGCAGCAGTGGAACCAACGTAACTATTAAGGGCAGCCAGACACAGGACAAGCCCAACAGCACCCGCCACTTCGGAACGTCGGGCGACTGTGGAACAGCCACAGCAATACGCAACGGTGGACGCTTTAAATTCAGTCTTGACCACAAAGCTGCCTATCTCTGCCTGATGCCGCGTATCGAGAATGCAGGACTTGCGAAAAATGTATATCTTACCCAAGTGGTAGTGAAGTCAGACAACAACATAGCAGGCAGTTATACTCTCAACTTCAACGGACTTTCAGGCAATGGAAATTCAAATATAATTACTCTTACAACTAAGGGTGGAAGCAGTAGTGTTCCTGGTCCTTGGGACACGCATACCAATCAACAAAGGCTTGTAGCTACTCCCGGCTTCCCAATAAGTTCTGTCAAAGGCGATGTCAGCAAATCTGCCTATATGGTCATCGCTCCCGGAACGCACAGACTGACGGTGGAATATACTATAAAAGACCCTGCAACGGAGATAGAGGCTACCATCACAAAACAGCTCTCGAGCAAGGAATATCTGGCAAACAAAGTTTATGACATCACGGCAAATCTGACGTCTGATATCCAAATCTATCAAAATACGGAATATTATATGTGGGATCCCCAAATAGGATACAACTATTGGAAATATTATGAAACCTCACAGCCTTATGTACATAATGGATTAAGCAATAACTATCCTCGAACATCAGGCGATCCTCGTTTTTATAGTGAAAATTGGGTGTCTACTAATGCAACACGTGCATTTCAATATACACAAAATGTCAATGAATTAATTTGGTATGTCTGGAAAGGTAATCCTCATTGGGATGGCAATAAATTATGGTCTCATCTCAAACATCTCTATAAAGGAGGTATGTGGTTTAAGAAAAAGCAATACATTTCTAATTTCAATAATTCGCAATATGCAGGAATAGACTATCGTAATCATTATAAAGGTTGGAATGACAGTGGAGCAGAGGTGAACCAGTCTCCCGCAGTTTCTACCATCTGGGAAGAAAGGAACACGTATTGGAGAATGAAACCTATCCAGAATCCACCTGCTAATGTAAACGAGTATTTCTTTTTGCCAGCTATGGGATATTATAGCGATGGAAAACTTAAACTTAAAGATTCTGCATATTACGGAGTCTATTGGTCTTCAACAGTTCTCGTATACCCATTTGATAAGGATAAAGAGCACGAAGGACCTGCTGCTTTTTGTTTACATTTCGATAATCAATGGGTAGGCATAGACTGTGATTCGCGACGTTGGGGATATGTTGCAGGTCCTTCATGGTTTCTATAATTGAAACGAACGGTAAACAATTTACATACGGTTCCCCGTAAAATTCTATACGGTTAGAAATTTTCGAGGAAGCGTATAGAAAAATATTTATATACAGGAGAAAAATTCAGGGGACGAGGGGGAAGTTTACGAGTAGACGAGTGAACAAGTGGACGAGGAAGCGAGTTTACAAGTGAATAAGGAAACAAGGACACAAGGAAACGAGTGGACAAAGAGATGAGGGAACTGACTTGTGAATCCGTGTACTTTTCAACTTCCGAACCTCTGAACCTGTCAAGTTGCAGAACAAATCTCCTTGTAACCTCGTCTACTGGTCTCCTTGTAACTATCTTTTATTTTTTAACCTAAAACAAATCGATTATGAAAGTAAAACTGATCAAACGGAAGAATCCTCAGAAGAAGACTGAGGAAAAGGTTTATGCCAGTCCTGTGAACGCGGGACGGAAGACGCTGCGCGACATTGCACGCGACATTGCAGGACGGTCGTCGCTCACGCGCGGCGACATCGAGAACGTGCTTGCCAATTTCACCGACTGTCTGCCCGCCTATCTGCGCGACGGCTTCAGCGTGCAGCTGGGCGAGTTCGGCACGATGCGCCTCACGCTGTCGAGCAAGGGTGCCGAAACCGAGAAGGATTTCAACACCGAGACCATCAAGCCCCGCCTGACGTTCACGCCCGGCGTGGAACTGAAGAGCGCGCTACGCGAGACGGCCTACGAGACGATGAGGGAGAAGGCTGCGCAGCAGGGCAGCGGGAGCAGTGAAGAAGACAACAATCCGTAAGAGGGATATGGAATAATACATTTTTACTCTCTATTTTATATTAGGCGCAAGTTTCGTCGTGAGGACGGAGCTTGCGCTGTTGTTTTGAAATGGGAAATGGGAGATGAGGGATGGGAAATGGGAGATGAGAAATGGGAGATGTGAAATGGGAGATGGAAAAAGTTTCTCTCACGGATGCCACAGAATCACAGATGTTTATTTTCGCCACAGAGAAGGCAGAGCCTTCAGGGATGACACGGATTTCCTTATTGGCAGGTGCATTGCAGAATAAATGCCCAATAAATGTCTAATAAATTCCTAATAAATTCCCAATCGTTTTCCGTCAGGCATCTGTGCGTTCCTTGAAGGCTTTGCCTTCTCTGTGTTCGGAAGAGTGGGAGAAAATCTGTGAATCCGTGGCATCTGTGAGAGAGACTTGCTATTTTGTCCCGAACTCAGATATTTATAGTTGTTTCTTTTATCTTCGGGACGGAAAACAATAAGGCAAAGAACGCAGTATGAGTTCTTCGCCTTGTTGTGTTTGTATGGAGGCTGCCCTGTTGGAAATTGTATGGGGCTGCGCCATTGAAGAGATTTGTTTTCGGTCTAAACAGGCTTTCTTTTAAGAGCCAAGCGTATTTTCTTTTTAAAAGTCAATCGCAATGTCAGCCGAGCTTTTGGAATGCGGCAAAGATTCTGGCTGCAATCTTCTGCTGTTCTTCTGCTGAAATTTCAAGTTTCTTCTTGAAATCAACATCAGCTTCACTGTTCATTGGTATGAGGTGGATGTGAGCGTGGTTTACTTCCAGTCCTAAAACGATTTGGGCAACTTTCTTGCACGGAAATTCCGATTTGATGGCACGGGCTACTTTCTTTGCAAATACGGCAAACTCAGCCAGTTCGTCGTCTGCCATATCAAAGATATAGTCTACTTCCCTGCGAGGGATAACCAATGTATGAGCCTTGCCGACAGGATTGATGTCAAGGAAGGCATAGAACTTGTCGTTCTCGGCACACTTGTAGCTTGGAATTTCTCCAGCTGCTATTTTCGAGAATATTGTCATAGGATTTGGAGAAGTTGTGGGAATGGGAAAGTTATGAGGCAAAAGCCGAATGGTTGCCGATTGCGTCTCGGAGAGCTGTAACGGCTGCTTCGTTCTTTCACTTCATCCTTTCATCATCCCTTGTTGAGTTTATAGGTTGATTGAAATCTTGTCGATGCGAAGTTTAATCGTACCACGAGGAATTGTAATCTCCACTTCTTCTCCCACCTTTTTATTGAGCAACCCTTGTGCAATGGGAGTGTGAATGGAAATCTTTCCCTGCTTCAGGTTGGCTTCCGTTTCGCTCACGATGGTGTACTTCATTTTTGCACCGGTTGAAACGTTGGTCATTTCAACAGTAGACATAATCTGGACAGCTTCGTCGCTCAAGCGTGAAACATCGACGATCTTTGCCTGAGCAATGGTCATCTTCATTTCGGTAATCTTAGCTTCGAGGTGTCTCTGTGCCTCTTTTGCCGCATCGTACTCCGAGTTCTCGCTAAGGTCGCCCTTATCAACGGCTTCCGCGATGGCTGCCGATGCCTTGGGACGTTCTACCGACTCCAAACGCTGCAATTCGGCCACGAGCTGGTCGTAGCCCTCTTGTGACATATAAGACATAATAATCTGTTTTTATTAATACGTTTTTCAACGGATATAAAAAAGATAGAATCCCGACATCTGTAATAATGTCGGAATTCCATATCCTTTTATTTCCTTTGTTTCTAAATTCTGCTGCAAAGGTAGCCCTTATATTTGAGAATCCAAAACGAAAGGGGTTAAAAATAGTTAGTTTGAGGATGATTGCTGCCGGCTGCATTGTCTGATAAGACCGCCGGCTTCGCAAATCCTCAATCTGCTACTTCTTCATAAGTCCTTGCAGCAATGCAGGGATTTCACTGGTTTCGCGCGCTACCGGAATGCCTGCTGCCTCGAATGCCGCCACCTTCTCTGCCGCCGTACCCGAGCCACTTGAAATGATTGCGCCGGCGTGTCCCATCTGCTTGCCCTTCGGAGCTTCGCGTCCGGAAATGAATGCTACGACAGGCTTTGTCAAATGTGCCTTGATGTATTCTGCCGCACGCTCTTCGGCATCGCCGCCGATTTCGCCGATGAGTGCAATGCTGTCGGTCTCTGGATCGTTCTCGAACATTTCGAGCAGGTCTTGGAAGTAAAGTCCTACGATAGGGTCGCCACCTACACCGATAGCCGTTGTCTGTCCCATACCGGCTGCCGTGAGGTTTGCCACAACCTCGTAGGTCAATGTACCACTACGGCTGATAACGCCGGTGTGCCCCTTCTTGAAGATGTTTGTAGGCATAATACCCACCATACTCTCTTCCGGAGAAATCAGACCCGGGCAGTTCGGGCCGATAAGGTTTGCACCCTTTTCGCGGATGTATCTGTATGCCTCAACAACGTCGAGTGTAGGAACACCTTCAGTGATGCAAATGATGAGTTTGATGCCTCCGTCGGCAGCTTCGAGCATAGCATCCTTTGCGAATGCGGCAGGAACGAAGATTACAGATGTGTTGGCATTGGTAGCAGCAACGGCATCCTTCACGGTGTTGAACACAGGAATGCCCTCAACTTCCTGACCTGCCTTGCCCGGAGAGGTACCGCCTACAACGTTAGTACCATATTCCTTCATCTTCTTTGCGTGGAAACCTCCATCACGACCAGTAATACCTTGAACGATCAGTCGTGTATCTTTGTTGATTAATATACTCATTTTGTTTTGTTTTTATTTAGTACGACTATTCGGTTATTATTTTACTGAGTTGCACAATTCAACAGCCATCTTGCCGGCCTCGCCCATCGTGTGGGCAACGTTGAACTTGGTGCCCTTCAGGAGTTCGCGGCCTTCAGCCTCGTTGGTACCTGTCAGACGGATAACGATAGGCATATCGGTATCGATGAGCTTGAATGCTTCAATCAATCCCTTTGCCACGTCGTCGCAACGAGTGATACCGCCGAAGATATTGATGAGAACCACCTTTACATTCTCGTCTGAAAGCAACAGCTTCATTGCTTCAACAATCTTTGTCGGATTAGAGCTGCCACCGATATCGAGGAAGTTTGCAGGATTGCCGCCATAGAGCTTGATCATATCCATTGTAGCCATAGCCAAACCGGCACCGTTTACCATACAGCCGATTTCGCCACCGAGGTTCACGTAGCTGAATCCCTTGTCCTTAGCGTCCTGCTCCTTCTTCTCTTCTTCAGTTGGTTCAAACATCTCAAAGATATCCGGATGGCGGAAGAGGGCATTGTTGTCGAATGTCATCTTAGCGTCGATAGCCATAACCTGTCCCTGTTCTGTGATTACGAGGGGGTTGATTTCTGCCAATGACGCATCCTTTTCGATGAAGAGCTTGTAGAGCTTCTGAAGGATAGGAGCAGCCTGCTTCACATACTTCATATCGTCGAACAGCTTGAATGCAGCTTCGCGGGCGAGGTAATCAGGCATACCAACCAGTGGGTCGATAGGAATCTTGACAATCTTTTCAGGAGTTTCCTTCGCAACTGTCTCGATATCAACGCCACCTTCGCGGCAAAGCATCATAATGACACCTTTTGTCTTACGGTCGATAACGATACTTACATAGAACTCTGAAGCAATATCGACAGCTTCGCAAACGAGCACTCGGTCAACGGTAAATCCCTTGATGTCCATACCGAGAATGTCGGTAGCACGCTGTTTAACTTCTTCTTCGGTTTTAGCAAGTTTCACACCACCTGCCTTACCACGGCCACCAGTGTGAACCTGTGCCTTAACGACAGCTAACTCAACTCCGAGCTTACGCCACGCTTCAACGGCTTCCTCCGGTGTACGGCAGATGAAACCTCTCTGTGTCGCCATACCATAAGCAGCAAAGATATCCTTTGCCTGATATTCATAGACTTTCATAGTAAATATAATTAGTTAATAAAAAACTTTCTTATTGTGAATGGCTTATAAAACTTACATACACATCAGGTCTTTATCCGAAACCTTCAGGTTCAATGTCAGTTCTTTGCCTTTCCATCCTTATTTTGCAGATATTAGTTTTTTAGTCGATAATTGAGGGCTTGCACTCTCTCAAATCGGCGTGGACGTTGGAATTTCGGTCTGAGAGCCTTGCCTCCGTGCGTCCTTGAGAATGCTGACGAATGATAGTTTTGCTATTTTTGTTTTGGTATTAGCAACATTCACGTGGTGTCAGTAGTGTCAATAAAAACAATATCGTCTGTTAATGGGGACAAAAATACAAATTCCCTTTGAGAAATGCAAGCAAGAACGAAGAAAAAACACCCGTTTCCGAATAGTTTTTTCTCAGTTTCAAAAGAATGAAGAACGGATGTTCTGACAATTTGATACGTTTCGGTCGCTGCTCGGTTTTCCTTGTTTTTCTTTTTCCCTTTTGCCTGTCTTTGTGCTATGCTTTTGTAATGTATAGTGAATTTAGATGATTCCTGTAAATAAAGCAGCAAGAGTTTTGACATATCTCGGTTTTGCACTACCTTTGCAAGTAACTTAAACAGCACGCAATGGATATTCAAGAATTATATAAGTTGTACGAAGCGCATCCGGTTGTTACTACCGACAGCCGTAATTGTCCCGAAGGAAGTATTTTCATCGCGCTGAAAGGTGCATCGTTCGATGGCAACAAATTCGCTAAGGCAGCCTTGGAGAAAGGGTGCAGTTATGCCGTTATCGATGAGAAAGAGTATGCCGAAGAGGGGAACGAAAGGCTGATTCTTGTTGATGATGCACTCATCACGTATAAGGAACTGGCACGTGAGCACCGTCGTCGGTTTCTGATTCCGGTTATCGGCATTACGGGTACGAACGGAAAAACCACTTCCAAGGAGCTGATTTCGGCAGTTCTGGCCGAAAAATACAATGTTCTCCATACCGAAGGCAACTTCAACAACGATGTGGGCGTGCCCCGGACGTTGCTCCGTATCCGTCCGGAACACGAGATTGCCGTGATAGAGATGGGAGCTTCGCACGAAGGCGACATCGAAAAGCTCGCTGCTTATGTTGAGCCTACCTGTGGACTCATAACCAATGTAGGCCGTGCCCATTTGCAGGGCTTCGGCAGTTTCGAGGGTGTAAAGCGCACCAAGGGCGAACTCTACGACTATATGAAGGCTCACGGCAGCCTGCTTTTCCTGAACGAAAGTAATTCCGATCTTGCCGAAATGGCAGAACAGCGGGAGTTCGACCGTATCATTTCCTACGGACAGGACGAAACGGCAAACATTCAGGGCGAAGTAGTGGACTGTGCGCCCTTCCTCCGTTTCCGTTGGCACGAGAATGGAGGCGAATGGAAAGAAGTGCTTACCCATCTTGTAGGCTCTTACAATCTCGATAATATGCTTGCTGCCATTGCCATAGGCTTGCATTTCGGTGTTGCACCACAGCAAATCTGCCACGCATTGGAGAACTACGTTCCGAGCAACAACCGTTCGCAGCTCACGGAAACGGCAAGCAACAAACTGGTGGTGGATGCCTACAATGCCAATCCTTCCAGTATGGCTGCCGCTATTGAGAACTTCCGTCTGATGAATGTGGAGAACAAAATGGCGATTCTCGGCGATATGCGCGAACTGGGCGATGTTACGGACGCAGAGCATCAGAAGGTGGCAGACGCTGTCAAGGCTGCCGGCATTACGGATGTATGGCTCGTGGGCGACAACTTTGCAAAGACTGACACCGATTTCCGTAAATTCAAGGATGTGGAAGAGGTTAAGGCAGAGATTCGGAAAGCTCAACCCAAGAATCATTACATATTAATAAAAGGCAGCAACGGCACGAAGTTGTTTGAACTGCCCGAACTGCTCTAAGCACGCTTCCGTCAAAGGAGAACGCTCAGAGAAGCAGATAGTTAAGATTAGTAGCAATATTGATATGTATAAACCTGAGTTCGGGCAGCGTCCCGAACTCATCAGCTACAAAACAACAGATTGGCGAGTTTACAAGTAGGCAGCTTTTTTGTTCGAGAAAATAATTTTGCAGAGTAAGACTGCAATAGTAAGATAAACGCACAAGCCTGCTTGCGAACTCGTTGATTTGTACACTTGTTTGTTTTATTCCGAATTTGAATGTTTTGTTTGTAAATTATCTTGACAAAACGCTCTCCATAATTCGATTATTCTGAACAAAATATTTTTTATTCTCAAATACGCGAGTTTTGCCTGTGCAACTATAAGACTCTATTTTTCAATAGCATATAGTGTAAAGGCCTGATTTGTGCATATAATTATCTCCGATTGGTTCGCAAACAGAACTATAAAACGGACTTATAAGCCTTGTTTTCTGTGTTTTTCTTCGCACTTACCTCTCCCATTCTTACGACAATCGGATGGCAATCTTCGCAAGAACGCATCGTCATCTTCATATAATTGAAGTGCAGTACTCCGAAAATGGTATTCCAATTATCAAAATCTCCTTTGAGAATCTCCAGATTGTAGAAAAAATATGTGCGATTTTGAGTAATTAAAATTTACAGTCGAAAAGCGAATTGTTGTTCTTTCAGAATATAAAAAATACGCAAGAGAATAATAAAAAAGTCTCCGACACTCACGCACCGGAGACTCAAAGCTCTTTTATATTTATTAATGAAGTACACCGAATCTTAGAAAGAAGCGGCTTGCAAGAGAGATTTATTCCCATCTTGCCTTATCATAGTCAATGTTGTCATTTACGATTCTGCGTCCGGGATTGTAATCCGGACCCAGTATGTCAAGTTGTTTTCGGTAGTATGGGGTGTGAATGCCGCCGAGCGAAAGCATCAGGTGTGCTGCGTGGTCGATGGTAAAGGGCTTGTTCAGGGCAGCCGAGATACGCTTTATCGTGCGGGGATGCCGTTGTTTGTAGGTATCTGAACACCAAATCATAAAGGGAATGTCGAACTGATACTTCAGCAGGTTCGCACACATTGGCGTAAGTTTTCTGCCAAGCGACGGACGGTAGTCGTAGATTTCCTCGCCGTGGTCGGAATAATACACGAGAATGCAGTTCTTGTTTCGGTAATGATGGATGATTTCCGAGAGCACGTAGTCGTTGTATAGCGTTGCATTGTCGTAGTGTGCAATCTCCTGTTTCATTCTTTCGGTAATGTAGTCCTCGTTTCTCCGTATGTCTTTGGGCTTGAATCTTGCAAATTCTGCCGTGTGTGGATATCGTTTGTCGGCATCAACGTGCTGACCGATGAGATGGAACATCACGAGATTTCGCCCAGAGGGCGTTCTGTCTTTCGAGAAGAAATCCACCACGAGGTCTCCGTCGTAGGCGAATGGCCGCCTGCTTGACAGTTCGGAATACGTGAGCCGCTTCATCTTTTTGTCGTAGAGGAGCGAATTGATGGAGATGGAATACATCTCCTTTTCATCGTATGTCTTCTGAATGTCCCAGAAGAACACCTTGTATCCGGCTTGCTTGAAGATAGTCGGGAAGAGAGGAAAGTCCGCCCAGTGCTCGTTTGCTGCCTGACTGTTGCAGCTGAATGTGTTTTTCATCGTGAAGGAAGTACGGTTGTAGGGCGTTACCACATCGTTGAACACGTACAGGTTGCCTGCGTTCTGCTCCTGTTTCAGTCGTGGGTTGGTGTCGTTGGCATAGCCGTAGAGCGAAGAGTGATACTTGATAAACGATTCTCCGAGCACGTAGACAATGGTGAGCGTGGAATCTTCCTCTACCCTTGCAGTAGTGTCGCAGACCTTTTGAGAAGTCTGTTTGGCTATCTTGATGTCGTTGCAGAGGCTGTTTGCGCCTACAAATGAGTAGGCGGCACAGGTAATAAGGTCTGTACACGCTCCACTCCTGTTCGATGTGGCCCATTCCTCCAACTCCATCCTCGTCGGATTGCTCAGTAGCGTGTAGTATATTCTCGCTTTCCATCCACCTGCAATCAGCAGATAGGCAAAGAGGAGAGAACCGATGATTTTTACAGAAATATGCCGTTTACTGATGCTTTTTATTATGCTTTCAGCCCTTCTTTCCAGTAGGATGATGCCGCTAATGATGCAGCAGAGAATCAGTAGGATGATGATACCGTGTTGCCCGAGGATGAAAGTGTTGATAAATTCTGCCGACTCGTGATGGTTTGTTTCGCCCAACAACAGGATGACGGTGGGAGAGAACTGCTGCCCGAAAGCCAGTCTGAGGAAAATATCTGTGAGTGCCAGCGTGGACAGTAGTGCATAGAAAACGATTTTCACTATCCTTGAACGGAAGATATGGACAATGATGGTAAGCAGATAGGCTATGAATAAGTTCATACCTATATATCTCGATAGCCGGATGATGGAGCCGAATAAGGGCAGGTTGGCAATGAAGTCGAGAATGATAGG